>JAATGL010000011.1 GCA_015654705.1 Alphaproteobacteria bacterium | reverse complement strand
GCAGGTCGATGCGCTGCGGCGGTCCCGGATCGTCGAGGGCACGCGACAGTGCGACGTAATCCTTCTTCGCCGCCAGCGCATCCTTAAGACCAAGGCCATTGGTCAGTTGCGTCAGCCGCTGCACCCAGCGCGAGGCGACGGTCGGCGTGCCTTCGGCCTTGGTGGCGCGGGTGAGGATCGCCCGGCGGCCGGCGGCCAGCGTGGCGAAATCATGCGCCGCAAGGCCGATGGCGCGTTCGGGCTGTTCGAGGCCCAGTGTCCGGCGCATCGGCCGCGAGAACCACGGATCGCTCGCCGCCTGCGCCGGCCACACCCCTTCGTTCAGCCCGCCCAGCACGATCCGGTCGAAGCTCTGCAGCCGCGCTTCCAGCGGTCCCAGGATCGCCAGCCTCGGATGGCGGCCATAGGGCGGCCGCACGCTGACCTGGCTCGCGACGGCGCGGAACAGCGGCGCATAGGCACCCGTCTCGATGGCGGGAAGATCGGCCGCGGCTTCGGACAATTCCTCGAACAGGAGCCCGGCCTTTTCGCCCGCTTCGCCGCGCCACAACAGCGCGGCGTCGGAGAGGTTTGCCGCCGCCTCGACATGCCGCGCGACCGCATCGGCAATGAATGTCGTGCGGCCGGCCAGCGTCTCGCCCAGCGGCCCAAGCGCCTCGGCCACGCGCGTGAACCAGGCTTGCAGCGCCGCGTTCTTCGCCTTGGCGATCCGCGCGGCAATGCCGTCGAGACCGGCATCAGGACGCGGCCCGCGCAGCAGGATATCGAGATCGCGGGCATGGCCGCGAAACGACGCCGCGTCGTTCCATTGCGCCAGCGGATGCTTGAGCAGGGCCAGCAGCGGCACCGGCGCGAAGCCGGCATCGGCGGCTTCCGCCAGCAGGCAGAGGAAGGCGCCGGGTGGCGTCTGCGCCAGGGGCTTGCCGGCGGAATCGTCGATGACGATGTCCCAGCTGGCCATCTCGGGTACCACGGGGCGCGCCAGCTCGCGTTCGGGCGTGACCAGCGCGGCGGTCTGTCCCGGCGTGTCCAAGGCCTCGCGCAGGGCCAGCGCGATGACCGCCGCCTCCTCCGCCGGATCGGCCGCCTCGACCAGCGCCAGGCCTTCGAAGCCTTGCGCCACCGTATCGCCGCCGCGCTCCGCCAGGGCGCGCCAGGCGTCGGTGGTCGGCGCGGGGCGCAGCGTCTCGCGCAGCACCAGATCGCGCGCCTGCGCCGGCGCCGTCGCCGTCCAGTCGCCGACCTCTGTGCGCGCAACACCGATCTCTTCGAGCAATTGCTTCATGCCGAATTGCGGATGGCCGGGATCGAGTTCGCGCCAGCTTGCCTCGTCCAGTTCGCGGTCGAGGCCGGGCAGCACGATCATGCCCGTGGGCAGACGCGCGATCGCCTTCAGCAGAGCGGCGGTCGCGGGGATGCTGCCGGTCGAGCCGGCGGCGATCACCGGTCCCCTGGGCGGATGCGCCGCAAGCCGCGCCGCCAGCGCACGCAGCAGGGCATTGCGCCGCGCCATCGGATTCATGCAGCCTTCGGCGGCGACCAGCGCCGGCCACTGATCGCGCAGCAATTCGAGGAATCCGGCGACCTGTGCCCAGTGCTCGGCGAACGCGGCGGGCGCCAGCTTGCCGAGATCGGCAAGATCGGCGCCCTGCCGTTCCACCTCGTCCATCAGTTGCGCCAGGCTGCCGGCCAGCGCGTTGGCCTGGGCGAAGCCCAGAGTCGCCGTGCGTCGCGTCTCGTCCCAGCGGCGGATCAGGGCGGCCAGCAGCAGCCGGCGGCGCAACGGCGCGATGGCGGGCGGAAGGTCAAGGTCTTCCGCATCGGCGTCGAACAGCAATTCGTCGTCCTCGACATCGCCCAGCGCCTTGAAGGCCGGCAGCAGCGCCGCACCGCCCAGCACCCGCGCGAAGCTGTCGGCGAAGGTGCGCGCGGCGCGCCGCGTCGGCAGGTAGATCGTCGCTTCGGCCAGCGCCAGCGGATCGGCATCGGCGCCCAGCCGCGCGATCAATCCGCGCGCCAGCGTTTCGGCGAAGGGCAGGCTTGCCGCGATCGTCAGGACGTTGGGTTTTGGATCAGGCGGGGACAAGGTCTGCCAGGAAGGCATCGGCTTCGGACACCGCCTCGGGCGTGCCGACATGCATCCACACGCCGTCGAGCCGGATGCCATAGAGGCGTTCGCGCTCGATCGCCACGTCCCACAGCCGATTCATCGAGAACGACGCGCTTGGCGCGGATTCGAAAAGCCGCGGATGGACGATCTGCACGCCGGGATAGGCGAAAGGCGAGACGCGCTGCTCCGGCACGCGGGTGAGGCGTCCTTCGGGGTCCATCTGGAAATCGCCGGTGCCCTCGAAACCCAGCGCCGTCACCATCGAGGCCATCAGCAGCAGCGCGTCCATCGTCTCGGGTTCCCAGCGTTCCACCATGCGGTCGAGCGCGCGGCCCAGCCCCTCGACCCAGATGGAATCGGAATTGTGCACGAAGAACGGCTCGCCCCGGAAATGCGGCAGGGCTTTCAGGATGCCGCCGCCGGTGCCCAGCAATTCTTCATGCTCCTCCGACAGGCGGATTTCGACGTCCCGGCGCCGGGCCAGATGCGCCTTCAGCATCTCGGCCTTGTAGTGCAGGTTGACCACGATCAGCGTCACGCCCGCCGCAACCAGGCGGTCGATGGCATGGTCGATCAGCGTCCTGCCCGCCACCACGACCAGCGGCTTGGGGCGGTCGTCGGTCAGCGGGCGCATCCGCGTGCCCAGTCCCGCCGCCATCACCATCGCGCGTGTCGGACCCTTGACGCTCAACTTGATGCTCCCTCGCTGCGCCCGCGAGCCTCGCGCGGGATCGTTTGATCGTACCATGCTTTGAGGCCGGCAAGGGCGGGATGCTCCAGATCGCGGTTCAGATAGCCCCAGACCCGCGGCAGATAGGCCAGATAGCGCGGCTTGCCGTCGCGCACGGCCAGACGCGCGAAGATGCCGGCGATCTTGGTATTGCGCTGCGCCGCCATCACCGCCATCTGCGCCCGGAAATTTTCTTCATCGCGCGACGGCATCGCCGCCAGATAGCGTTCGGTCGCCGCGGCCGCGATCTCGGGCGCCACGTCGCGGCGCGCATCCTCGATCAGCGACACCAGGTCGTAGGCGCGCGTCCCCGCCACCGCGTCTTGGAAATCGATCAGCCCGACACGCGCGACTCCTTTCCGCTCGGGCAGCCAGAGCAGGTTCTGCGCATGGTAGTCGCGGTGGACGAACACCGGCGACGGCTCGCGCGCGCCATCCAGCGCCGCGCGCCACAGGGCGCGATGTTCGGCAATCTCCTCCGCGCAGGCTTCGCGTTTGAGCGCCAGCGGCAGATACCACTGCGTCATCAGGTCGATCTCGGCGAGCAGCGCGGTCTCGTCATAGGCATGCAGCGGCGTGTCCGGCGGCAGGATCGCGGGTGCGCTGTCCGCGTGCAGCGCGACCAGGACATCCGCCGCATGTTAGTAGAGCGCGCGCGCATCGGCGCCGTCCGCCAACACATCGGCATAGAGATCGTCGCCGAGATCCTCGATCAGGGCGAAGCCGCCATCGGGATCGGCGGCAAGGATTTCCGGTGCGCTGAGGCCCAGGCCGCGCAGATGGTTCGACACGGCGGCGAAGCGTGCGACATCGCCACCGGCCAGCCGCGCCACCGCATTGTAACCCAGTGCGCGGCGCTGGTCGGGCGTCGCCTCGGCCGGCGCCGCCGGCGTCTCGGCGGCCTGCGGCTGGTCCATCAGCATCGCCTTGCGGCCACCCCACGTCACGCGCGTATAGCGCCGCGTCGAGGCATCGCCGGGCAGCGGCGCCAGCGCGGCATCGCCCCAGCCGGCGCGACGGAGGAACTGATGCATCTGCTCTTCGCGCTCAGCCGGCATCGTTCCCCCGGAACGCCCGCGCCCATTTTACCGGACCGCGCAGGGACGCCAGACGCGACTCCGCCCCCGTGCTGGTAAGCACGACCTGCAGCCGGTCGGGCGGCAGGCGGTCCGCCGCCCGCTCCGGCCACTCGATCAGCGCGGCGCCTTCGCCGAGCGCCTCGTCGAGGCCCAGTTCGTCGATCTCCTCAGGCTTCTCGATGCGGTAGAGATCGTAATGCCGCACCGTCAGGCGCGGCGTCTCGTAAAGCTGCACCAGCGTGAAGGTCGGGCTCGGCACGTCTTCCGTCACGCCCAGCGCGCGCAGGATGGCGCGCGCCAGCGTGGTCTTGCCGGCCCCCAGATCGCCCTCCAGCGCCACGGCGTCGCCCGCCGAAAGGCCTGCGGCGATGCGTCCGCCCAGCGCTTCGGTCGCCGCGGCGTCCGCCAGCGCCAGCGTCCGTTCGAAGACGGGAGAATCGGCGTTCATCGCCGCTCTTCTAGCCGCTCCGCCGCGCCCCCTCAACGCGTTGATTGCGCTGGCCCGCCCGGACATGTTAGCCCGCTCGCAAGCACCGTCGGGCCAGGGATTTTTCAGGCAACATGCAGCAGCGCATCGTCATCGTCGGCGCCGGCCAGGCGGGCGCCCAGGCCGTCGCGACCCTGCGCGCCGAGGGTTTCGACGGAGCGATCACCATGGTCGGCGACGAGCCCTTCGCGCCCTATCAGCGGCCGCCGCTCTCCAAGGCCTATCTGATGGGCACGATGGAGCGCGAGCGGCTGTTCCTGAAGCCCGAGTCGTTTTACGCCCAGGCGGACTGCGAACTGATCCTGGGCGTGGCCGCGACCCGGATCGACCGCGCCGGCAAGACGGTGACGCTGAACGACGGGCGTTCGCTGGCCTATGACAAGCTGCTGCTGGCGACGGGCTCACGCGTGCGCAAGGTCACGTGTCCCGGCGCCGATCTGCCCGGCGTGCATTACCTGCGCGACATCGCCGATGTGGATGCGCTGCGCGACGTGTTCGCGCCCGGCCGGCGGCTGGCCGTGGTCGGCGGCGGCTATATCGGGCTGGAGGTTGCCGCGGTCGCGGTGAAGCGCGGCCTCGACGTCACCGTGTTCGAGGCGCTGGACCGGCTGATGGCGCGCGCCGTCTCGCCGCCGGTCTCCGCCTTCTACGAACAGGCCCATCGCGAAGCGGGCGTGAAGCTGCTGCTGAACACCAGCGTCGAAGGTTTCGAGGGCAGGGACCGCGTCGAAGCCGTGCGCGCCGGTGGCCAGCTTCATCCCGCCGATATCGCGCTGGTCGGCATCGGCATCCTGCCGAACATGGAACTGGCGAAAGACGCCGGCCTCGATTGCGGCGACGGCATTGTGGTGGATCTGAACGCCATGTGCCCGGCCGATGCCTCGGTCTTCGCGGCCGGCGACTGCACCCGGCATATCGGCCGCGAGGGCGTCGAGATCCGCCTGGAATGCGTGCAGAACGCCATCGACCAGGCCAGGCACGCCGCACTCGCCATGGTCGGCAAGCCGAAGCCCTATCGCGAGGTGCCGTGGTTCTGGTCCGACCAGTACGATCTGAAGCTGCAGATCGCGGGGCTGGCCCGGCCGGGTGACGCGATCGTCGTGCGCGGCGAGCCGGCGGCGCGCAAATTCGCCGCCTTTCATCTGCGCGACGGCGTGGTGGCCGCGGTCGAGGCGGTCAACGCGGCGCCCGAATATCTGGTCGGCCGCAGGCTGATTGCGGACGGCGCGTCGGTGACGCCGCAGCGCCTTGCCGACACCGCCATCCCCATGAAAAACATCGTCTGAACGGAGCAGCCATGCCGAAGATCAAATATGTCGAGCACAACGGCAAGGAGCATGAGGTCGAGGTGCCGGCCGGCTGGTCCGTGATGGAAGGCGCCGTCAAGAACCTGATCCCGGGCATCGACGCGGATTGCGGCGGCGCCTGCGCCTGCGCCACCTGCCACGTCTATGTCGATGCGGCGTGGATCGGCAAGCTGCCGCCCAAGGCCGACATGGAAGAAACGATGCTCGATTTCGCCCAGGACCTCGAACCGACCTCCCGCCTCTCCTGCCAGATCAAGGTAACCCCGGAGCTCGACGGCCTGGTGGTCAGGACGCCGAAAAGCCAGCATTAGAAATGCTCAACGCACCGTATCGACGGCTTTGGCCGGCTTGCGGTCATCCCACGATGGTTGCGGCTCCCGGCTTTGCCGAGCCGATGGCCCTCATGAGTTCAGGAACAAGCGCCTTGAGATCGGCGAGCCGATTGCTCGGCGCGTGCAGAACGATGACGGCAATGGTCAGCGCATCGAGATTCTGCTGGAAGGAAAGATTGCGGTCGACGGTGACGAACACGTCGAATTGCTGCGATGCAAGCGCGAGCAATTCGCCGTTCCTGATCGAAGTCCAGCCCATCTGACGGGCGGTGGCGACGTCATGCCCCGTGATGTCGCGTGCCAGGCGCCAATCGATGCATTCGTCGAGAAAGACCTTCATGCCACCGATTCGATGAGACTGTCCTTCGCGTCTTCGAGGAAGGCGATGACCTGCTCACGTCCGACCGATGGGAATCCCGCCAGGAATTCGCCGATCGTGTCGCCGCCCTCCAGATAGTCGAGTAAGGTCTGCACCGGAACGCGCGTGCCGGTGAAGACGGGCGTGCCCCCCATGACATCGGGACTGCGGCTTACGACGGATTGTTTCATGCCGGCAAACTACATGCGTGCCCCATGTCGCGCAACGACGCGACCGCTCAGAGCCTAAGCCGTCTTGCGCTCCGGCGTCGACGGGCCGGTGTCGTGGAGGCGGCGGGGGAGGTGGACGCGGACCAGCGTGCCGTGCTCGCTTTCGATCTCGACCCAGCCGTCATGCAGCTCGACGAAGCGGTTGACCAGCGCCAGCCCCAGCCCGGCGCCGGCGCGCTGGCCGGAGCGGCTCTTGGCCGAGAAGCGCTCGAAGACGTTGGCCTTCACCTCGGGCGCGATGCCGGGGCCGTTGTCGGCGACCGCGATCTGCACGTCCTCGCCCGCGATGCGGCCGCTGAGCGTGATGGTGCCGCCGCGCGGCGTGAACTTGAAGGCGTTGGAGAGCAGGTTGAACACGATCTGGCGCAGGCGGCGGTCGTCGGCGAGGAATTCGCCGGCGCCGTCCGGGCAATCGACCGCCAGCGTCAGCGCCACCTTGGCCGCCCATTCGCGCGCATGCGCCGCGACGTCGACCAGGAGCGCGTGCAGGTCGATGCGCGTCAGTTCGAGGCGCAGCGCGCCGGATTCGACCAGCGCCAGGTCGAGGATGTCGTTGACCAGGCTGGTCAGCGTGTTGGCGCCGGAGACGATGTCCTGGACGTATTCGCCCTGCCGCGGATTGAGGTCGCCGGGGATCCCGCTGCTCAGATGTTCGGCGAAGCCCAGGATGGTATTGAGCGGCGTGCGCAGCTCGTAGGAGACGTGCTTGATGAAATCCGATTTCAGCCGGTCGGCCGCTTCCAGCGCGTCGTTGCGGTCGTGCAGCGCACGCTCGATGCGGAAGCGGTCGGTGACGTCGGCGAAGGTCGCCAGGATCGCGCCGTCAGGCAGCGGCGACAGGGCGAGCGACAGGATGGTGCGGTCGTTGCGCTCGATCTCGCCCATGTCGCGCTTGCCGCCGGTGCCGGAGACGATGGCCTGGATCAGGCTTTCCCAGACATCGGCGTCGCCGAACTTGTCGGCGCAGGCGGCGGCGATGGCGCGCACATGCGGCTCGCCGTCGAGATCCTTCGCCGCCAGCTCCCAGATGCGCGCGAAGGCGGCGTTGTGCAGCTTGAGCCGGCCGTCGGGGCCGAACACGGCGACGCCCTCCTGCAGCGTGTCGAGCGTCGCCGACTGCACCTTGATCAGCGTGTTGTAGGAGCTTTCCAGCGCGATGCGCGCGGTCACGTCCTCGTAGAGGAAGGTCAGGCCGCCGAACGGATGCGGCTGCGCCACCACCCGCAGCGTCTTGCCGCCCGGCAGGTGCCAGAGCTCCTCGGGCAGGTATTCGGCCGCCTGGCCATAGAGCGCCAGGCGCTCGCGCTTCCAGGCATGGTAGTCGCGCTGTTCGGGCAGCTTGCGGCCCTCGCGCAGCCGGTCGAGCACTTCGCCGTCGCCGGGATGGGTGTCGAGCCAGGTCTCGGGCAGGCCCCAGAGGCTGGCGAAGGCGCGGTTGTAGAAGGTCAGCTTCTGGTCGCGGCCGAAGATCGCCACCGTCGTCGCCAGCCGGTCGAGCGTGTCGGAATGGGCGTCGAGATGCTGCTGCAGCCTTGCG
>JAATGL010000076.1 GCA_015654705.1 Alphaproteobacteria bacterium | reverse complement strand
GGCAAGCGGCTGGGCATCGTCGGCATGGGGCGGATCGGCCAGGCGGTGGCGCGGCGCGCCAAGGCGTTCGGGCTGCAGATCCACTATCACAACCGCAAGCCCGTCCATCCCGACCTGGAGCACGAGCTGGAGGCAACCTATTGGGAAAGCCTCGACCAGATGCTGGCGCGGATGGACATCGTCTCGGTCAACTGTCCGCACACGCCGGCGACCTATCACCTGCTCTCGGCGCGGCGCCTGAAACTGATGAAGCCGACCGCCTATATCGTCAACACCGCGCGCGGCGAGGTGATCGACGAGAACACGCTGGCGCGCATGCTGGAGCAGGGCCTGCTCTCCGGCGCCGGCCTCGACGTCTTCGAGCACGAGCCGGCGGTGAACCCCAGGCTGCTGAAGCTGAAGAACGTGACGCTGCTGCCGCATATGGGCTCGGCCACCATCGAGGGCCGCATGGACATGGGCGAAAAGGTCATCATCAACATCAAGACCTTCGCCGACGGCCACAAACCGCCCGACCGCGTCATCCCGGCGATGCTGTAGGGCGGCGATTTTCGCCGGTTCCCGGAAAGGAACTTGCCGCGCCCGTCTGGCGCTTCGCGAGGCCGCGATTTTATACTGCGCGACCCCAGAGGAGAAGGTTCAAGCCATGCGTTCAAATCATCGTCGCGTTCTGATTTTGACCTGTTCCCTTCTGCTGACGGCCGCTACCGCCTCGGCACACGAACTCACCAATGGCCGCATCACGGTCGTCCAGGCCGACGGCTCGAACGGCTACAACACGACGACGCAGGACCGCGTCGATTCCATTTCCTGGATCAACGGCACCGGCAACTCGACCGGAAATCTCGCGTCCAATGGCGGGCCGGCGAGCTGCGGCGATCCGTCGGAATTCTTCGGCGAATCCTACGACGATCATGACTTCGCCGGTCTGTTCCTCGTCAATGTGGGCGCGACCGCGACATGGAAATCGAACAACGCGGTCAGCGGAACTTCCAAGACCACAAGCAAGGACGCCTGCCTCACGCTCTCCGGCAAGACCACGACCAGCTACCAGCTCAGCAGCAGCAAGGCCAAGGTCAACGAGATGCGCATCCAGCGCACGTTCAAATTCAACAGCCAGGTGCAGAGCGAACCGTATAATATCCGCGCCTATGTGATGCGCCTGCCGCTTTCGACATACACCACCGTGCTCTATCCGGACGCCGCGGGCGACATCAAGACACTCAATGTGCTTTCCTGCCCGATGGCCCAGGCACAGGGCTGCGAAATCTCGGACTGGAACGGCCAATGGTTCGCCGACGACAATGGCGGGGGCTACGGCATCGTGCTGATCCGCGACAAATCCTCCACTTGGCCGGCGGAGATCGCGGCGGACTACGACTCCAATTCGCATTCGAACAACACCTCGATCATCCTGATGAAGCCGACCGATGGCTGGGCGGGCCAGGTCAAGGAGACCGAATGGCTGTGCTTCTACGATCCCACCAGCTGGCCGGCGGACAAGCGCAGTAAGGGAAAGCTGCCCCAGGGCTGCGCCGTCAAGATGCCCTGACCGGATGAGGTTGCGTTGCGGTTCCATTTCGGCTCCAATTCGGAGGCGAAATGGAGCCGGCCGCCATGGGCGTCAATCTCTCGATCAAGAACGTGCCCGCCGAAAAGGTCGAGCTCCTGAAGCAGCGCGCCCGCAGCAACCACCGCTCGCTGCAGGGCGAGCTGCTGGCGCTCATTGACCAGGCGACAGCAGCGCCTGCAGGAAAGCGGACGATCACGCTGGACGAATTGGCGGAGAATGGGCGCCGCCTCGGACTTGGAACGCCTGCCGAATCCGTCCGGATGATCCGTGAAGACCGTGACCGATAAGGTCATCGACGCCTCGGCATTGGCGGCCATCGCCTTTCAGGAGCCGGGGGAAGAATCGGTCAGGGCAAGGCTGCGGGATCATCAATGGCATGCGCCCGCGCTCCTCGGATATGAAATGGCCAATGTCTGCGTGAAGAAAATTCGCCGAAATCCCGCGCGGCGCGACGAACTTCTCGAACAGCACGCGAAATCGTCCGCAATCCCGATTCTGGAACACGACGTCGATCAGCGCGATGTTCTGGATCTCGCCGAACGATTCAATCTTTCCGCTTACGACGCGAGCTACCTTTGGCTGGCGCGCCGGCTGGGGGCGGAGCTGGTCACGCTCGACGAAAAGCTGGAGCGCGCGGCGAAAGCGCTCTGAGCCGGCACGCTACCGCGCCTGGAAGCTCGATTCGCCGCCGCGCGGGCCGGGGGACGATCTGGAGCCGGTGCGCAGAGGCACGACGCCTGGGCCGGCGGGTTCCTGGCCGAGGAAATCGGCGACGAAGGGCGAGGCCGGAGCGCCGCGCAGTTCGGAGGGGGTCGCGACCTGCTCGATCCGGCCCTGGTTCATCACCGCCACCAGATCGGCCAGTTCGAGCGCCTCGTCCTGGTCGTGGGTGACGAAGATGGTGGTGAGGCCGAGGCGCTCATGCAGCCCGCGCAGCCAGTGGCGCAGATCCTTGCGCACCTTGGCGTCGAGGGCGCCGAACGGCTCGTCGAGCAGCAGCATGCGCGGCTCGATGGCGAGCGCGCGGGCCAGCGCGACGCGCTGGCGCTGGCCGCCGGAGAGCTGGCTCGGATAGCGCTTGCCCAAGCCGTCGAGCTGGACCAGCGCCAGCAATTCCTCGACGCGGCGCGCGATCTCGGCGCGGCTGGGGCGGGTGCGGCGCGGGCGGATGTTCAGGCCGAAGGCGATGTTGCGCGCCACCGTCATGTGGCGAAACAGCGCGTATTGCTGGAAGACGAAGCCGGCACGGCGTTCGCGCGCCGGCAGCGCCAGCCAGTCCAGCCCGTCGAAATTGATGTGGCCGAGATCGGCGAATTCCAGCCCGCCCAGGATGCGCAGCAGCGTCGTCTTGCCCGAGCCCGATGGGCCGAGCAGCGCCATGAAGCAACCCTTGGGCACGGTGAGGCTGACGCCCTTCAGCGCCGGAAAGCGCTCGAACTTCTTGGCGACGGAGTCGATGACGAGCGACATGGACTCTTCCTCAATGATGATGCGAAGCGGCGATTTCGCCGGCGAACTGCCATTCCAGCAGCGATTTCAGCGCCAGGGTCACCAGCGCCAGCAGCGCCAGCACCGAGGCGACGGCGAAGGCGCCGACATACTGATAGTCGTTGTAGAGAACCTCGACATGCAGCGGCATGGTGTTTGTCAGGCCGCGGATATGGCCGCTCACCACGGAGACCGCGCCGAACTCCCCCATCGCGCGCGCGTTGCAGAGCAGCACGCCGTAGAGCAGCGCCCATTTGACGTTGGGCAGCGTCACGCGGAAGAAGGTGCTCCAGCCCGAGGCGCCGAGCGAGACCGCGGCCTCCTCCTCGTCGCGGCCCTGGTCGGCCATCAGCGGGATCAGTTCGCGCGCCACGAAGGGGAAGGTGACGAAGATCGTCGCCAGCACGATGCCGGGCAGCGCGAAGACGATCTTGATGTCGTGGTCGCGCAGCCACTGGCCGAGCCAGCCCTGCAGCCCGAAGATCAGGACATAGACGAGGCCCGCCACCACCGGCGATACCGAGAACGGAATGTCGATCAGCGTGATCAGCAGGTTCTTGCCGCGGAAATCGAACTTGGCGATCGCCCAGGAAGCGGCCAGCCCGAACACCATGTTGCAGGGCACGGCGATGGCGGCGACGATCAGGGTCAGGCGGATCGCGGCCAGCGCGTCGGGCTCGGCCAGCGCGTCGAACGCCATGCGCCAGCCCTGCGCCAGCGCCTCGGAGAACACCGTGGCCAGCGGCATGACCAGGAACAGCGCGATGAAGCCGATGGCGATGGCGCAGAGCGCGAACTTCACCAGCGGATGATCCTCGGTCGCGGCGCGCGGGCGTCCTGTCATCGGCGCGACGCCGCCCAGGCCTGCAGCGCGTTGAGCGCCAGCAGGAAGATGAACGATACCGCCAGCATCACCACGCCGACCGCGGCGGCGCCCGCGTAATCATATTCCTGCAGCTTGATGATGATGAGCAGCGGCGTGATCTCCGACACCATCGGCAGGTTGCCGGCGATGAAGATCACCGAGCCGTATTCGCCGACGGCGCGGGCGAACGCCATCGCCGTGCCGGTCAAAAGCGTCGGCGCCAGCATCGGCAGGATGACGCGGCGGAAGGTCTGGAATCGGGTGGCGCCCAGCGTCGCGGCGGCTTCCTCGGAATCGCGGTTGAGGTCGGCCAGCACCGGCTGCAGCGTGCGCACCACGAAAGGCAGGCCGATGAAGATCAGGGCGACGATCACGCCATAGGGCGTATAGGCGATCTTGATGCCGAGATGGCCGAGCGGCCTGCCGATCCAGCCATTGCCGGCATAGAGCGCGGAAAGCGCGATGCCGGCGACGGCGGTGGGCAGCGCGAAAGGCAGGTCGACCAGCGCGTCGATCAGCCGCTTGCCGGGAAAGCGGTAGCGCACCAGCACCCAGGCGACGATGAAGCCGAAGACGCTGTTGACCGCGGCGGCGACGGCCGAGGCGCCGAACGACAGCCGCAGCGCCGCCAGCACGCGCGGCGCCGTGATCTCCGCCCAGAAGCCGCTAAAGCCAAGCGACCACGGGCGGATGATCAGCGCCGCCAGCGGGATCAGGACGATCAGCCCCAGATAGAACAGCGTGAAGCCCATCGCCAGGCCGAAGCCGGGCAAGGCGCTGCGGCTGCGGATTCTGGGCGGCGGAACGGCCGTCGCGGCGAGGCTCATGGGCCGGGTTTGTAGATCTGGTCGAACATGCCGCCGTCGGAGAAATGCACCTGCTGCGCCTTGGTCCAGCCGCCGAACACTTCATCGATTGTATAGAGCGGTAAGCTTGGGAATTGGGCGTGATGCGCCGCCAGAATCGCCTGGTCTCGGGGGCGGTAGAAATCCTTCGCCTCGATCTCCTGGGCCTGCGGCGTGTAAAGGAACTGCAGATAGGCTTCGGCCACCTTGCGCGTGCCGTGGCGATCGACATTCTTGTCGATGACCGCGACCGGCGGCTCGGCCAGAATCGAATTCGACGGATAGACGATCTGGTACTTCTCGCCGCCCGCTTCCTGCAGCGCCAGATGCGCCTCGTTTTCCCAGGACAGCAGCACGTCGCCGATGCCGCGCTGGGCGAAGGTGGTGGTGGCGCCGCGCGCGCCGGTGTCGAGCACCGGCACGTGATGATAGAGGTTGGCGACGAACGCCTTGGCTTTCTCGAAATTGCCGCCCGGCGCCTTCTCCGCATAGGCCCAGGCTGCCAGATAGGACCAGCGCGCACCGCCCGAGGTCTTGGGATTGGGCGTCACCACCGAGATGCCCGGCTTGACCAGGTCCGGCCAGTCCTTGACGTGCCAGGGATTGCCCTTGCGCACCAGGAACACGATGGTCGAGGTGTAGGGCGTGCTGTTCTGCGGCAGGCGCTTCTGCCACGACGCGGGCAGCAGATTCGCTTTCTGCGAGATCGCGTCGATGTCGTAGGCCAGCGCCAGCGTCGCCACATCGGCGTCGAGCCCGTCGATGATGGCGCGGGACTGCGCGCCCGAGCCGCCATGCGACATGTTGATGGTCACGACGTCGCCGGCCTTGGCCTTCCACTGCGCGGCGAAGGCGGCGTTGAGGTCCTTGTAGAGTTCGCGCGTCGGATCGTAGCTGACGTTCAGAAGCGTGACATTGGCGGCCTCGGCTGCTCCGGTAAAGAGCACCGAAGCCGCCACGGCCAGGGAAATCACAAGGCGTTTCATCAAGCAAAACTCCGATAAAAAGTCCGGTTCAGAACTGGATCTGGGTACGCAGTGCAATGGCCTGGATGTTCTGGCTGGCGCTGACGGTCGGGATGACCGGCACGCCGGCGGTGGTGACGGTAAGCCCGGTCGCCGCATTCGGCGACGCGCCCGACTGCAGGCGCGAGACCTGGATGTATTCATAGTTCAGCGCGAAGCGCACGAAGTTGTTGGGATACCAATTGAAGCCCGCGGTCCAGATCTTCTGGTCGCCGCCGCGCACCGTGTTGAAGAAATCGTAGGTCTTGGCCGTGCCGGCCCACCCGGTCACCACAGCGGCCGGATCGAGCGTGCGGTCGTTGAGGTCGAGTTCGCTGAAGCGGCCGGCCAGTTCGAAGGCGCCCCAGCCGCTGCCGTCGAGCGCGAAGGGATGGGCGGGCTTGGGCGGCGTGAAGGCGCCGGTCGCCGGGTTGTAGGTCTTGGCCTCGCCGGTCAGGATCCAGGTGCCCTGCACGTACCAGCCGTTGAAATTGTCGTTGTTGGGCGTGATCAGCGCCGGCGCCGAGACGCCGGGCGCGGTGAACTGCGTGAAGGCGATCGGCGCACGGTCGACGTCGTATTCATAGTAGCCGCCCTGCCCGTAGAAATTCTGCCAGTTGCCCGCCGTCTCCAGGCCCCATTGTGAGATGTGGTTGGCCGACAGGCCGGCCGTGTTGGCCAGCGAGATGCCGTTCGAATCGAAGGTCAGTTCCGGCGGGTCGGACAGCGTGACCGACGCGCGCGTCGTGCCGTTGGCCTGGCCCAGGATGTTGACGTTGTTGGCCACCAGATCGGCCGGCTTGATCACATAGGTGCCGTTGACGCCGAGCACGAGATTGGCGTCGTCGCCGAAGCCGAAGCGATAGGACGCACGGCCCAGCAGACCTTCCTGCTCGTCGAAATTGGGCGCGGCGGTCGCGCCGGCAGCGGCGAGCGCCTTGGCGCCGTCCTGGATCTTGTCGCCGGTGTAGGACAGGGCGCCGAACAGCTGGTCGCCGGTATAGAGCAGGCTCAGTGCGTCGCGCCCGTCACCGCCGGCGATATTGCGCTGCAGGTCGGAGGGCGAATTGCGCTCCAGGAAGATCGTGTCGGCGGCGCCGGTCGAATCTTCGATGCTGGCGGGCGGCGGATAGGCGCCGAAGCGGAAGGCGAAGGGCGCCAGCCCGTCGAACTCGCCATAGACCGACTGGATGTGGCCGGGCGTCTCGGTGCCGCCGCTGCCGCCGAAATCGTAGTTGAAATTGTAGGACCAGTCGCCGAACGCCTTGCCCTGGATGCCGAGATAGACGCGGCGGAAATTCGAACCGCTGCCGAGGTCGGGACCGTAGGCCGCGGGCAGCAGCTTGGCCGCGGCGCTCTGACTGTAATAGCCCCAGTCGAGCTGGCCGAGGGTGCGGATGGAGGCGCTGAACCGGCCGTCGGCGGAGGCGATGGTCGGGCGGCCATTGGCGATCGTGACCTTCACCGCGTCCTTCTGCTGGGACTGCACCTGGTTCTGCACGTCGACATATTGATCGGTGGTGCTGCGCTTGAGGTCCTGGACCTGCGACGACAGATCCTGGATTTCCTTTTCGAGCTGCTGGATCTTGGCGTCATTGGCCTGCGCCGCCGCGGCTGCGTCGGAATCGGCCGCGTGCGCCGCGGAGATCAGCGCGAGGCTCGCGCTGCCGGCAAGCCACAGCGTGGCCATTTTCTTAATGGACTTCGACATACCCTCTTCCTCACACGCTTAAGCGACCGGCACGCTCCCCGCGCCAGCTCCCGACCAAATTTTCAGATAAGGCTGACTGGGTCAATAGAGTATCAGGAGATGTCACGGCGGTGCCTGGAGGCACTAAAGACCGCTTGCAACGCGGTTTTTTGCAGAAATCACGAAGGAAATAAGACGGTGTAAACGCCGTTCCTTGTTGCCGTGGCGCCACACTCTGCTGCAGCGCCGCATGGACGTCTTCGGCGACTGGAAAAGACGCAATCAGGATTGATTTATTCCAGCCGCCCGATTTTGGGACCGCAGCGCGCTTCAGCCGGAAGCGAGCGACGCCGCCAGCCTGTCCAGCAGGACATTCGTGCCCTGTTCGCGCGAACCGGAATCATCATACCCGTCGAGGAAGACGCCCTGTTCGGTGACGGTCAGCTTCGTGCCACGGCCCGCCTCGCTGAATTCAACGGTCGCCAGCGACACCGAAATCCTTACCCCGTTGATCTGCATCTCGTAGGCATAGACGATGCGCGCTTCGGGCACGATGTCCCAATACTGCGCCGTGAAATCGGAGGTGCGGCCGTCCGGCCAAGTGCCCTTTGCGCGGTCGCGGCCGCCGATGCGGAAATCCTGTTCGCGCACCACGTCCTTCCAGTCGACGGGCGGCCCGAACCAGCGCGCCTTGGCCTCCTTGTCGACCCAGGCCCGGAACACCATCGCCACCGGCGCATCATAAATCCGCTCGATGCGGAAGGTGGCATGGACGGCGCTGCGCTCGGCCATGGTCAGGGCTTCTTGTCGAACTCGGTGTCGATGACGAGTTCGATCGGCGTGGTGAAGAACGGGCCCATGCCGAAATCCTGCGGATTGATCGCGCTCTCGGCATGGATGCCGATGACCGGGCGCCCGCCGAAGCCGGGGCCCGCGCCCACCAGCGTCACCGCGAAGGTCAGCGGCACCGTCTTGCCCATCAGGGTGAATTGTCCGTCGACCTTGCCGTGCGTCGCGTCCTCCTGGCGGAAGGCGGTCGAGACGAACGTGGCCTGCGGATATTTGGCGGTGTTGAGATATTGCGCGCCCTGCAATTCCTCGGCGAAGCCGGGGACATTGGTCTCGATCGACGCGGTCTCGACCGTGGCGCTGAGCTTGGACGCGGCGGCCGCCTTGGGGTCCCACTCCAGGGTGCCCGCGACCGTGCCGAAGCGGAACAGGCTGAGCGAAAAGCCCATATGCGACACCCGCGCCAGGACCGCGACATGCCCAGGATCGAGCGTATAGGTGCCGGCCACCGCCGCCGCGGCATCCTTCTGGCCGTGCGGCAGGCTTTGCGGCGGCGGCGCTGCGGCCGGTTCGGCGGCGGCGAAACAGCCGGGCGCCAGCGACAGCGCGAGACCCAGCAGCAAAGCGTGTGCGTGTTTCATTGTGTCCTTCCGTCGTTCGTTCCCGGGATCGGGGGCCATCATGCCGTGTCGTCCTGCGCTTTGGCCAGATATTCGTCGAGCTGGTCGAAGGTCGCGCTAAAGCCCTGGTTCATCGACGGGAACATGGCGCGGAAGAAGGCGCGCTCCTCGTCGGAGGCGGCGAACGGCGTGCCGGTCAGGCTGAGCGTCGTCCTTCCGTCCTGCTCGCTGAAGCGCACGGTGTTGAGGACCTCCAGCGGGAAATTCGCCGCGAACGGTGCGCGCACCGTGGCGCCGTCCTTGTCGGAGAAGGCATTCGTAAAGACGATCTTCTCCTGCGGCACGATCTCGCGATAGGTGAACTTGCCCCACATCTCATGGCCGGTGGGCCCGCGCATGGCATAGAGGAACACGCCGCCGGGACGGAAATCGAGCGTGCCGCCCAGCCAGGTGAAACCCTTCGGCCCCCACCATTTGGCCAGGTGATCGAGTTCGCTGTAGACCTTCCACACCAGCGCGCGCGGCGCCGCGAAGCTGCGGCTGATGGTGAATTCGACGTCCTGCGCGCGATCATGTTCATCTGTCACGTCTGCCCTCCTTCGCCTGCAATTCCTGCAGGTAGCCGTCCAGCCGGTCGAGGCGCGCGTCCCAGCCGGCGCGCTGGCTGGAAATCCAGTCCTCCGCCGTCATCAGCGCCGTGGGTTCGAGGCGGCAGGTGCGCACGCGGCCGATCTTTTCCGAGCGGACCAGCCCGCCGCTCTCCAGCACCTGCAGGTGCTGCACCACCGCCGGCAGCGACATGGCGAACGGCGCCGCCAGCGCGCTGACCGAGGCCGGCCCGCGCGACAGCCGCGCCACCATCCCGCGCCGCGTCGGATCGGCAAGCGCCTGGAACAGGGGATCGAGCGGGACCGAACAGTTAAGCATATCCTTAAGTATCAGGCCGCGCCGTATGGCGCAAGCCAAATCGCGGCTTCCTTTGACGTTGATGCGGCCTACCCGATGTCATGGCCCGCGAATGCGGGCCACACAGTTGGTTCTGCAGGTGGAAGCCAAATTCGATCGACATTCTTTATTCTGGAAGGTGGGCAGGCGTCACTTGGGTGGGCCCGCATTCGCGGGCCATGACAGGCCGGTTTTGGTTCAAACCGAGCGCGTCCTGCTCCGAGCGAGCGCGCGCGATGCGAAATCAGGATGCGTTCAGCTTCTCCAGCCTCGCGCGGACGTCCTTGTCGTCGGGTTCCAGGCTCAGATATCTGGTGTAGGCCGCGATCGCGGCGGTTTTGTCGCTTGCCCGCTCGCAGGCCGTGCCGAGACCCAGATAGGCATAGGCCGCATCCGGGCTGGCCAGCGCATAAAGCCGGAAGACCGCTTCCGCCGGCGCGATGCGCGCCTGCCACAACAGCCTGTAGCCGATCTGCTCCATCAGCCCGCCGCGGATCGCGGGATGGTCGGCCTTGGCTTCGAGCAGCGCGGCGCCGGCCTCGTAGCCCTGCGCCACCGTCGCGTCGATCAGCGACCGGGTGAAATCGAAGCCGCGCGTCTCGGCCGAGGGCCCCATCAGTTCGCGCTTCACGAAATTCTGCACGTCCCAGAAATTCTCGACGTCGCCATTGGTCAGGATGACGACGGTGTATCCGAGATCGGTGAAGATCATCAGCTCGTCGGCGATCCCGGTGTTGCCGCCGCCATGTCCGATGAGGCGGTGGCCGTTGATGGTTTCCTCGGTGAAACCATAGGCGTAGCGCCGTGTCCCGTAATCGACCTTGCCGCGCGTCAGCAGCTCGGTGTCGTCCCGGTTCAGCAGCCTGAAGCCCATCAGCGCGTCGGCGAATTTCAGCAGGTCGCCGGCCGTCGTATAGGCGCCGCCGGCCGGGCCGCCCTTGAAGGGAAGGACGTAGATATTGCTGACCAGCTGCCCCGGCTTTTCCATGGAGCGCGAATAGCCCGTGGCCATCCGCGCGACGGGCTCGTCCATCTCGTAGGCTTCGGTATCGGCCATGCCGCAGGGGTGGTAGATGTTCTGGCGCACATAATCGAAATAGGTCTTTCCGCTGACCGCTTCGATGATGAGCCCCAGCACGGTGAAGCCGTTGTTGCTGTAGGCGAACCCCTTGCCTGGCTCGAATTGCAGCTTTTCGTCGGCGAACAGCGGCACATAGTCGGACACCGCGCTGTAGCGGTCCTTGGCCTTGTCGGCCATCTGCTCCCAGAAATTGCCCATGCCGGAGGTATGCGTCAGAAGCTGTGCCAGCGTGACCTGCTCGCGCACCGCCTTGTTGGGATAGGCGGGCAGATATTTGCCGACCTTGTCCTGCAGCGAGGCGATCTTCCCGGCTTCGACAAGCTGGAGCACAGCCACCGCGGTGAACATCTTGCCCATCGACGCCATGTTGAACCGCGTGTCGACGCGGTTGGGAATCCCATCGGCGCGATTCGCAAGCCCGTAGGCATGGGCGAAAACCGCCTTGCCGTTTTTGGCGATCAGCACGACGCCGCTCAGCGCATCGCTTTTCGCCAGCGCCGCCAGATGGCGGCCTGCCGCGCTCGCGAACCGATCGGCCGGCGCGGCGGCGGCCGGATTGACCGCCAGCAGCGCCAATGTCAGGACAACACGGCGTATCCGACCGGCATTCGGCAGCTTGCCCATGGCGTCTCCCAAGCGTCGCAAAGTTCCGTCCGGCATATGCGTAGGCACCTACGGAATTGTCAAATGAAGAAAGCGAAAGCCGCAAAGGTGAGCGACGCCACGCGCCGGCACGGCGCCGCCGCGATCGGCGGACGGCTGAGGCGGCTCTCCGAGCGCATCGACGAGGACTGCGCGCGCATCTATGCCGAGCACGGCATCCGCTTCGAGCAGCGCTGGCTCGGCGTGATGAGCGAGCTGGCCTGGGCCGGTCCGCAATCGGTGGGCGATCTGGCCGCCGGCCTGGGGATCAGCCACGTCTCGGTGAGCCAGACGCGAAAATCGCTGGAAAAGGCCGGCCTCGTTCTGGCCAAGACGGATAAGAACGACGCCCGCAGCCAGACGCTGCAGCTCTCGGCCGAGGGCAGGAGGCTCTTTGCCCGCCTGTCGCCCATCCTCGACCTGTTGAAAGAGGTCTCGGTCGAGCTCAATGCCGAGGCGGGCCAGGTGCTGGAGGCATTCGACCTGCTGGACGGGGCGCTCAACCGCCGCTCGCTCTACGAGCGCTTTCAGGCGCGCGTTCCCAATCAGCCGCGTTCGTAGACCACCGCGTTCCAGTAGCGCACGCGGTGGGCGCCGGATTTGCGGAAACCCCGGCGCCGCAATTCGCGGCCGATCATCAGGTTGAAATAGCCATGCGCCACCAGCGCCGCCCCGCCGTCCTCGCGGGCGCGCGCCGTCAGGATGTCGGCAGCGTCCGAGGCGCGCGCCTTGGCGCGGCGGTAATTCTCGATCTCGGGATGGTAGCCGGCATGCCAGAGGATGCGCGCCATCACCGCCCAGGTCGGCACCGTCATGCGCAGCAGCGGAATGGGCGGCGAGGCCAGCGGCGCCTCGACGAACAGCGGATCGGCGATCAGTTCGGCCCTGGGGGCCAGCGCTCTGGCGCTTTCATGCGAGCGCGCCCGTCCGCTGGTGAACACGGCGGTCAGCTCCTTCACGAGGTCCTGCAGCTCCTCCGGTGGCGCGCTGGCGGGATCGAGGCCGGCCGCCTCGTAGTCGTCGATGTAGAGGCGGAAGCCCTGATGCGTGGTGCGCGGCGTGGTCGCGATCGCCGGCTTGCCATGGCGCACCAGGATGATGCGCAGCCCGGCGCCGCGCGGGTCAGGCCGTTCGGCGCTTTCGGGATCGGTGGAAATGGCGGCTCCTTGCGGCATCGCGGGGGCCCTGTACGATCCGCCCCCTCGGCAATGCGCCAGCTTAGATCGGGAAAATTCTCATGGAACAGGCGGACCTCAAAGGCAAGGCGGCAATCGTCACAGGCTCCTCGTCGGGCATCGGCGCAAGCGTGGCCGCGGGACTGGCGCGGCGCGGCGCCGATATCGTCGTCAATTACAGCAAGCGCGCGCCGGAGGCCGAGGCGGTGGCCGATATCGTCAGGCACCATGGCGCGCGGGTGTGCGTCGTGCAGGGCAATGTGGCCGACGATGCCGATTGCCGCAGGATCGCCGCCGCCGCACAGGACGCCTTCGGCCGCATCGACATCCTGGTCAACAATGCCGGCACCACCAAATTCGCCGGCCACCGCGACCTCGACGCGCTGAGCGCCGAGGATTTCGCCGGCATCTATGCCGTCAACGTGATCGGCGCCTTCCAGATGGTGCGCGCCTGCGTCGAGGGCCTGCGCGCCCATGGCGACGGCGCGGTGGTGAACGTGTCGTCGATCGCCGGGATCGAGGGGCTGGGCTCCTCCATCGCCTATGCCGCATCGAAGGGCGCGCTCAACACCATGACGCTGTCGCTGGCGCGCGCGCTGGCGCCGGAGATCCGCGTCAACGCGGTCTGCCCCGGCCTGGTGGCGACGCCATGGTTCACCGGGCGCTTCGGCCAGGAGGCCTTTGCGCAGGTCGAGGAAATCTACAAAAAGACCGCCGTGCTGGGCCGCGTGGCCGATGGCGACGAGATCGCCAAATCGGTGATTTTCCTGGCCGGCCCCGATTCGCGCAACATCACCGGCGAAACCCTGCTGAGCGATGGCGGCTTCCGCCTGTCGATCGGAAATCCAAGATAGCGCCCATTCGGGCGGCGTATTGCTCAGCATTGCAGCAGGTCGTTGTTGCATTGCAACAACGCTGTCGCAAATCCGTCCAACCACCTCTGAAATATATGAATCCGTTGCCCCGGTCACATTGAATTTATATGGCCGGATTGCCCAATTTGAGCCCCTACAGAAGAGGGCGATACGATGAAATTTTCCGGCATGACATTGTTGTTCGCGGCTGCGGCAACGCTGGCCTCGACGGCCGCCTGGGCCGATCCGCTGGCGACGCCGGCGATGTCGGGTCCGCTGACCGCCAATCCGACGCCGCTGTCGTTCGATCCCGGCATCGGCACGATCTACGTCTCGGGCGTGGCCAGCGGCCTGGCCTTCTACCAGAGCAACGAGCAGAGGCTGTCGCCGGGGGACGACAGTTCGACCCTCGACTACAGCAACGCACAGGTCTCCATCCAGAAGACCGACGGGCTGGTGCAGTTCTATGTGCAGGCCGGCGAATATTCGCTGCCCGCGGTCGGCGCGCCCTATCTCAGGGCTTCCGACAACACCACCGACACGTTCGGCGTGGTGCCGGTCGCCTATCTGAAGATCGCGCCGACCGACACGCTGTCGATCCAGGCCGGCAAGCTGCCGACCCTGATCGGCGCCGAATACACCTTCACGACCCAGAACATGAACATCGAGCGCGGCCTGTTGTGGTACCAGGAGCCGGCGGTCAGCCGCGGCGTCCAGGTCAACTACGCCAGCGGCCCGATCAGCGTGTCGGCCTCGCTGAACGACGGCTATTATTCCGACCGCTTCAACTGGCTGTCGGGCCTGGCGTCCTATGCCATCAACAGCAGCAACACGATCGCGTTCGCGGCCGGCGGCAATTTCGGCGCGACCAACTATTCGACCTTCACCTCGCCCTACAATCTCAACAACGGCCAGATCTACAACCTGCTCTACACGTACAATTCGGCGCCCTGGATCATCAATCCGTACATCCAGTACCAGCGCGTCGAGAAATTCGCCGCCCGCGGCCTGGACGCGCCCGGCGAAGACTGGGGCTTCGGCGTGCTGGCGAACTACAGCGTCTCGCCGACCTTCAACGTGTCGGGCCGCGCCGAATACGAGACCTCCACGGGCGCCGACAGCCTTCTGCTCTATGGCCCGAAGAGCAAGGCGTGGTCCTTCACGGTGACGCCGACCTGGCAGCACAAGCTGCTCTTCGTGCGCGGCGATCTTTCCTACACCGGACTGTCCGATCAGTCGTTCGGCTTCGGCAACGCCCTCACCAAGGACAACCAGTTCCGCGCCATGCTGGAAGCCGGCATCGTGTTCTAGGGTTCCTTCGCTTGCCTGCCGCCGCCCCGCCGTGAAACGCTGCCGCGAGATCGCGGGAGCGGGACATGGCGGGACGGTTTCCAGACGGGTTTCTCTGGGGCACGGCGACGGCGGCGCACCAGGTTGAGGGCGGCAACACCGCAAGCGACCTCTGGCTGCTGGAAAGGATGGCGGACTCGCTGTTTGCCGAGCCGTCCGGCGACGCCTGCGACCATTATCACCGCTATGCTTCGGACATCGCGCTGCTGAAAGCGCTGGGCTTCAACACCTACCGCTTCTCCGTCGAATGGGCGCGCATCGAGCCGGAAGAAGGCTTCTTCTCCAAGGCCGCGCTCGACCACTACCGCCGCATGATCGCCGCCTGCTGGGCCGAGGGCGTGGCGCCCATGGTGACGTGTCGCTCTAAGCCGCGCCCTTGATCTTCTCGCGCGCCGCATCCGCCAGAAAGGCCGACCGTGTTTGACCGCGCGTCTGTGCGGCGCGGTCTATGGCGTCGAGCAGGCGGTCCTCGATGGAAATGTTCACGCGCACAGGCTTGCCCGGAAGCTCGAACGGCACCTCGACGAGGCAGACGCGCTTGACGTCGCGCATCTCGCCGCGCACCTCCTTGTCGGAACGCAGTTCTTCCAGCGAGCGAAGCGCGGGCATCGGATCGCCGTCCTCGATCATGCCCGCGACATGGAAGGCGAGCGTTTCGCGTCCGCGCGCCATGGCTTCGTCCACCGTGCGGCCGCCCGAGACGACGCCGGGAAAATCGGGGAACGAAATCCCGTAGACGCGCCCTTTCGGACCTTCGTCTTCATGCACCAGCGCCCAAACGATCCGGGACATCATGTACTCCTGCTCACCATCGCCATCCTGCCTGTCGGAAGATGCTGCGCAGCGTTCCGATAGGAATGTCGCGCGCACCCATGTCGACGGTCACCTTGCCGGGCTTCGTCGGATGGACGAGTTGGACATGATCGCCCGGTCCGCGCCGCTTGACGACCCACCCATCGGCGTTGAGGCGGCGTATCACCGCCCTGGCCGAAATCGTTCCGCGATTTCCCATGCCGGACATCATTAAGGAAGTGTGTATTGATACACAAGATTTCGACAATCGTCAAACCCGTGAGGATTCGGGCGGCAGGCGCCGCCGATCATCTTGGCGTGGTAGCGAAACCGCCCGAAATAGGCTGAACTGCCGCGTCTTGTTCGGGGTCCCCGTGTGAACATTCCCACCATCCGCAGCGTCATACGGCGCAATCTGCTGTTCGTGTTCCTGATCGCGCTGTTCGCGGGCGGCGGCGGGTTCTACCTGCTGCTGGAACATGCGGCGATGGACGATGCCGAGGAGCAAGCGCGCATCCTGCTGTCCTCCGCGATGGCGATCCGCGGCTACACCGACACCCACATCCTGCCCAATTTGACCGCCCAGCCGGACAGCGCGTTCCACGAGGAGACCGTGCCCTCCTTCGCGGCGCAGACCGTGTTCCGCAGCGTCAGCGCCGGCGACAACGCCTACACCTATCGCGAGGCGGCGCTGAACCCGACGGCGCCGACCGACCGCGCCGGGCCGTTCGAGGTCGATCTGATCCGCCAGTTCCGCGGCGACGCGGCGCTGCAGGAGACCCGCGGCACCATCGACCAGGGCGGCCAGCGGCTTTTCTACCTGGCGCGGCCGATCCGCATCAACGACGCCAAATGCATCATCTGCCACGACACGCCGGCGCGCGCGCCCAAGGCGATGCTGGCGAAATACGGCCCCAACAACGGCTTCGGCTGGAAGTTCCATGAGATCGTCGGCGTGCAATTGCTGACGGTGCCGGTGACGCAGCAATTCCGCAGCACGCTGCAGCTCGTCGCCATCCTGATGGGCGGGCTGGCGCTGATCTTCGCCATCGCCTATTTCGCGCTGTCGGCCTCGATGGAGGCCGCGGTGGTGGGGCCGCTGGGCGCGCTGGCCGACGCGGCCGAACAGGCCAGCCGCTCGACGGCCGGCGCACCGGCGCTGCCGCAGGACGGGGCGCGCGAGATCCGCACCCTGGCTGAGGCGATCCAGCGGCTGCGCGTCAGCCTGGCCAAGGCGCTGGCGCAGCTTTCGCAACCCGGCGGAGACACGGATGGGCGATAGCGAAACCCCGCCGGCGCGGACGCCGCTGGTCCCCGTCCTGGCGGCCTGCGCGCTGCTGTGGGCGCTCTACCTGCTGACGGCGGACGATCCGGTGCTGGGCATGGGCGCGGCGCGCGGCATCCTGCTGTCGGCGGCGGTGGCGACCACGGCGCTGCTGGCCGTGCTGGTGGCCGGAGCGACGATCCTCGGCATCGCCCCCAGCCTCACCGGAACGCCGCCCACCGGGTTCCAGCGCGTGATCGTCTATGCGCTGCTGACCTTTGCCGCCACCTTCGTCACGCTGCGCCAGATGGGATTCGACCTCGGCGCCGTGCTGACCACCTCGGCGATCGTGACGGCGACGGTGGGCTTCGCCATGCAGCCGACGCTGGCGAGCATGATCGCGGGCCTGGCGCTGCATGCCGACCGCGCCATCCATGTCGGCGACGCCATCATGCTGGACGGCGAGCCGGTGGAGATCACCTCCCTGAACTGGCGCGCGGCGCTGGGCCGGCGCCCGGACGGCAAGCTGGTGGTGATCCCCAACGGCAAGCTTTCCGATGCGACGACCGAGGTGCTGCAGGCCGGCCGGGCGCACCGCGCCGAACTGTTCTTCGCCGGGCCGATCGGCCATCCGCCGCAGCCGATCTGCGAGCTGCTGCGCGAGGCGGTGTCCGATCTGGCACTGGTCGATCCGGAGCGGCCGGTCGCGGTGGCGCCGGTGGGTTTCGAACCGGAGAAGGAGGCCACCCGCTTCCGCATCCAGTACTGGACGCGCGCCTATGGCGAGCGCTCGCTGATCGAGGGCGAGGCGGTGCGCCGCATCTGGTACCTGTTCCAGCGCCATCGCATCGCCCTTCCGCATGCGACCACCGCCGGCGCCGCCTATGACCTCGACGCGGCCCTGCTGAACCCGGAAGAGATCGCGCCGCAGATCGAAACCTGGCTCGGCACCCAGCGTCCTGCCCTGCTGAATCTGCACGGCCTGGCGCAGTCGCTGGCGAAGAAAACGCGGCTGCTGCTCTACGCGCCGGACGAGCGCATCACGCTGCCGGAATGGTCCGAGGGCTGGAGCTGCCTGCTGTGGCGCGGCGAAGCGCGGATGGTGCCCGAGTTCGACCTGTCGCCGGAAATCGGCGGCGCCTCGGCGGCCCTGGCGGTGCAGCAACGGGGGCCGACGGCGATGATCGCCCATCTGGCCGACACGCTGTCGCGGCTGATCGGGCCCTATGCCAGGATCGCGGTGATGCGGGCCGGCGACCGCGCGCAGACCTATGACGCGCTTTGCCGCGACGTGGCGCGCGAGATCGACGATCCCGCCAAGCGCGCGCGCTTCCTGCGCGACGTGTTGCCCGTCGAAGCGCGCACCTTCGGCGCCGGCACGGTCCTGGCGGTGCGGCGCAATGCCGGCGGCCATCTCACCGCGGAGCCCGGCCTGCGGGCGCGCGGCGAACTGGCGATCCTCGCCATCCCGCCCGACCTGCCCGCGCAAGCCGCCAACGTCCGCAACGCGACGGGATGAGCGCCTCAGTCCTCGCGTTTCGGCATGCTGGCGAACACGGCGCGGTTCTTGTTGTCCTGCATCAGCATCGAGAAGCCGGTAATCGTGTCGAGGCCGAGCCCGAGGGGCATTCCGGTCTCCTCGTCGGGCACCAGTTTCGCGTATGCGGCACCGGCGATCTTTTCCCACTTGCCGGCGGGCTTCTTGATTTCGAGATTGACCACCGTGCCCTTCAGCACCAGGCGCACGATGGCCTCGGCCGGCCGCGACGGCTTGGTCAGGCTCAGATGGCCGGCGATCATCTGCCAGCCGCTTTTCAAGGCCCAGTCGGTCAGTTCGTCCCTGGTCACGGCGCGTTCCTTGCTCGACCGGTTGTTGCATGCTTCGAGGCTCGGCTCACGCTCGCACCTCAGCATGACAAGAGAGAAGAATACGTGTGAAGATCCCTTCTCTCGTCATGCGAGGTGCCCGCCGCAAGGCGGGCCTCGACGCGCGCACGTTTTCGTGTGATGACGGGCGGCCTTCACTTTGGTCATGACCGAGTCTAGCGCGGACGCCGCCACGGTCCTACTCTGGCGCCGGGGACCGGATAGAACGTGCGCATCACCGCAGGATCAGCCTTGTGAGTCCCAGCCGTCCGAGCCTTGTCCTCATCCTTGCGATCGCGGCCGTCCTTGCCCTTTCGGCGCGCGGCTTCGCGACCGACCGGCCGGAGCGCGAGTTCAAGGAATGTCCCGACTGCCCGCAGATGGTCGGCATTCCGGCCGGCAGCTTCGTGATGGGCAGCCCGGCCGGCGAACCGGGACGCTTCGACGGCGAGGGGCCGCAGCATGCCGTCTCGCTGCGCGCCTTTGCGCTGGCCAAATACGACGTGACCAGCGACGAGTTCCTCAAATTCCTCGCGGCGACCGGCTACCAGCCCGAGCCCTGCAATCCGCTTCTCCACATGACCTGGCGCTCGCCGGGCAACGGGCTCGCCTATGCGCCGTCGCCGTCGGACACCGAGCCGCCGCGCTGGCCCGCCGTCTGCCTCGACTGGAAGGACGCCCAGGCCTACATCGCCTGGCTGAACGCCAAGGCGCACGGCGAGCGCCCGGCACTGGCCGGCCGCCCCGGTCCCTACCGACTGCCCAGCGAGGCGGAATGGGAATATGCGGCGCGCGGCGGCACGACCACGGCGCGCTGGTGGGGCGATGCGCTGGGCGTCGGCAACGCCAATTGCAACGGCTGCGGCAGTCCGTGGGACTACAGCACGCTGGCCGATGTCGACAGCTTCAGATCCAATCCGTTCGGCCTTTACGGGATGCTGGGCAATGCCTGGCAGTGGACTGAGGATTGCTGGCACCCGAGCTATGTCGGCGCGCCGAAGGACGGCAGCGCCTGGATGGACAAGGATTGCGTCAAGCACGTGCTGCGCGGCGGCTCATGGAACAACCTGCCGGTCTTCGTGCGCTCGGCCGCGCGCAGCGGCGCCGGCCCCAACGGCAAGCAGGAATACGATTATTCGAGCCTGTCCGGCTTTCGCATCGCCCGGACCCTGCCGTGAGATCGACGTGTCGCCGCGCCTGATCCTCGCAAGGCTCAGGGATTACTGGCGACGAATCCCGTCGCCCGAATCCCTCGGCGCGCTGAAAGCTGACATCGGACCGTCGGGCCGCAGATATCTGGCCGAGAACGGTGCCGGCCTCGCCGGCTCGCTGCTGATACAAGGGCTGGCACTGCTGCTGATCCTGCTCTGCCTCAGGACCGTCTCCCATGCGCCGCAGCCTAATGTGCGCGCCGTGCTGGTCGACATCGTGCGCCTCGGCGAGAAGACCATGTCGCCGCCGGCGCCGCAGAAATCGGCGATGCCGCAGCAGCAGGCCGCGGCGCGGCGCGAGACCGTCGCGCACAGCCCCGACGTCACGGTGGCGCCGCGGCAGAAGAAGCCGCCGCCCGACGATCTGCAGAACCGGCTCAACGCGCTCTCCAAGCTGCGCGCGCCGGAGACCGATCCGCGCCTGCTGCAGGATCTCGGCAATTCGAGCGCGACCTCGACCAGCAACGACGCGGCGGCGGGCGACCAGGCGACCTACAGCCTGCGCGATTATGTCCGCGCCCAGGTCGAGCGCCGCTGGAATCTCGATCTGGGCCTGCTCGGCACGCGCACCGTCACGGTGGCGCTCAACGTGGTGATGAAGGGCGACGGACGCATCCTGGTGGCGGAGGTGGTCGACAGGCACCGCTACGCGACCGATGCCGTCTATCGCCAGATCGCGATGAGCGCGCGCAACGCCGTGCTGCTGTCGTCGCCGATCGCGCTGCCGGCGGGAAACTATCCCGCGACGACGGAAATGACCCTGAACCTCAACCCGCGCGATGCGATGCGCTGACGCGAAAGGGGAACTTCTACCGCCGCAGCGTGTTACCGGAAGACACAAAGGAATCCATCATGGCTGTTGCCGCCGCCCAGGACGCGATATCGCTGCTCAAGGCCGATCATCGCAAGGTCGAAGACCTGTTCGCGAAATACGAAGGCACCAAGAACGAGGCCAAGAAGAAAGCGCTGGCCGGACAAATCTGCCTCGAACTGACGGTGCATACGAAAATCGAGGAAGACATCTTCTATCCGGCCTGCAAGGGCGAGATCGACGACGATCTGTGGCACGAAGCCTATGTCGAGCATGACGGCGCCAAGGTGATGATCGCCGAGATCGAAGCGGGCAATCCGGGCGACGAATTCTACGACGCCAAGGTCAAGGTGCTTTCCGAGATGATCAAGCATCACGTCAAGGAAGAGGAAAAGCGCGCCGAAGGCCTGTTCGCGCAGGCCCGCGCCGCCGGCCTCGACGTCGACGCGCTCGGCGCCCAGCTGGCACAGGAAAAGAAGGACCTGGTCGCGCAATACAAGGCGTCCGGCGTTCCCAAGCCGCCGACCCCGTCTTTCCACGGCACCAAGCTCGCATAGGCCGATCCGCCCGGCATCCGTGCCGGATGGAAGATGGTCGGAGAGCGAGGATTCGAACCTCCGGCCCCCACGTCCCTAACGTGGTGCTCTACCAGGCTGAGCTACTCTCCGTGGCCAAAGAGGGCGTCCTTATAACGACGCGACCGCGGTGCCGCAACCGGCGCCGGGCGGCGTTGAATGCGCCCCCCTTGGCCAGTATGGTCCGCCGCCCATCGGGCCTGTTGGGGCGTCGCCAAGTGGTAAGGCACCGGATTTTGATTCCGGCATTCGAAGGTTCGAATCCTTCCGCCCCAGCCAGCCAGTCTGCTCTCGCGGCGCAATTCTCCGGGCGCGGGAATGGAGCCCGACACTTCAAAGGCATACCGGGTGCTGGCGCTCTGTGGTGTCTATTTTCAGCGATAATTCGGGGCCGTTTTCCAAAAATCGCGCCTTTGCTCCCGTGGCGATTTTTTCGGTGACACTTCCGGCGCTCTGCGCATCGAAGCCGCCTGATCACGACGTGCATGGTGCCAGTTTTCTTGGATCTAAAAGCCGAGAACGCGGCGCTGTTCTGACCATTCGATCGGTAACGGCACAATCGATCGGAAACGCTGCAATGACAGATCGACGGGTTGGCGACCCTCAAGAATAGCTTCAGTGATATCCGGTGCGAGCAACGCCAAGGGCAGAAGCGACGTGATGTAAGTGCGCTGGACATTTTCAGCGCGGGCGAGTGCTCCCATGGTTTGCACCTCTCCGCTCTTCAGCATCTCGAACCAACGATGCGCTTTCGCGACTGCCGCTATAAGAACGGGATCGTGACTGATCGCGGGCGTGTCAGCGGCGATGATCAATCGCTTTTCCTGGCCGACGCGGCGCAGATCTACTGGAATCCTGAGTTCGATAATAGTCGTGCTACTGTGAGTTTCTTTGTCGGTCAAAACTTCGATCTGTTCGGCAATTTTGCGTCGGTCCAGCAGGACAGTGAGTTCGCTGTTGCTCACAACGACTCGGGTGACGAATTTATGCATCAGCTCCGACTGCTTGTTAGCCCCAACTGTACTGAGGTTTTTCGCGAGCGCTGCGGCCAGACGAGTGATACGGTTTCTTTGCGCGGGCGGCGTGTGGGGTGCGATTAGATCTTCATCTATTCTCTGTGCGTCGCCTAGGTAGGCCGCAATCGCAGACGAGACGTGTCCTTCGAGTTCCTGTGCCGGGATGCGCAATCCGGATTTGTCGTTCGGCCGGCGTCCCGCGATATGACCTGTCACAAGATTGTGCGAGACATAATATCGGTAGCGCTTGCCGCTCTTGACCGCATGCGATGGCGTCATGCGATTGCCGGCCTCATCGAACAACAGGCCGGCCAGGGAACTAGACTCCTTTGATCTCTCCCCTGATCGGCGTGCAATCGTATTGCTGGCAAGCTGAGAATGAACCCGGTCCCAAAGATCGACCCCGATGATCGCAGGATGGTCGCCGGTGAAGAGGTTGCCCTTGTGACGGACCAGGCCACGATAGGTAGGGTTGCTTAGAAGGGCACTGAGGTGACCCACGCGGAATGGCAACCCACCGGCGTTGGCACCCTTGATAGTTCGATGCTTGGTACGAAGGCGCAACCGATCGACCTCAGTTTTAAGCTTCCTCAAGGTCCCCAGTTCTGCGTAAAGCCGGAAGATCGTATTCACCACAGCCGCTTCCGCATGATTGATGACGAGCTTGTGATCCCGGAGATCGTATCCCAGCGGGATGCTGCCTACCATCCACATGCCCTTCTTCTTGGATGCGGCAATCTTGTAGCGT
>JAATGL010000271.1 GCA_015654705.1 Alphaproteobacteria bacterium | reverse complement strand
GCTGTTCAACTGGCTCTATGCCCGCCACACCGGCGGCACCTTCCTGCTGCGCATCGAGGATACCGACCGCGAGCGTTCGACACCCGAAGCGGTGGCCGCCATCCTGAACGGGCTCGAATGGATGGGGCTCAACTGGGACGGCCAGACGGTCTATCAGTTCGCCCGCGCCGCGCGGCACCGCGCGGTCGCCGAACAGATGCTGGCCGGCGGCAGGGCCTATCGCTGCTTCGCCACGGCGCAGGAACTCGACGACATGCGCGCCCGGCAACGCGCCGAGGGAAAGCCGCAGCGCTATGACGGGCGCTGGCGCGACCGCGATCCGGCGGAGGCGCCGGCGGGCGCGCCGTTCGTCGTACGCCTGAAGGCGGAGCAGACCGGCGAGACCATCGTGCACGACGTCGTGCAGGGCGATGTGCGCTTCGGCAACGAGCAACTCGACGACATGGTGCTGCTGCGCAGCGACGGCACGCCGACCTACATGCTGGCGGTCGTGGTCGACGATCACGACATGGGCGTGACCCATGTGATCCGCGGCGACGATCATCTCAACAACGCCGCGCGCCAGCTTCAGATCATCCGCGCGATGGGCTGGCCGGAGCCGGTCTACGGCCATCTGCCATTGATCCACGGCCCCGACGGCGCCAAGCTGTCCAAGCGCCACGGCGCGCTGGCCGTCGAAGCCTATCGCGACATGGGCTATCTGCCGGAGACCATGCGCAACTACCTGCTGCGCCTGGGCTGGAGCCATGGCGACGACGAGATCATCCCGACCGAACAGGCCATCGCCTGGTTCAATCTGGAGAGCATCGGCCGCAGCCCGGCGCGGCTCGATTTCAAGAAGCTCGACAATCTCAATGCGCATTATCTGCGCGCGATGGACGATACGGCGCTGGCGGACGAAGCGGTCCGGTTCCTGGCGCGCGAGACGCCGCCGCGCATGTTGGGCGAAACCGCCCTCGCCCGGCTGGTCGCCGCGATGCCGGGGCTGAAAGACCGCGCCAAGACGCTGGTCGAACTTGTCCAAGCGGCGGAGTTCCTGTTCGCAGACGGACCGCGCGTGCTCGACGAGCCAGCGCAGAAAATCCTGACGCCGGACGCGCGCGCCGCGATCGGCCGCGTCCTGCCGGCGCTCGAAGCCGCGGAGTGGACCGGCCCCGCGCTGGAAGCCGCCGCCCGCGCCTTCGCAGATGCGGAAGGGCAGAAGCTTGGGCAGATTGCACAACCCTTGCGCGCCGCCCTCACCGGGAAGACCTCGTCGCCGCCGCTGTTCGAAATGATGGCGGCCCTGGGGCCCGTCGAATCCCTTGTTCGATTAAAGGCTTACGCGGTTTAGGAGGCGGCGCTTCGAACTTCCCGTTCCGTCAGGAAATTGATGACGGAATTAACCGGAATGGCCTATAATTGTGCAGTGCAAGATAAACCGGTCGCTCCCAAGGAGCGAGGACAAGGAGCCCCAGCGATGAAGGAAAGCAAGCTCGTACCCGCCGGCAAAGCGACGCTGGTCTACGAAAACAAGTCGTTCGAGCTGCCGGCCTTCGCCGGCACCGAGGGACCCAACATCGTCGACATCCGCAAGCTCTATGGCGACGCCGACATCTTCACCTACGATCCCGGCTTCACCTCGACGGCAAGCTGCGAAAGCGACATCACCTTCATCGACGGCGACAAGGGCATCCTGCTCTATCGCGGCTATCCGATCGACCAGCTCGCCGCGCATTCGAGCTTCCTGGAGGTCTGCTTCCTGCTGCTGCACGGCGAATTGCCGAACGCGGATCAGGCCAAGACCTTCAACCGCGCCATCACCATGCACACCATGGTGCATGAGCAGCTGGCGTCGTTCTTCAGCGGCTTCCGCCGCGACGCCCATCCGATGGCGGTGATGTGCGGCGTGGTGGGGGCGCTGTCGGCGTTCTATCACGACTCGACCGACATCAACGATCCGCGCCAGCGCGAAATCGCCAGCCACCGCCTGATCGCCAAGATGCCGACGCTGGCCGCGATGGCCTACAAATACACGATCGGCCAGCCCTTCGTGTATCCGCTGAACCATCTGGGCTACACGGAGAACTTCCTGCGCATGGCCTTCGCGGTGCCGGCGGAGGAATACAAGGTCAATCCGGTTCTCGCCAAGGCGCTGGACACGATCTTCATCCTGCACGCCGATCACGAGCAGAACGCCTCCACCTCGACGGTCAGGCTCGCCGGTTCGTCGGGCGCCAATCCCTTCGCCTGCATCGCGGCCGGCATCGCCTGCCTGTGGGGACCGGCGCATGGCGGCGCCAACGAGGCGGCGCTGAAGATGCTGGAGGAAATCGGCACGGTCGACCGCATTCCGGAATTCATCAAGCGCGCCAAAGACAAGAACGACAATTTCCGCCTCTCCGGCTTCGGCCATCGCGTCTACAAGAACTACGATCCGCGCGCCAAGGCGATGCAGCAGCAGACCCACGCGGTCCTCGAGGAGATCGGGCATGGCGACGACCCGATCCTGAAAGTGGCGCTGGAGCTGGAGCGCATCGCGCTGCAGGACGAGTATTTCATCGAAAAGAAGCTCTATCCCAACATCGACTTTTATTCCGGCATCACGCTGAAGGCGCTGGGTTTCCCGACCAGCATGTTCACGGCGCTGTTCGCGCTGGCCCGCACCGTCGGCTGGATCGCGCAATGGAGCGAGATGATCGAGGATCCGGCACAGAAGATCGGCCGGCCGCGGCAGGTCTACACCGGCGCCAAGCAGCGCGACTATATTCCGCTAGCTAAGCGCTGACCGGCCTGCCGCGCACGAAATCGACGATCGCGCGCGCGGCCCGCAGGCTCGGCGCCTCGCCGCCCTTTCCCAGAAGGGCGGTGGCCGCGTCGAGATCGGCGATCTGCCGGGACGCCGCGTTCTTGTCGGCCAGCAATGTCACGACGGCATCGGCCAGCGCCTCCGGGGTGCAGCGCGACTGCAGGAACTCCGGCACGGCCTGGCGGTCCAGCAGCACGTTGATCAAGGTGATGAACCGCACATTCATCAGCGGCAGGGCCAGCGCATAGGTCAGCCAGCCGACGCGGTAGCCCACGACCATCGGCGTGCGCGCCAGCGCCAGTTCGGTGGTCACGGTTCCCGAAGCGGCCAGCGCCGCATCGGCGGCATCGAATGCGGCGAACTTTTCGTCATCGCCTTCGACCAGGTGGAGCGGCGTCGGCCAGTCCTGCGTCGCCGCACGCACCCGCGCCGCGACATGGGGGACGGTGGGAAGCACCGTCACCAGGCCCGGCACGCGTCCGGCGATCTGGGCCACCGCCTCGCGAAACACCGGCAGGATGAAGCGGATCTCGCTGGTCCGGCTGCCGGGCAGGACGGCAAGCAAAGGCGCATCCGGCGCGATTCCGTGACGCGCGCGAAATTCCATTCCGCCTGTCATGCGGGCCGCGCGCTCGATCACGGGATGGCCGACGAAGACGGCATGCAGACCGTAGCGTTCGAAGAACGGCGCCTCGAACGGCAGGAGCGCCAGCACCAGATCGAAATAGCGCGCCATCTTGCGGGCGCGATAGGCCCGGCTGGCACAGACCTGCGGCGCCACATAATTGATCGTGCGGATGCCCGGATCGATCCGCTTCAGCCGTTGCGCGATGCGGTGGGTGAAGTCCGGGCTGTCGATCAGAACCACGGCATCGGGCCGCGTGGCCAATGCGAAATCCGCCGCCTCGCGCACCCGCGCCAGGATGGCGGGAATGCGCGGCACGACCTCCCGAAGGCCCATCACGGCGGTCGCATCGAGTGGGTAGAGACTTTTCAGCCCCTGCGCCGTCATCGCCGGTCCGCCGACGCCGCTGAATTGGACACCGTCGCCGGCAACCGCCTTGAGGCCCACCATCAACTGCGCGCCCAAGAGATCGCCCGACGGCTCGCCGCACACCAGCATCAGGCTCAATGTCTTGTCCGGCAATGCCATGCCGTCAGGCCGCGACGCCGCAGAGGAAAAGACCGAGCGTGTCGGCTTCCGCGACGACGGCGGCGCGATCGACAATCAGGGCGCCGCCCGCTTCGACCGCGATGCCGGCCAGCGCCACGGCGGCGGCCTTGCGGACGGTCTCAACACCCACCACCGGCAGGTCGGTCTTGCCGTCCTGGATCGGCTTCGGTGCCTTGACCAGAACGCCGCGCGGCTTCGCCTTCGTGCCCCGGAAATGTTCGGGCAGCGCCGATACGCGCGCGATCATCGCGTCGGTACCCTCCGCCGCCTCCACGGCCAGGGTCAGCCCGGCGCAGACGATGGCGGCCTGCCCGACATCCAGCGCGCCCAGCGCCCGCGCCACTTTAAGGGCATGGGCGATGTCGTTCTCGTTTTCCGGTGTCGGGCGCACGCGGCCCATGACGCCTGGTCTGGCGATCAGGTCAGGTGCCGCCTCCGCGGCGCCGACGACGCGAAAGCCTTCGCGCTCGAACATGTCGACCAGCGCGCGCAGCAGCGCATCATCGCCCTTGAGCGCGGCCGCGAGCACGCGCGGCGCGGCCAGGACGCCCTTGGCATCCAGCTTGATGTCGGCGAAGCGCGGCCGCTGCACCTTGCCGGCCAGAAGAATGTCGCTGCAGCCATGAGCACGGAATGCCTTCATGGCCCTGCCCGGCTCGCCCAGCGACAGCCATTCGTTCGGAAAGTCGCGCGCCCACGCATCCGTGGTGCCGTTCAGCGCGAGAATGAAGACGTCACGGCCCGACGCGCGGGCGCTTTCGGCGATGGCGCGCGGCAAGTCCCCGCCGCCCGCGATGATGCCGAGAGCGTCCGCCATCAGTCCTCGCCCGCCGTGCCGGCCCGCTTGCGCGCCATGCAGATCGGCCGCTTCGCGTCGGCCAGGATGAAATCGGCGATCTCCTGCACTTCGGGAATAGCGGGCCAGTTCGTTCGGGCGTGTTCGGCGCGATCGAAGACCGAGCCGTCTGCTTCCAGGAAGATCATGCGGAAAGCGCCGCGCATGGCATGGATCGTCGGGCGCGGCAGGCCACGCCGCTTCATGCCGATGAGATTGAGCCCGCCCAGCACGGCGTGGTCGCCGATCGCCTGGCAGAAGGGAATGACGTCGGTATTGACCCCGGTCATGCCGCCGACAAAGGCGCCGCGGCCGACGCGGCCGAACTGCTGGACCGCGCTGTTGCCGCCGATGAACACGCCATCGCCGATATGCACATGGCCGCCCAGCACCGCGTTATTGGCGAAGGTCACGTCCAGGCCCACATGGCAATCATGGCCCACATGGCTCCCGGCCATCATGTAGCAGCGTTCGCCGATGGTCGTGATACGGTCGCCCCTGGCGCTGCCGAGACTGACCGTCACGCCCTCGCGAAATATACCGTCGGCGCCGATGAGCAGTTCCGTCTTGACATCGCCCTGGCCGCGGATCTGCGCCGCGCCGCCGAGGACGGCGCCGGGATGGACCACGGCGCGGGCGCCGAGCGTCGTGCGTCCCAAAACCGTCGCGTGCGAAAGCAGCCGCACGCCATCGCCCAGCTTCGCATGGCGCCCCACCGTGCAGAACGGACCGATATCCACGTCCGCGCCCAACAGGGCGCCGTCCTCAACGATCGCCGTCGGATGGATTGTCATTGCCGCCCGAAGCGCTGTCGCGGATCATCGCGCTGAACTCCGCTTCCGCGCACAATTCATTGTCCACGAAGGCCTCGCCCGATAAGCGCCAGACCGGTCCGCGGCGGCGAATCGCCTTGACCGGAATCCGCAGCAACTCGCCCGGCCGCACCGGCCTGCGGAACCGCGCCTTGTCGATGGTCATGAAATAGACCATGCGGTTGGCGTCGAAAACGCCCAGCGAATAGACCACCAAGGCGCCGGCGGCCTGCGCCATCGCCTCGACGATCAGCACGCCGGGCATCACCGCGAAATCCGGGAAGTGGCCTTGAAAATACGGTTCGTTGAAGCTGACGGCCTTGTAGCCGACGGCGCTTTCGAACGGCCGGATCTGGGTCAGCTTTTCGACGAACAGGAACGGGGCGCGATGCGGCAGCAGATTCTTGATCTGCTCCACGTCCAGCGAGGTTTCGGTCTTCTCGTCCATCATGATGGTTTCTTGCGGCGCCTGGCCAGTTGCGATACCGCCGCCAGCTCGCGGGCATATTCCCGGATCGGTTTGGCCGGCGTGCCGGCATAGTCCTGTCCGTCGCTAAGGTCGCTGATGACGCCCGCGCGCGCCGCAAGCCTGGCGCCGTTGCCGATACGCACATGATCCGCTACGCCGACCTGACCGCCGCACACGACGAAATCTCCCAATTCGCAGCTGCCGGAAATCCCGGCGTGACCGGCAAAGAGGCAATGCCGGCCGATATGGGTGTTGTGCCCAATCTGCACCAGATTATCAATCTTGGTTCCTTCGCCGATCACCGTATCGCCCAGGGCCGCGCGGTCGATCGTCGTGCAGGCCCCGATGTCGACCTTGTCCTGCACGATCACACGGCCGATCTGGGGAATGACCACGTGGCCGCTGGACGACGAGGCATAGCCGAAGCCCGGCTGGCCGATCTGGGCGCCCGGCAAAACCGTGACCGCATCGCCGAGATAGGCATGGGTGATCGTCACGTTGCTGCCGATCTCGCAATCCCGCCCGATGGCGACGCCGCGCCCGATCACAGCGTTCGGCCCGATTCGCGTGCGCGCGCCGATCTCGGCCCCGGGACCGATGACGACACCGGGCGCCAGCATGACGCCCTCGTCCAGACGGGCCGTCGGATCGACCGCTGCCTGCTGGTCCCACACTGCCAATCCCGATTGCGGATAGAAGAGCCGGGCGGCGGCGGCAAAGGCGTGCTGCACCGAGTCACAGGGGATGATGACGCAGGATGCGGGCGCGCCGTTTCCAACGCCGGCGCCGACAAGGCAAAAGCCGGCCGAACTGACGGCGAGCTGCGCAGCCGCGGCCCGGCCGCCCGTGAAAAACGACAGGTGTGTCGGCCCCGCGCCGGTCAGGCTCGCCAGATCATCGATGCGGACGGCGCCGTCGGCGCCCGCAGGCAGCGGCACGCCCACCGCGTCGCAGAGTGCTGCGAGCGTGAACGGGCCGCGATTGTCATAGAAACGTGGATCGGCCATCTGGGCTGTTCCCCGGGGCGACCCGATTCGATTACGGTTGCTGCTGCTGTTGCGGCTGCTGCATGCCGGGCGGCGGCGCGACAAGTTCGACCTTCACCGAAGGCAGTTTCTGGTCGAGCTGCTGCACCGCGGCGCGGGTGATATCGAACTGGTCCAGCGTGCCCATCACGACGGCGTTGCGATCCAGCAGCAGGTTCGCGCCGCGCTGGGCCATGATGCCGTGCAGGATCGGATCGAGCGCTTTCACCACCTGCTGACGCGCTTTGATGAAGCCGCCCTGGATCAGGCCCTGCTTCTTCTGGGCCTGCGCCTGCAGGCCGGCCTGCTTGGCCTGGAAATCCTTGATCTTGCGGGCCTTCACATCGGCCGAGAGGATCGCCAATTGCTGCTGCAGGGTCTGGTATTGCTGGCGCAGCGCGGTCGCCTGCCCCTTGAGGTCGTTTTCGGCTTGCGCCGTGTAGGCGTTGACCTGGCGCACGATGTCCTGGCCGACCTTGGAGGCGCGCAGCACCATGGACTGGTCGATGACCAGAATCTTCGGCGCCGGCGTGGCATTGCCGGGCTGGCCCGGCGCAGCGGCGGCGGCGAACTGCGGCACCATCGATCCCAGCAAAAGCGAGCCGACGGCCAACAGCGTGCCGGCGAAATGCGTTTTTTTCGTCATGGTTCTAGAACCCCGTCCCTGCGGTGAAGTGAAGAATTTGCGGCCGATCATAGGAGGTTTTGAGGAAGGGCATGCCCAGATCGACCTGGATCGGACCAAAGGGCGATTTCCAGCCGATCGAAAGCCCGCCGGAAGCGCGCAAGGCCAGATTGTCCCGGATCGGACAAGGAATGGTGCCTTCCTGGGCATATTGCGCGCAAAGCGTCGATTTGTCGTCCAGATAGCCCAGCGTACCGAAATCGCTGAACAGCGAGAGATTGATCCCGTAATCGGACGGCAGGAAATCCGGTATGCGCAGCTGCGCCGTGCCGATGGCGTAGAAGTCGCCGCCCAGCGCGCCGACATCCTTGGCGACGCTGATATCGCGCGGGCCGATACCCGCGGTATTGAAGCCGCGGAAGTTGTCGCCGCCTCTGAAGAAACGCTCGTTGATCGGCAGGATGTCGCCGGAATAGCCGGTGATGTAACCCGAATTCAGCGCCAGCGAGCCGACGAACTGATCCCAGAGGACGCGCCGGTAGGAGACGAACTGCTCCTCCATGCTGACGTATTTCAGCGAGCCGCCCAGGCCGGCGAAGTCCTGCGAAACGCTGAACGCAAGGCCCCTGGTCGGCTTTATGTAATCGTCGAGCGTGTTGTAGGAAAACGTGAAGCCGATGCCCGACGTCGTCGTCGTGCCACTGGCGTCAAGGATTTCCTGCGGCGCGTTGCTGTATGGCGATATGCGTTGGATCTTGTAGCTGTAGCGCAGGCCGACCGATCCGTATTCCGAGGTGGGAAATCCGAAACGGATCTGGGCTGCCGTCACGTCCGCCGCATACGCCGCCTGCTGGTAGTCGGTATAGACCTTGTAGAGGTCGAACCCTGCCGAAAGCGGGCGGTCCAGGAAGTAGGGCTCCGTGAAACTGAACTGGGCCTGCTTGCTGATCTCGGAAACCGCGATGCTGGCGCGCATGTACTGGCCGCGGCCGAACAGGTTCTGTTCGGTGTAGCTGAACTCGCCGACCAGCGAGCTGGTCGATGAATAGCCCGCACCCAGGGACAGCGAACCGGTCGACTGTTCCGTTACCCGAACATCGAGATTGACGCGGTCCGGCTGCGAGCCCGGCGATTGTTTTATGTCGACATCCTTGAAGATGCCCAGGCTGCGGACGCGCGTGCGCGAGCGGTCCACCAGCACGCGATTGAAGGCGTCGCCCTCTACCAGGCGGAACTCGCGGCGCACCACCTTGTCCAGGGTGCGCGTATTGCCGGTGATGTTGATCTTCTCGACATAGACCCGCGGTCCCTGATCGATCTTGAGGATGACGTCGATCGTGCGGCTGTCGTGATCACGGCGGATGCGCGGATGCACCTCGGCGAAGGCGTAGCCGCGCGTGCCGGCGGCGTTGGTCAGCGTGTCGATGGACTTCTGCACAAGCTCCGCGTTGTAGAGATCGCCCGGCTGGATCTTGACCAGCGGCCGCAAGGCGATCGGATCGAGTTCCTTGATGCTCGAATCGATTTCCACCTTGCCGAATTTGTAGAGGTCGCCCTCATCCACGGTGAAGGTGACGTAGAAGCTGTCATGCGACGGCGTCAGCTCCGCGACCGCCGACACGACGTGGAAGTCCGCGTAGCCATGGCTGACATAGAAGCGGCGCAACTGCTCGCGGTCGAAGGTCAGCCGGTCCGGGTCGTAATTGTCGTTGGTGGAGAGAAGGCGCCACCAGGTGCTTTCCTCGGTCGCGATCTGCTCCCTAAGCGTATCGTCGTCATAGACCCGGTTGCCGATGAAGTTGATGCGCGCGACGCCGGTCGTCGGACCTTCATGGATGGAGAAGATCAGATCGACGCGGTTCTGCGGGCGCTGGATGATCTGCGGATCGACGGTGGCGCCGAACTTGCCGTTGCGGCGATAGACTTCGATGATGCGCTGGACGTCGGACTGCACCTTGGTCCGCGTGAACACCATGCGCGGCTTGAGCTGCACCTCTTTCTCGAGATCCTTGGTCGAGACCTTGCTGTTTCCCTCATAGTCGATCTGGTTGATGATCGAGGCTTCGACCACGTTGATCGTCAGCGTCGACGTCGCGGCATCCCAATTGACCTTCACGTCGGAGAACAGGCCGGTGGCGAACAGCGATTTCAGAGCGCGGTCGGCGGTCTGCTCCAGATATGCGTCGCCCTCGCGCAGCGAGATATAGGACAGCACCGTCGCCGCCTCGATGCGCTGGGTGCCTTTCACGACGATATGCTGGATCGTCGGCGCGGGCGCGGGCGCCTGCGCGGGCCCGGCCGTCTGCGGCGCCGAAGGCGCCGGCTGCTGCGCGCGCGACGGCGTGGCGAGGAATCCGCAACCAAGCAGGAGTACAGCCGAAGCCGTGCGCGTCACTCGGGCGAACAGGGCGTTGGCGCTCATCCACTCGTCTCTTGGCTCGCGCGCGCAACCGGCGTGCGGTTCATAAACCGAAAAGTCAGAAAAGATTCAGGTGATGGGCCAGATCGTTCCAGACGGAAAAAATCATCAATCCGAGAACCAACGCCAGCCCAAACCGAAACCCGACCTCTTGGGCCCGCTCCCCGAGCGGATGTCCCAAAACAGCTTCGCATCCATAGTACAGAAGATGGCCCCCGTCGAGCACCGGAATCGGAAAAAGGTTGACCAGGCCGAGGCTTACCGAAATGACGGCGATCAGGCTGATGAGCGGAAAGATGCCCTGCTCGGCGACCTTGCGCGACACCCGCGCCATGCCGAGCGTGCCCATCATCTGGCTGGTGTCGGTGCGGCCCAGAACCATCTGCTTCATGGCGCCGAGGCTGCTCGCCACGATCGACCAGGTCTGACCGCAGGCCTGGCCGAAGGCGCCTATGGGGCCATAGCGCACCAGCGTCGGCTTGACGTTGGTCGAGCTTTGGACGCCGAGCGTCGGCGTGCTGGAGAGGTCGCCCAGCGGGTCTTTCCGGCGCGTGATCCTGGGCGTGGCGTGCACCGTGAATTCGCGGCTCCCGCGCGCCAGCGTGATCGCCAGATCCTGTCCGGCGCTGACGGTGATGATCTCCGGAAGCTGGCCGAAATCATTGATCGGCCGGCCGTCGATCGCCCGCACCACGTCGCCGGCCTGGATGCCAGCCGCCTGCGCGGCGCTGCCCGGAACCACGGCACCGATCACCGGCGGCACGACGACGCGGCCGAACGACATGAACATCAGCGTAAAGACGATTATCGCCAAGATGAAATTTGCGACAGGTCCGGCGGCGACGACCAGCGCACGCTGGTAGAGCGGCTTGAACGGCAGCGACTGCGCGCGTTCGGCGGCGCTCATCCCTGTGCCGGCTTCGCGGTCGGGCCGGCTTGACGCATCGGCATCGCCGAAGAATTTCACGTAGCCGCCGATCGGCAGCCAGCCGATCTTCCAGCGCGTGCCGTGGCGGTCGGTGCGGCCGATCAGCTCGCGGCCGAAGCCGAGCGAAAACGTCTCGACGCGGACGCCGAACGCGCGCGCCATGGAGAAATGGCCGAGTTCATGGAAGAACACGACGACCGTAATCACGAACAAAAACGCCGGAAGTCCCAGCGGAATCCAGCCGATCGTATTCCACACCGCATCCATCATGACGTACCTTCAGTCTCTGCGATCATCCGGTTCGCCGGCATATCTCGCCGGCCAACGCCCTGGCCCGCCGATCGCAGGCCAGCACGCCCTCCAGCGAATCCGCTTCGGCATTGGCGCGCTGCGCCGTGTTCAACGTCTCTTCGACCACGCGCGGGATGTCCAGAAATCCGATATGGCTGCCGAGAAACGATTCGACCGCGATTTCATTGGCGGCGTTGAGGATGGTAGGCGCGAGGCCTCCCATGCGCAAGCAATCGAGCGCCAGCCCGAGACAGCGGAAGCGATCGTGATCCGGCGCCTGGAACGTCAGCTGGCCGACCGCGGCGAGATCGAGCCTGCGTGACGGCGATGTAATGCGGCGCGGCCACGCCAGCGCATGCGCGATCGGCGTGCGCATGTCCGGCGCCGAGAGGTGCGCCAGCGTCGAGCCGTCGGCATACGACACCAGGCAATGGACAACGGATTGCGGATGGATGATGGCCGCGAGTTTCTCCGGCGGCAGCGCGAAGAGGAAATAGGCCTCAATCAGCTCCAGCCCCTTGTTCATCAGCGTGGCGCTGTCGACGGAGATCTTGGCGCCCATCGCCCAGTTGGGATGCGCCACCGCCTGGCCGGGCGTCGCGGCGCGCATCTGCGCAAGCGACCATTCGCGGAAGGGACCGCCCGATGCGGTCAGCGTCACGCGCTCAACCTCCTCGGCATCGCCCCCGTTCAAGACCTGGAAGATCGCGTTGTGTTCGGAATCGACCGGAATGACCTGCGCACCGGAGCGCGCGATGGCGCGGCGGAACACGTCGCCGGCCGCGACGACGCATTCCTTGTTGGCGAGTGCGACGATCGCGCCGCGTTCGATCGCGGCCAGCGCCGGCTCGATCGCCGCGGCCCCCATGATGGCGACCATCACGGTCTCCGAGGGACGCGTGGCGGCGGCAATCACCGCATCGCGCCCAGCGGCAATTTCGATACCGGTCCCGGCCAGTGCATCCTTCAGCCGGGCGAAAAGCGTCTCGTCGCCGATCACGGCAAGTTTCGGCCGGATCGCGCGGGCCTGTTCCACAAGGACATCGATGTTGGACTGCGCGGTGAGCGCCTCGACCGGCAGCGCCTGGGGACCGTAGATCTCCCGCGCATGGGCGATGACGCTCAACGTGCTGACACCGATGGAGCCGGTCGAACCGAGCACGGTGACGCGGCGCTCCAGCACGGGCGACAGATCCGGCAGCTCAATATGTTTGCGCGTGGCGGCGAGCGCGTTCACGGATGCGCCCCGAACAGCGGATCGAGCTTGAACAGCAGCACCAGCACGGCCAGCGCGAGCGCGGCGGACAAGGTGCTGTCGATGCGGTCGAGCGCACCGCCATGGCCGGGGATCAGCGAGCCGCTGTCCTTGCGGCGGAAGCAGCGCTTGACCCAGGATTCGAAAAGATCGCCCGCATGCGCCACCAGCGCGAGACCGGCGCCGTACACCAAGGCCAGGGCCGCGCTCCCGCCCATAACACCGACATAGACCGCTTCCGCGACCGCCGCGACGGCGATGCCGCCCAATGTTCCGGCCCAGGTCTTGTTGGGCGAGAGCACCGGCGCCAGCTTGGGACCGCCGATCAGGTTGCCGACGATGAGTGCGCCGGTATCCGTCGCCCACACGACGATGAACAGGCCGACGATCAGCCATGCGCCGTGCGGCGGTATGGCGCGCGATGCGACCAGCGCCAGCGCCGGGACGCCCACATAGAGAATGCCGCCCACCTGCCAGAAGGGATTCTCGCCGCGCAGCAGCGCCAGCGCGAACGACACGACCGCGCCGCAGGCCAGGAAAGACCAGGCGAACGGGCCGTGCGGCCAAAGCGTCAATGCCAGCAGCGCCAATAAAATGGCAGTTGCCGAAATCGTCATCTGCGGCACGAACGACCCCGCCGTCACCATCCGGTGCCATTCGCGCACGGCGAAGATCGCGCCGAGCGCAACCAGGATCGCCAGATATTGCGGGCCGAGTAACGTCGCCGTCACCACAAGCGCGGCGAGCAGCGTGCCGAACAAAGGCCGGGTGATCCAGTCGGGCGAAAAGCTCCGTCCGCGGATGAACGGCGACCGCATGGCAGAGGTCGATGCGGCGGGCCGCGACTCGGTCACGCGACGGCTTCCGGCAGCGAGCCGAAGCGGCGCTCGCGCTGCGCAAACTGGTCGATCGCTTCGAGGAACCTGGCCGGCGTGAAATCCGGCCACAGCGTCTCCACGAACAGCAACTCGGCATAGGCCGATTGCCAGAGGAGGAAATTGCTCAGGCGCCGCTCGCCGCTGGTGCGGATGACGAGATCGGGTTCCGGCAGCGCGCTGGTGAACAGCCGCGTCGCGAACAATTCCGGCGTAATGGTTTCCGGGTCGAGCCTGCCCTCGCTGGCGGCGCGCGCCAGCTCGCGGGCGGCGGCGGCGATCTCCTCCTGCCCGCCATAGTCGAACGCGAAGGTCAGATTGAGACCGGCATTGCCGACGGTGCGCTTTTCCATCTCCTCGATCATCTGGCGGATGTCGTCGGCGACGCGCGAGCGGTTGCCGATGACGCGCACGCGCACACCGCGCGCCACCATCTCTTCGAGATCGTTGCGGAAGTAGAGACGGAACAGGCCCATCAACGCGCCGACCTCGGTCGGCGGCCGCTTCCAGTTCTCGGAGGAGAAGGCATAGAGCGTGAGGTTCTGCAGTCCCACGTCGGTCGCCGCGCGCACCACTTCGCGCACCGCCGCGACGCCCGCCACATGGCCCGCCTGGCGCGGCAGATGGCGCTTGCGCGCCCAGCGTCCGTTGCCGTCCATGATGATGGCGACATGGCGCGGGAGGGCCTGAATATCGAGCGGTGCGGCGGCCATCGTTAACCAACCCTCAAAAGGTGCCTCACACCTGCATGATCTCCTGCTCCTTGCCGTGGAGCGTCTGATCGATCTCTTTTATGTGCGCATCCGTCAGCTTCTGCAATTCGTCGCCCAGCTTATGGTGTTCGTCCTGGCCGATCTTGTGGTCCTTTTCGAGCTTTTTCAGGATTTCCATCCCGTCGCGGCGCACATTGCGGACCGCTACCCGGGCCAGTTCGGCGTATTTGGAGGCCAGTTTGGCGAGCTCCTTGCGGCGCTCCTCGTTGAGCTCGGGAATCGGGATGCGCAGAAGCTGCCCGTCCATCTGCGGGTTCAATCCGAGACCGGCGTCACGCACGGCTTTGTCCACGGCTTTAGCCAGTCCCTTGTCCCAGACTTGAACGGTCAGCAGGCGCGGTTCCGGCGTCGAGATCGTGCCGACCTGGCTGATCGGCATCTGGCTGCCATAGGCATCGACCATGACGGGGTCCAGCAGGGCCGGGCTGGCGCGGCCGGTGCGCAAGCCGCTGAATTCGCCCTTCAGCGTGGCCACGGCGCCTTTCATCCGGCGCGTCATCTCTTCCTTGTTGAAGGTCTCGGTCATGTCTTCCTCCGGACAGTTGGAGCCGGTCAGACCCGCTCGCCAATGATCGTCGCGCGGCCTTCGCCCCGAAGCACCGCGGCCAGCGCCCCCCTATCATGGATGGAGAACACCAGGATCGGAATCTTATTTTCACGCGACAGGCTGACCGCCGATGCATCCATGACTTGAAGATCGCGTGCTAATACCTCGTGATAACTAAGAAAATCGTAACGTTCCGCGTCTGGCACCTTTTTGGGGTCGGCGCTGTAGACGCCGTCAACTTGCGTGCCCTTCAGCAAGGCGTCGCAGTTCATCTCGGCCGCCCTAAGCGCCGCCGCCGTGTCCGTGGTGAAGAAGGGATTGCCCGTTCCGGCGGCGAAAATGACGACCCGGCCTTTCTCCATGTGGCGGATCGCGACCCGGCGAATATAGGGCTCGCAGACCGAGGCCATGGGAATCGCCGACTGGACGCGGCAGGGAACATCGAAGCGCTCCAGCGCCGCCTGCATCGCCAGCGCGTTCATCACGGTCGCCAGCATACCCATATAGTCGGCGGTGGCGCGATCGATCCCTTTGGCCGCCGCCGACAGCCCGCGGAAGATGTTGCCGCCGCCGATCACCATGCAGATCTGGCTGCCGGCCTCGAAGGCTTCCTTCACGTCGCCGGCGATTCGCTCCACGGTATCGATATCGATTCCGTAGGGCACCGAACCCATCAACGCCTCGCCGGACACCTTCAAGAGAACGCGGGCGTATCGGGGCGTGAGCGGCATCTGATTCCCTTCAACCGGCGTGTTCGACGCATGACGCGCAACTATAGGTCATGCCGGGGTGCGCGGCGCAAGCGGCGCCTCGCAAGACTAATTGCCGGCGAGCTTGTTCACTTCGTCCGCGAAATCGCTGTCGCTCTTCTCGATGCCCTCGCCGACCTGGAAGCGCACGAAGCCCTCGATCGCGACCGGCGCGCCCAGCTCTTTCGATGCCTTCTCCAGCACCTTGGCGACCGGGGTTTCGCCGTCGATCACGAAGATCTGCGACAGCAGGACCGACTCCTCGTAGAATTTGCGCATCCGCCCTTCCATCATCTTCTCGATGACGTTCTCGGGTTTGCCGGACTGGCGTGCGATCTCGGCCTGCACGGCGCGTTCGCGCTCCACCACATCCTTCGAGAGGTGTTCCGGAGTCAGCGCCAGAGGCGCCGCCGCCGCGACATGCATCGCCAGCTGCTTGCCCAGCGCCGCCAGCTTGGCCTTGTCGGCGGTCGATTTCAGCGCGACCAGCACGCCGATCTTGCCGAGCTCCGGTGACGAGGCATTATGCACATAGGCCGCGACGACGCCCGGATTGACGGCGAGCGAGACCGCGCGCCGCACGCTCATGTTCTCGCCGATCTTGCCGACCATCTCGATCAGGGTGTGACGCACACTGGCCCCGCCGCGCATCGGCGTCTCGAGCAGCTTCTCGACGTCGCCGGCTTCGGCGAGCGCTAGCTCCGCCGCGTCCTTCACGAAATCCTTGAACTGATCGTTGCGGGCGACGAAATCGGTCTCGGAATTGACCTCCACCAGAGCCCCCGAATCGCCGCCGACGGCGACGCCGATCAGCCCCTCCGCCGCGACGCGGCCGGCCTTCTTGGCGGCCTTCGACAGGCCCTTCTTGCGCAGCCAGTCGACGGCGGCTTCCATGTCGCCGCTGGTCTCGTTGAGCGCGGTCTTGCAGTCCATCATGCCCGCGCCGGTCTTGTCGCGCAGGTCCTTCACCATGGTCGCGGTGATGTTCGGCATATCTCTGCTCTCCGGCTTCAGGCGCTGGCTTGGGCTGGTTCGGCTTCGATCTGCGGGCGCGTGTCCTGCAGAATCTCGGCTTCGCCGACATCGATGCCGGCATCCACCTGACCCTGGCTGAGCCCGTCGATGATGGCGCGCGCCGCGAGGTCGCAATAGAGCACCAGCGCGCGGGCCGCGTCGTCATTGCCGGGGATCGGATAGGCGATGCCGTCGGGATCGCAATTCGAATCGAGGATGGCGGTGACCGGGATGCCGAGCTTGCGCGCTTCGGAGATCGCGATGGCCTCCTTGTTGGTGTCGATCACGAACAGCATGTTGGGCAGCCCGCCCATCTCGCGGATGCCGCCCAGCGACCGCTCCAGCTTGTCGCGTTCGCGCAGCAGGCCGAGCAATTCCTTCTTCTTCAGGCCGGAGCTCTGCGCCGATTCCAGAGTCTCCTCGATGCTGCGCATGCGCTTGATCGAATGGGAAATCGTCTGCCAGTTGGTCAGCGTGCCGCCGAGCCAGCGCTGGTTCATGTAATACTGGGCACAGCGCTTGGCCGCGGCCGCAATCGGCTCCGACGCCTGGCGCTTGGTGCCGACAAAGAGGATGCGCCCGCCGCCGGCCGCCACGTCGCGCAGCGCCACCAGCGCCTGATGCAGCAGCGGCACGGTCTGGGTCAGGTCGAGGATGTGGATGTCGTTGCGCGAGCCGTAGATATACGGCGCCATTTTCGGGTTCCAGCGCTGGGTGCGATGGCCGAAATGGGCCCCCGCTTCCAGTAGCTGACGCATGGTGAAGTCTGGCAAAGCCATGAAAGCGTCTCCTTTTCCGGTTGGCCAAACGCGAGGAGATCACCCTTGGTCGCTGCCGCTCTGGCGGACGCTTCCCAGGGCACCGGACGGGGACGGGGCAACACACCCCGAAACCCACCCTCGCGTGCGGAATGGCCGGGCTTATAGGCGGTCCGGCACCTTCACGCAAGCATATCCGCGCGCAGGTGCCTTGAATCGCGCGGTTACAAACGCGCCAAAGAGTATGCTACCTCCCCCCAATGAGCCCCATCCGCCCCGCAATCCTCGCCCTCGAACAGAACGGCATCGGCGCCGTCGCGGCCCTCGGTCTCGGCGATCCGGACCTGCTGCCCTTGTGGTTCGGCGAGAGCGACCTGGTCACGCCGGACTTCATCCGCGATGCCGCCAAGCGGGCGCTCGACGACGGGCACACCTTCTACAGCGGCCCGCGCGGCATCCTGCCATTGCGCGAAGCGATCAGCGCGTTCCACAAGCGCACCGTCGGCGTCGCGGTGGATGTGCGGCGCATCTCGCTGCCGGGCGCGGCGACGCTGGCCGTGGTCACGGCGCTGCAATGTCTGATCGAAACCGGCGACAACATCGTGATCGTCTCGCCGATCTGGCCCAGCATCTTCCAGGCGGCCGCGGCCGTCGGCGCCGAAGTGCGCTTCGCCCGGCTGGAGGAAGACTGGAATGCCGCACCGGCGCGCTGGCATCTCGATCTGGAGAAGATGTTCGCGCTGTGCGACGCGCGCACCAAGGCGATCTTCGTCTGCTCGCCGGGCAATCCGACCGGCTGGGTGATGACGCGCGACGAACAGCAGGCGGTGCTTGATTTCGCACGCCGGCGCGACATCGCGATCATCAGCGACGAGGTCTACGGCACGCTGGTGTTCGACGGCAGCGCGCACGCGCCGTCCTTCCTGCAGATCGCGCAGGACGACGACAATCTCTTCGTCATCAACAGTTTCTCGAAGCCCTGGGCGATGACCGGCTGGCGCATCGGCTGGCTGGTGCATCCTCTTTCGCTCGACAGGCAAATGGGCGTGATCACCATCGCCAACAACACCGGGCCCACGAGCTTCGCCCAATATGGCGCGCTGGCGGCGCTGTCGCCCCAGGGCGACGAATTCCGCGGCATCATGCTGGAACGCTGCCGGAGCGGGCGCGACGTGGTGCAGAATTTCCTCGACGCACAGAACCGCATGCGCTGGATGCGGCCCGAGGGCGCCTTCTACGGCTTCCTGCGGATCGACGGCATGACGAACAGCCTGGGCTTCGCCGAGGATCTGGTGCGCAAGGCGCGCGTCGGGGTGGCGCCCGGTTCGGCCTTCGGTCCACCGGAAGATACCGAGACCGACCGCTACATCCGCATCTGCTTCGCGCAGGACACCGCCCTTCTCGCCGAAGGGCTTTCCCGGATCGAACGCGCGCTCGCGGCCTGGTGACATCGCTCAGACCGACTCCACCGCCGCCACGCCGGGCATCATCTTTATCGCGCTCTTGAGCGCGGTGGAAACCAGATGGCGCCTGGGCAGCGAAATCTCGACCTCCTCGCCGCGCACGCCCGGCACCACCAGCGTGACGATACCCTTGCCCGGCTGTTTCAGCTGGGCGGCGATGGGACCGAGCGCGGCCGCGTCGTCGATATGGATGCGCAGCCCCTCCCCGGCCTGCGCCGCGGCACCGTCGAGATCGGCGAGAGACGCAGCGCGCAACCGAAGCTCGTCGCCGTCCCAATCGGCGCTGGCAGTGATCAGCACGGATTTTCCGGCCTCCAGCAGCGCGCGCGAGGCCGCCAGCACTTCCGGAAACAGCATCACCTCGAACATGCCGGTCGGGTCCGAAAAAGAGACGAAGGCATAGGTCTGGTCGTTGCGGCCGCGCCGCTCATGCTTGCGGATCATCGTGCCGGCCAGCACGGCTTTGAAGCCCGAACGCCGCCGGTCCTCCAGCAGCGCGCCGTAGCTGACGGCACCCAGCCGTTTCAGCGCCGCCGCATAGGTGTCGAGCGGGTGGCCGGAGAGATAGAAACCCATGGCGCTGAACTCCTCGCTCAAACGCTCATGCGCCGGCCAGTCGGCGACGGACACCAGGCGCACATCCTCATTCGCTTCCGCCGGACCGCCGAACAGGGTCGCCTGCCCGGTCTCGCGTTCGCGGGCGTTGCGCGCGGCGTTGCTGAGCAAAACGTCGGAAGACTCCACCATCTGGCGCCGGTTGGGATTGAGTGCGTCGAAGGCGCCGGCGCGGGTCAGGCTTTCGAAGGCGCGCTTGTTGACGAGCCTGGGATCCACCCGGCGCGCGAAATCCGCCACGCTGCGGAACGGACCCTCGCCCGCGCGGTCGGCGACCACATGGTCCATCGCCTGGCGGCCCACGCCCTTCACGGCGGCGAGCGCGTAATAGATCACATTCGCCGCCGCATCGCAGGCGAAGAAGGCTTCCGAGCGGTTGATATCCGGCGGCAGGACCTTGATGCCCAGCCGCTGCGCTTCCTGGCGAAAGACGTTCAGCCGGTCGGTGTTGCCGATGTCCAGCGTCATCGACGCGGCAAGGAACTCGACCGGATAATTGGCCTTCAGATAGGCGGTCTGATAGGCGACCTGCGCATAGGCTGCCGCATGGCCCTTGTTGAAGCCGTAGCCCGCGAATTTCGCTGCCTGCTCGAAAATCTGTTCCGCGACCGAGGGCAGGATGCCCTTCTCGCCCGCCCCCTTGAGGAACTGGCCGCGATGCGCCGCCATTTCGGCCGGGATCTTCTTGCCCATCGCGCGGCGCAGCAGGTCGGCCTGGCCCATCGAGTAGCCGCCCAGTTCGCGCGCGATGCGCATGACGTCTTCCTGATACGTCATCACACCGAAGGTTTCCTTCAGGATCGGCTCCAGCGCGGGATCGAGATATTCGGGCGCCTCCTTGCCGGTCTTGCAGGCGATGTATTTGGGAATCGAATCCATCGGGCCGGGGCGGTAGAGCGCGACCAGCGCGATCAGGTCGTTGATGTGGTCCGGCTTCATCTTGCGCAGCAGGTCGCGCATGCCCTGCCCTTCGAGCTGGAACACGCCGACGCTGTCGCCGCGCGACAGCATCTCGAAGGTCGCGCGGTCCTCGAACGCGATGTTCTGGGTGTCGAGCGCGATGCCGCGCCGCTTGAGCAGGTCCTCCGCCTTGGCGATCACCGTCAGCGTCTTGAGGCCGAGGAAATCGAACTTCACCAGCCCGGCCTTTTCCGCGTCCTCATAGTCGAACTGCGTCACCGGCATTTCGGAGCGCGGATCGCGATAGAGCGGAATGATCTCGTCCAGCGGCCGGTCGCCGATCACCACGCCCGCCGGATGGGTGGAGGCGTGGCGGTAGAGGCCCTCGATCTTCTCCACGATGGAGAAAAGCTGCTGCGCCGCCGGCTCCTGTTCCGCGATCTGCTGCAGCCTGGGCTCGCCCGCCACCGCGTCCTTCAGCGTGACGGTCTTGCCGCCGACCGGATTGGGCACCTGCTTGGCGATGCGGTCGACCAGGCCGAGCGGCATCTGCAGCACGCGGCCCACGTCGCGCACCGCGGCGCGCGCCTGCAGCGACCCCAGCGCGATGATGTGGGCGACGCGGTCGGCGCCGTATTTGTGGCGGACATAGCGCACCACTTCGTCGCGCCGCTCCTGGCAGAAATCGATGTCGAAATCCGGCATCGAGATGCGCTCGGGATTGAGGAAGCGCTCGAACAGCAGCCCGAAGCGGATCGGATCGAGATTGGTGATGTCGAGCGCCCAGGCGACCAGCGAGGTGGCGCCCGAGCCGC
>JAATGL010000160.1 GCA_015654705.1 Alphaproteobacteria bacterium | reverse complement strand
CGGTCTGCGAGATGCTGGGCGATCTGGGCGGCCCCTTCGTGGAACTGCGCGGGCCGGTCGAGTCCGTGGCGGATTTCTATCGCACGATCGACTGCGTCGCGGTTCCGATGCGGGTGTCGTCGGGTCTGAAGATCAAGACCGTCGAGTCGCTCTCGCTGGGTCTGCCAGTGATCTCGCTGGCGCATGCCTTCGAGGGCTATGAGCCGTCCGACAGGCTGCACGGCCTGGCGGAATTCAGCGACATGGCCGAGGCGCTGGTGGACCTCGCCTTCGCGCCGCGCGACAGGCTGGATGCCCTGGCCGAGGCGTCGCAGCGCTCCCATACCAAAACCAGTGCCGTGATCGCGGAGACCTTCCGCAGGACCGGCGACCTCGTGCAGGCCGGGCGGCGGTTGATCGTGATCGCGGTCGATTCGCGCGCCTTCGTGACGGACAGCATTTTCAACCTGGCACTGATCTCCGCGCATGACTATCTGCGCCGGCTGGCCAATGTCGTGATCTTGGTGGTGCGCGGTTCGGCCGCGCATGTGGCGGACAACATGGCGGCCGTCGACCGGTTCCGCCGCGTCGTTGTCGGCCGCGACCTCCACGATGCCGAGCCGCTCCAGGGGACGCTCGCGGCGCTTGGGGTCGACCTGTTCGATGTCGAAGCGTTTCTGCGGCATATGCGGCCCAAAGTTCTCATGGTCGACGCCCTGCATCCGGCGATGTTCCGGGATTGCTGCGCGGACAGCGTGGCGATCTCGCGCAGCGAAATGATCGCCTTTTCCGAAGGCGGGGGCGCGTTCGAGGTGCCGGGCGCGGGCTACCGCCGCGCCTTCGTGGCCGCGCCCGCCATGTCGCGCGAGGCCGCCGCCGCCGTGGCGGCGTCCGGCGCCGAATTCCTGTTCGAGCCGATCTTCTGGCGCTCGGCCTCGATCCGGTTTCCCCGCGTGAAGGCTCGCGGCGATACCAAGACAGTAGCGCTGCTCGGAACACCCGAAGCGCCGGCCGTCGCCATGGCCGCCGCCATCGTCAAGGCCTGGCGTTTGAAGCCGCATGTCGTCTGCGGCATCAGCGAAGTGGCGCGGTCATTGCCGGAGGATGCGTCCATCCCCTGCGCACGCGCCGACGCTTACATCGCCGCGATCACCTCCGCGCAGATGCCGCCGCCGCATTTCGCGATCGACCTGTCCGCCGGAGGGCTTGGGCTTTCGCTCTGCCGCGAGTTTCTTGAGCGGCTGCGCATTCCCGTGGTTTCGACCGCGGCGGTCGGCCTGCACGGCTCGCTCGGCATGCGCACGCTGCCGCTGCGGGCGACCACGGAAGGCGAGCTTTGGCAGGCGGTCCGCGCCTTTGCCATGGACCCCGATGCCGCGCATGATCACGCGTTCGACGCGGTGTGGCGGGACCTCGAAGGCGATCACGGCTGGGCCTGGCTCTGGCGCTATTGTTCGCGGCTGTTCGAAACCGACGATGCGGAGTTCGCCTGACGGCGCCGATCCGTTGTCATTCGCCGGAATTGTTTCCAAGATAGTGCTTTTGTTGAAGGAAGGACGGTTTCGTGAATCGCTGCGCCATCGTTGCGACCCACCACAAGACCGGAACGGTGTGGATGAACTCCACGTTCCGCCGGATCGGCGAAGCGCTGGATATCGAGATGCTGGTTCCTGGACGCGACACCATTACGCCCGAGGATTGTGCCGCACCGGTGCTCGTCGTGGATTCCCATTCCAGCTTCAAGAATTGCCGGTGGCTGCTGCACAACCCAGAAAACCGCCTCTTTCACCTGATCCGTGATCCGCGCGACGTGGTGATCTCGGGGATGCATTATCATCGCAAGTCGAAGGAAAAATGGCTGTTCGGCGTGCGCGACGACCTGGGCGGCATGAGCTACCAGGCGAAGCTGAACAGCCTGCCCGACGACCGGGCGCGCTATCTCTTCGAGATGGACAATGGCGGCGCCAAGACCACGGGGCGGATGCTGCGCTGGAACTACGCCAGGCCGAATTCCTTCGAATGCAAATACGAGGATCTGATCGGCGATCTCGACATGTCGCTGTTCACCCGGATCGTGACGCATCTGGGCTTCAGCGGCGATGAACTGGAGGTGTGCCGCGAGGTGTTCTGGCAGGAATCGATCTTCGGCGCCAATGCCGAGCGCAAGGAGGACATCCGCCATGTCCGCTCCGGCGAGGCGCGGCAGTGGCCCGCCATTTTCGACCGGGAGCTGGGCGAGGCCTTTGTCGAACGCTTCGGCGATGCGCTGATCAAACTGGGCTATGAAGAGGACAACAGCTGGGTCGGGCGGCTTCGTCCGGCGGCCGCCCTCGACGCGGTATCGGCCTAGACGATGTGGTGCGACCGTCACCTGGGCCATGGCCGGAGCGGGCGCTGATCAGGAAGAGAACGGCCTTCCGCGCAAAGCGGGCCCATCCGGGCAGACATTCCACGGAGCAGCATCCCGACAATGGCCGTCCCAAAGATCACCATCCTGCTCGCGCATGAGCGCTCCGGCAGCCATCTGATGGGCGAGTTCCTGGGCTCGCTCGCCGGCGTGCGGATGATCGACGAGGTTTGCAACGCGGAGGCCGTCAAGCCCCTGAAGCATCCCGAATCGTTCCATCGTTTCAAACACGACGCCATCATGGGCGATCCGAAGCTGCTGCTGGAGCCGTCGCGCGAAAGACACGCCGCCTTCGTGCAGTCCTATTTCCAGCACCTGCTCGGCCTGAAAGCCCCGAACAATATCGCGATCGATATCAAATACGGCCATGTGCACAATTTCGAATCGTGGTGGTGGCCGATCTTCGAACGGCCCTTCCTCCTGAAACACTGCGAAGCGGAGAACATCGGCGTCATCCACCTGTTCCGCGAGAACGTCGTCGAGTCGACGGCCTCTGGGATGATCGCCGACAAGCGGAAGATCTGGCATTCGTGGGCAAAGGGCGCCGCCGAAACGGCGGACCGGACCTTCAATCTGCCCGTGCAAAACCTGATCCGCCGGGCCAAGCAGCTCGAAATCCAGACGCGCTGGTTCAAGCAATGGATCGGCAATGCCCGCAAGGCGACGGTGACCTATGAGCGGATTTCGGCCGAACTGGGCCAGGCGGGCGAACTCGATTCGACGCTGGCCGAGATCGCCGGCGGAACGCCGAAGAAGGCGTTCAAGCCGCGTCATCAGAAGCTGACCAGGCCGCTGCGCGAGGTCGTCGAGAATTTCGACGAATTGAAGCAGGCCTGCGACGAGGCGGGTCTGGGGGGCTATATTTCCTAGCGGTGCGCGGCCGCCGGGCTTGACCGCGTCGCGGATTGTGATCATGCGTTTTCAGGAGGTCGCGACGGCAGGGCCCATGGCGCAGCAGAAGGCGAAAGCGAAGGCCGCGGCGACCGGCGATGCGGCGGCCGAGACGATGGTCGAATACCGCTTTCCGCATTTCATCGGCATCGGCGCCCAGAAGGCCGGCACCACCTGGCTGGACAGGAACCTGCGCCGGCATCCCGGCCTGTGGCTGCCTCCGATCAAGGAGTTGCAATATTTCAACGACGTGCATCTGCCGCTCAGCCGGCGCTGGACGGTGCGGCACCGGCACGACCGCGGCATACAGATTTTGCGCGACTATCTGGGAAAGGTGCCGGCCGAGGACTGGAACTACCGCCATATCGGGCGGCTGGCCGACATCATCGACGGTCCGATCTCGGACGACTGGTACGGACGGATTTTCGCCCTCGCCGGAGCCGACCGGATTTGCGGCGAGGTGACGCCCGATTATGCGGTGCTGCCGCCGGACGGCATCCGCCACATTCTGCGGCTGTCGCCCGAGGTGAAGATCATCTTCTCGCTGCGCGATCCCATCGAGCGCAGCTGGTCCCACATCCGCATGACGGCGCGCACCCGCAACATTACCGACGACGCCAAGATCGAACAATTCGCCCGCAACCTCGACATGCTGCAGCGCGCCGATTACCCGGCCATCATCGCGACGTGGCGGACGCTCATCCCCAGTGACCGGTTCCTGATCCTGTTCATGGACGACATCATCGCCAGGCCGACCGCGGTCCTGGAAGAGGTCTGCGCCTTTCTTGGCGTGCCGTTCCGCGACAGCTATTTTCCCAAGGCGGCGAGCCCGGTGCATGTCGGCGAGGCGCAGGCAATTCCGGCATCGGTCTATGCCATCCTGCGCGAGCGGTTGAAGCCGATCTACGGCGAACTGGCCGGCCTCTATCCCGAGATCGCGGCCGGTTGGGCGGCCCGCCATTACTGAAGGCGATAGGCCTGCCGGCGGCATGGCGCTTGACCCGCGGCCATCCCTCAGTATATTGCGCGCCTCTTGCGGACGGGGCTTCGGAAAGACGCCTGTGCCGCGTGTTTTTTGTTTCACGAATCCAAGGATTTAGCCCATGTTCGCGGTCATCCGCACTGGCGGCAAGCAGTACAAGGTGGTCAAGGACGAGGTGCTCAGCGTCGAACGGCTGGACGGCGACGTCGGCGCCACGCTCACCTTTGGCGAAGTGCTGATGCTGGGCGGCGACACGCCCAAATCCGGCGCGCCGCTGATTTCGGGCGCCTCGGTCACGGTCGAGATCCTCGAACAGGGCAAGGGCGAGAAGGTCGTCGCCTTCAAGAAGAAGCGGCGCAAGAACACGCATCGCAAGCGCGGCCACCGCCAGCACTTCACCAAGGTGAAGATCACCGAAATCCACGCGGGCTGAGGAAGAAGAACCATGGCACACAAGAAAGCAGGCGGTTCCTCCCGCAACGGCCGCGACTCGGCCGGCCAGCGCCTCGGCGTGAAGCTGTTCGTCGGCCAGAAGATCTCCGGCGGCAATGTGATCGTGCGCCATCGCGGCACCAAATTCTTCGCCGGCGAGAATGTCGGCATGGGCAAGGACCACACGCTGTTCGCCAAATGCGACGGTCAGGTCGCGTTTCGCGAAGGCTTCAAACGCCGCACCTATGTATCGGTGATCGCGCATGCGAATCCGGCGGCGAAGGTCGCGGCGGAATAGGTGGCCCAACACAGGCCGCCCCAATCGGCGGCCCATCGGATGAGGGAGATGGTCCGCCGTCTCCCTTTTTTGTTTCCCTCGGCGCCAGGAGGGAATCGTCATGCCGCCTTTGAGACTGGACTCGGAGAGATTGCTGTTGCGTCCGCCGCAGGAGGCGGATTCGCCTGCGATCGTCTCCCTCATTGCAGAATGGGATATCGTGAAGAACCTTTCGCGGGCGCCTTATCCCTATCGCGAGGAAGACGCGCGCGAAGCGTTCGCTCGCCACCAAGAGGGGCGCGCCAGGGGGACGGACTTCACCTTCACGCTCGTTCGCAAAAGCGACGGCGCGCTGATCGGCAAATGCGGCTTGCACCTGCAGCAATCCGGTTTCGAGATGGGCTATTGGCTGGGCAGGCCCTACTGGAAACAGGGCTATGCCACCGAGGCGGCGGCGCGTGTCCTGGCCTTCGGCTTCGGCGAACTGAAGGCGGACCGGATCCGGGCGGGCTGGTTTCACGACAATCCCGCGTCCGGCAGGGTGCTGAAGAAGCTGGGCTTCGTGCCGGACGGCGCCGACCAGCACGATTGCCTGGCGCGCGGCCACAGCGTCTATTGCAACCTGATGACGCTCAGCCGCGAAGATTTCGCGCGACGGTGCGCCGCGTGAGGCTTCGATGAGATTTCTCGACACCGCCAAGGTCTATATCCGCTCCGGCAATGGCGGCAATGGCTGCATCTCGTTCCGCCGCGAGAAGTTCATCGAATATGGCGGGCCCAACGGCGGCAATGGCGGGCGGGGCGGCGACGTGCTGGTGGAGGCTGTCGACAACCTCAACACCCTGATCGACTACCGCTACCAGCAGCACGTGACCGCCAAGAACGGCCAGCACGGCATGGGCAAGGAGATGGCCGGCGCCTATGGCGATGACGCGGTGATGAAGGTGCCGCCCGGCACCCAGATCTACGAGGAGGACGGCGAGACGCTGATCTGCGACCTGGCGGCGGTCGGCGACCGGGTGCTGCTGCTCAAGGGCGGCAATGGCGGCTTCGGCAACACCCATTTCAAGAGCGCCACCAACCGCGCGCCGCGCCACGCCAATCCCGGCCAGCCGGGCGAGGAGAAGACCGTCATCCTCAAGCTGAAGCTGATCGCCGATGTCGGGCTGATCGGCCTGCCCAATGCCGGCAAATCGACCTTCCTGTCGCGCGTCTCCGAGGCCAGGCCCAAGATCGCCGATTATCCCTTCACCACGCTGGCGCCGCAGCTTGGCGTGGTGCGCGTCGACGAGACCGATTTCGTGCTGGCCGACCTGCCCGGCCTGATCGAGGGCGCGCATGAAGGCGTGGGGCTGGGCGACAAGTTCCTCGGCCATGCCGAGCGTTGCAACGCGATCCTGCACCTGATCGACGGCACCGAGAGCGGGATCTCAGACGCCTACAAGACCATCCGCGCCGAACTGGCGGCCTATGGCCACGGCCTGATGGACAAGCCTGAGATCGTCGCCCTCAACAAGATCGACGCCATCCCAAAGACGGCGCTGGCGCGCAAGCGTGCCGCGCTGGAGAAGGCCTGCGGCCACGAGGTCTTGCTGATATCTGGGGTGTCCGGCGAAGGGGTCCCGGATGTGCTGCGCCTGTTGGCCAGGCTGATCGCCGAGCGCCGCGCCCGGGACCGCAGCCCCGTCAAGGCAGCGCAGGACTGGACGCCGTGACCGCGCTGCTTGCCGCCAGGCGCATCGTGATCAAGGTCGGTTCGGCTTTGCTGGTGGATGCTGAGACCGGGGCGCTGCGCCGCGACTGGCTGAAATCGCTTTGCGCCGATGCCGCCGCGCTGAAGCACGCGGGCAAGGAGGTGATCCTGGTGTCCTCCGGCGCCATCGCGCTCGGGCGCGGCGCCCTGAAGCTGAAAACCGGCGCGCTGAAGCTCGAGGAAAGCCAGGCCGCGGCGGCGGCCGGGCAGGTGCGGCTGGCGGAAGCCTATGCCGATAGTCTGGCGGGCGATAATATCGTCGCGGCGCAGGTGCTGCTGACGCTGGGCGACACCGAACAGCGCCGCCGTTACCTGAACGCGCGCGCCACTTTGCGCACGCTGCTGGCGCTGCACAGCATTCCGGTGATCAATGAGAATGACACGGTGGCGACCGCCGAGATCCTCTTCGGCGACAACGACCGGCTGGCGTCGCGCGTCGCTTCGATGATGGAGGCCGATCTGCTGGTGCTGCTCTCCGACGTGGACGGGCTCTACAGCGCTGATCCCTCGCGCGACGCCGGCGCCCGGCACATTCCCGACGTGGCCGCGATCACCACGGAGATCGAGGTGATGGCCGGCGGCTCCGTCTCCGGTATGGGGCGCGGCGGCATGGCTTCGAAACTGGCGGCCGCGAAGATCGCCACCGCGGCAGGCTGCGGCGTCGTCATCGCGCTGGGCAAGACCGATCATCCGATCGCGGCGCTGGACGCGGGCGCGCGCGCCACGCGCTTCCATGCCAGCGGGACACCGGCCGCCGCGCGCAAGCGCTGGATCGCGGGCGTGCTGAAGCCGGAAGGAACCCTGATCATCGACGCGGGCGCGGCCAGGGCCTTGAGCGACGGCAGGAGCCTGTTGCCCGCCGGTATCCGCCAGATCGACGGACGCTTCGAGCGCGGCGATGCCGTGCTGGTGCGCGACCAGGAGGGCCGCGAGATCGCGCGGGGACTGGCCGCCTATGGCGCCGCCGACGCCGAGCGCATCGCCGGTCGGCGCACGGTCGAAATCGAAGCGATCCTGGGCTATCGTGGCCGCGACGAGATGATCCATCGCGACGATCTGGCGCTGACGGGCGAGGCAAGATGAGCACACCCGGAAACCGCAACCCGCAGGCCTGGGGCGAGATGTACGCGCTGGGCGTGGAAACGCGCGCGGCAGCACGTGTCCTGCGCCAGGCCCCGGCGGACACAAGAAACGCGGCCCTGCGCGAGATCGCCGCGATGCTGCGCGGCCAGACATCGGAGATCCTCGCGGCCAATCGCGAAGACGTCGCGGCGGCGCAGGACGCCGGCGCGGACGCAGCGATGCTCGACCGCCTGCGGCTGGACGCCGCGCGCATTGCGGCGACGGCGAAGGGCGTCGAGGAGATCGCCGAATTGCCCGACCCCGTCGGCCGCGTCCTGGCGCGCTGGCAGCGCCCCAACGGTCTCGACATTTCGCGTATCGCCACGCCCATCGGCGTCATCGGCATCGTTTATGAGAGCCGGCCCAACGTGACGGCCGATGCGGCGGCGCTATGCTTGAAATCCGGCAATGCCTGCATCCTGCGCGGCGGCAGCGACGCCATCCGCACCAACGGCGCCATCCACGACGCGATCTTCGCCGTGTTGGGCCAGTCGGAACTGCCCAACAGCTGCGTGGAGTTCGTCCGCAGCACCGACCGCGACATCGTCGGCATGATGCTGGGCGGGCTCGACGGCGCCATCGACCTCATCGTCCCGCGCGGCGGCAAGAGCCTGGTCGCGCGCGTGCAGGCCGAGGCGCGCGTGCCCGTGCTGGCGCATCTGGAAGGCATCTGCCACGTCTATGTGCACGAACGGGCCGATGCCGCGAGGGGGCGCGCCATCGTGCTGAACTCCAAGATGCGGCGCACCGGCATCTGCGGCGCGGCCGAGACGCTCCTGATCGACCGTTCCGTCCTGCCGTCGCTCGGGCTTTCCATCCTGAACGATCTGCGCGACGCGGGCTGCGAAATCCGCGGCGACGAAGCCGTGCGCGCGCTGTTTCCCGACGCCGTGCCCGCGCAGGACGATGACTGGAACCGCGAATATCTCGACGCGATCATCGCGGTGAAGGCGGTCGACGGCGTGGACGCGGCGATCCGCCATATCGAAACGCATGGTTCGCATCACACCGAAAGCATCGTCAGCGAAGACGCAGCCGTCGCCGAACATTTCCTCGCCGCCCTCGATTCCGCGATCGTGATGTGGAACGCCTCCACCCAGTTCGCCGATGGCGGCGAGTTCGGCATGGGGGCGGAGATCGGCATCGGCACCGGCAAGCTGCACGCGCGCGGGCCGGTGGGCGTCGAGCAGCTCACCACCTTCAAATATGTGGTGCGCGGCACGGGGCAACTCCGTCCGTGACGCCGGCGCCTTCGCCGGGCCACTGGCTGCGGCCGCCGGGGCCGGCGGCGCCGGGCCTGCGGATCGGGCTGCTGGGCGGGTCCTTCAATCCCGCCCATGAGGGCCATCTGCATGTCAGCCAGGTGGCGCTCAGCCGTCTCGGCCTCGATTATGTCTGGTGGCTGGTGACGCCGCAAAACCCGCTGAAGGACGAAGCCGGTATGGCGCCGCTCGCCGACCGCGTGCGCCGGGCCCGCGCCGTCGCGCGCCATCCGCGCATTGTGGTGACAGATATCGAGCGCGCCCTGGGCACGCAGTTTTCCATCGACACGCTGAAGGCGCTGCAGCGCCGCTTTCCGGAGCTTTGCTTCGTCTGGCTGATGGGGAGCGATAATCTGGCGATCTTCCGCCGCTGGCGCCATTGGCAGGAGATCGCCGCGCGCGTGCCCATCGCGGTCGTTCAACGGCCCGGGACGACTTTGGCCTCGCTGCATGCCGCGCCGATGCAGCGTTTCGCTAGAAGGGCCGTGCGCGGCTTCGCGAAACTGAAGCCGCCGGCCTTTATCGTCCTTGACGGCAGGCGCACGGCGCAAAGTTCGACGGCGATCCGCGCGGCGGCCCTGCCGGGAGAAGCCTTGGTGCGCGCAATCCCGCCGTGCTAGACTGGCTTGCAACGCGAAACGCGATCATGACGGGAAAAGCCGCCGCCCGGTCGCCGCCGCGAGTGGAGGACGAACACTGACCCGCAAGACGACTGGCGCCAAGACCGCGCCGAAGCCCGCCACCAAGAAGGCGGCCGCCAAGAAGACGCCGCCCGCACCGGAAACCACGCTGCTTTCCCGCATCCTGACATCGCTGGACGACGACAAGGCCGAGGAGGTCGCGACCATCGACCTGACCGGGCGCGCCTCGTTCTGCGACGCCATCGTGATCGCCAATGGACGCTCCTCGCGCCATGTCGCTTCGATCGCCGAGCATCTGGCGCGGCGGCTGAAGGAGGCCGGCTACGGCACGCGCCCGGTCGACGGTGCCAAGCAGGGCGACTGGGTCCTGGTCGATGCCGGCGACGTCATCATCCATATCTTCCGGCCCGAAGTGCGCGCCTATTACGACCTCGAAGGCATGTGGTCGGTGGGCGAGCCGGCGCGCGCCGCGCGCGCGACGCGCTAGTTCGTGCGGCTTCTGGTTCTCGCCGTCGGCCATGCGCGCGGCACCACCGAAGGGACGCTGAGCGAGGACTTCATCACCCGCGCCGCCAATATGGGCCGGCGCATGGGCATTCCCGATGTCGCGGTCGAGGAAGTCTCCGTCTCCAAGGCGCGCGAAACGCCCAAACGCATCCAGGACGAAGCCGAGCGCCTGGCGGCGCGCGTACCCGACGGTGCGCATGTGATTCTGCTCGACGCCAGGGGCAAGGGCATGACGAGCGAGGATTTCGCGGAGATGCTGGGCGCCCTGCGCGACGCGGGAACCAGGCATCTCGCCTTCGTCATCGGCGGGCCGGACGGTCTCGGCGCCTTGCCCAACATCCGCGCCGGCCGCAGCCTCGCCTTCGGCCCGCAGACCTGGCCGCACCTGCTGGTGCGCGCCATGCTGGCCGAACAGCTCTATCGTGCATTGACCATTCTGGCCGGGCATCCCTACCACCGCGCCTGATTTTGTCGACTTAGCGGGGATAACCGTTCCTTAACCACGATGCGCGATAGTGATGTGTCGCAATGGGACGTGTGCCCATGGAAATCAAGAGTTCGGGCCGAGTCGAATCCACAGCCTTGCGCCGCGTCGCCAAAGGCACGACCGACGGCGCGTTCAGCGTTTCGAGTTCGCCGGATGCCCGCGCGCCGGTCATCGCGGCGCCGGGTCCGCTGACCGCGCTGGATTCGATCCTGACCTTGCAGGGCCTGGACGATTCCACCAGTGGGCGCTCCAAGGGGCTGGCGCATGGCGAACAATTGCTCGATATGCTGGACCAGGTGCGCGACGGCTTGCTGGCCGGCGGGATTCCGCGCGCGACGCTCAATCGCCTGGCCGTCGCGGTCGGCCGCCGCCACGAGAGCTTCGCCGATCCGAAGCTGCGGGGCGTGCTCGACGAGATCGAGCTGCGCGCCCATGTCGAACTGGCCAAGCTCGAAATGATGGACCGGCGGGTGGCCTAGCCTCCGCTACTCCGCCGCTTGGCCGAGGGCCGGGAGGTCGCGCGGGCGCGTAGCACCACCGACATAGGCTCCGGCCTTGGCGGCCTGACTGGCCGCGCGGCGTTCCTTCCAGCGATAGGGCAGCGCCAGCATCGAGGGCACCAGCCCCAGCGTGATCATCTTGGAGAACGCCAGGCCGAAGACGATCGCGGTGGAAAGCTGAACCCACATGATCCCGTTGGGCCCGCCGATCGTGACTTCGCGCGTGGCGAAATTGATCTCGATGTCGAACATCATCGGCAGCAGGCCGCCGATCGCGGTGATGGTGGTGAGGAACACCGGGCGCAGGCGCTGGGCGCTGGAGCGGATCACCGCCTCGATCGGCTCCATGCCGCTGTCGCGCAGGCGATGGAACGTGTCGATCAGCACGATGTTGTGATTCACCACGATGCCGGCAAGCGCCAGCATGCCGGTGCCCGACATGATGATCGAGAAGGATTGTCCCATCACCACCATGCCGAGCAGCGCGCCGATCATGGCGAGGATGACGGCGACCAGGATCAGCGAGGCGTGGTAGAAGCTGTTGAACAGTGCCAGCAGCACCATCGCGATCAGGAACAGCGCCAGGAACCCCGCCTCGAGCAGGAAGTTTTGCGATTCG
>JAATGL010000113.1 GCA_015654705.1 Alphaproteobacteria bacterium | reverse complement strand
GGCGGACGTTCTGCGACTCGTTGCCGTCGACCGCTTCGGCCGGGAAGCCGTTCTGCGCCAGGTGCGCGGTCACCTTGTTGGCGCCGTGCTTGGTGCGGGGGAAGACGATGATGCGGCTCATCGCCGGATCGCGCAGCAGGTTGCTCAGCAGCGTGCGCTTGTCCTGGGCGCCGACGAAGAACACCTTCTGCTCGATGCGGTCGGCGGTCTTGGTCGGCGGCGAGATGTCGACGCGCACCGGCTCCTGCAGCATCTCATGCGCCAGATGCACGACGTCGTCGGGCATGGTGGCGGAGAACAGCAGCGACTGGCGGGCGCGCGGCAGCGCCTGCACGATGCGGCGCACGTCGCGGATGAAGCCCATGTCGAGCATGCGGTCGGCCTCGTCGACCACCAGCAGCGCCACCGCATCGAGGCGGATCTGCTTCTGCTTGACCAGATCGAGCAGGCGGCCCGGCGTTGCGACCAGGATGTCGACGCCGTTGCGCATCGCCATGATCTGCGAATGCTGGCTGACGCCGCCCAGCACGACGGCGTGGCGGAAGCCGTAATGCTTGCCATAGGTCTTCAGGCTCTGGCTGATCTGGATCGCCAGCTCGCGCGTCGGCGCCAGGATCAGGGCGCGGGTCGATTGCGGCGCCGGCGTCTTGCGGTTCTCCGCCAGCTTCTGCAGCAGCGGCAGGCCGAAGGCGGCGGTCTTGCCGGTGCCGGTCTGGGCGATGCCCAGCACGTCCTTGCCGGTCAGGATCAGCGGAATGGTCTGCGCCTGGATCGGCGTCGGCACGGTGTAGTTCTCGGCGGCGAGCGCGCGCAGCAGCGGCTCGGCCAGGCCGAGGGTCGAAAAGGTGGTATCGTTCACGTCATGGTCCTTGATATGCGAGAGCGCGCGAGCTCATGCAAAGCGCGCCACGGCATGTTGCCGTCTTCCACGCACATCTGGAGCGAACGGTATGTTTGAGATCATCCGCGATGACAGGTGCCAATAAGCCGGCACGCGCCGTGCGACCGCGAGAATTGCACCGTATATCGACGGTCCCTAACATTATGTCAACCCTCAAGGGCTGATTCGCATGAGCGCCGACAATTTCGGCTTCCTGACCGACCAGAGCACGCTGTGGGCGGTGGTGCTGGGGGCGCTGCTGGCGACCATCGGCGGCTTCGTGGCCACGGCGCTGGAGCGCTATCTCGACCGGCGCGAGCGCGAGCGCAACGCGGCTTTGTTCTTCGGTGAGGTGCTGTCGACGTTGGCGATCATCGTCTCCTTCGCGCAGGACACGCGCAAGATCGGCGAGCCCTACGGCCCGATCACCATGCGCATGATCGGTTCCGCCCGGCGGGAGATCGAAATCTACGACCGCAACCGCGAGAGCCTGTTCCATCTGCGCGATGCCGAGTTGCGCGCGCGGATCCAGACGCTGGTCATCCGCCTCACCATGCCGCTGGATGCGCTGATCGAGGCGGCGCCGGAGAAGGCTGCTCTGCAGTCGCAATTGCGGCTCGCGCGCGACAACGCCGAGCAAAGCCATCTGGAATCGCGCATCGCCGAGATCGCCGCGCGCCAGGACACCGGCTTCACTTTCGTGCTTGAAACCGCGGCGCAACTGAAGCCGGTGATCGGCGCGCTGGAACCGCTGGCGCACCACAGCTTCGACCGTCTCGACCGGATCGCCAGGGAACGGTGAAGCCTCGACGCACGCCGCGACGCGCTTGACGCGATCCGTCCCTATCGCCGCCACACATTGTTGCGGCGGTCCTTGTCCGGCAGGGCATGGTCGGGATCGATGGTGACGGCGACGATGGGCTTGGTGCCGTCGACGGCGATATCGACGCTGGTCTTCTGCTGCCAGGTATCGGCGGGAAGGGTGATGCGGGTGCTGCGGCCGTCCGCAAAGTCGATCTGGACGATCGCCGGCAGCACCAGCGGATCGCGGTTGGCGACCGTCACCACCGCGCCCTTGCGCCAGTCTCCCCTGACGGGGCGCACCCCGGTGACCGCGAGGTCGAGCGTCCAGTTGTGGAAGAACCAGCCGCGCCAGAACCACGAGAGGTCCTCGCCGCCCGCGCTTTCCATCGCGCGGAAGAAATCCGACGGCGCGGGGTGGCGGAAGGCCCAGTCGCGGATGAATTTGCGGAACGCCCAGTCGAAGCGCTGCGGCCCCAGGATCTGCTCGCGCAAAAGCACCAGGCCGAGCGCCGGTTTGAAATAGGAAATCGGGTGGCGATATTTCTCGCGCACTTGGTCGCCCGCGGTCAGGATGCCAGGCGCGGCGGGGTCGTTCAGCAGCGCGACGATCCCGTCGGCCGGACGGCCGCCGCCCGGCGCGAATTCGGAATCGCGCTTGGGTCCGTAAAGGCCGTGCGCGAAATCGTCCGACTCGAAGGTGTCGATGAAGGTGTTGAAGCCTTCGTCCATCCACGGATCGCGGCGCTCGTTGGAGCCCACGATCATCGGGAACCAGGTGTGGCCGATCTCGTGGGCGGTGATCCAGAACAGGTCCTTGCCCTTGTCCTTCAGGTCGTCGAACACGATGGCGGGATATTCCATGCCGCCGACCGGCCCGCCGGCATTGACCGCGTTGGGATAGGGATAGGGAAACCAGCGCCGCGAAAAATTTTCCACCGCGTTTTTCAGGTATTCGGTGGAGCGGCCCCACGCCTTGTCGCCCGCGCTTTCGACCGGATAGAACGACATGGCCAGCGCGCGCTTGCCGTCCGGCAGGTTGATCCGCGCCGCGTCCCAGAGAAAGGCGCGGCTGGCGCTGAACGAAACGTCGCGCGCCTGCGCGATCTTGAAATGCCAGGTGAGCGTGCCGCTCCGCACCGGCCGGGTGGCGGGATCGCCGACCTCCTGCGCGCCGCGGATCGTGACCGTCGAATCGCTCTCGCGCGCCTGGGCCAGGCGCGCGCGCTCCGTCGCGGTCAACACCTCCTGCGGATTCTGCAATTCGCCGGAGCCCGCCACCAGCACGTCCCACGGCACCGTGACGCTGTAGTCGAAATCGCCGTATTCCAGATAGAACTCGGCGCCCAGAAAGGGCAGCGTGTCCCAGCCGTGCAGATCGTCATACACCGCCATGCGCGGATACCATTGCGCGATGTCGTAGATCTCGCCGTTTTTCGTTGCGACATGCGCGGTGCGGCCGCCGAACAGGCCCGGCACGGTGTAGTGATAGCGGATATGGATGGCGAGCTTGCCGCCATGCCCCGGCAATGCCTGCGCCAAGCGTATCTGCAGGCGCGTGTCGGAGAGGACGGTGTCGGCCCTCGCGGTCTGTCCGCCGCCTGTGATCTCGACCGTGTCGAGGACATAGCCGTCGGTGAACTGCGTGATCGGCCGGTTGCTGGCGTAACGCGCGCGGGCGTCCTTGCGATAGGCGTTCTGGTCCAACTGCAGCCAGAGGCAATCGAGCGCCGTGGGGCTGTTGTTGGTGTAGGCGATGATCTCGTCGGCGGCGAGCCGGTTGGCGGCGGTATCGAGCGTGGCGTGGATCGTGTAGTCCGCACGGTTCTGCCAATAGGATGGTCCGGGCGTGCCGTCGGCCGAGCGGTAGGCGTTGACCGGCTGCGGCAGCGTCAGCGGCGCGAAGGTCTTCAGCGGATCGAACGATGCGCGAGGGGCAGGCGGCGTCGGCGCGTCGCGGCCGCAGCCGGCTGCCGTGATCGCGATCAGGAGCGCGCCCAGCAAATACCTGTTCATGGTCGTGCCCCCTTCGATCGGCCGCGCAGGCCCTGCGTCACCCTAGCAAGAAAAAGGAGCGATCCGCGAGGACCGCCCCAGATTCCATCACGCATCAGACCGGATTTACTGGCCCGGACAGACGGTGCTCTTGTCGTTCTCGAAGGCCAGCCAGCTGTCGACTTCCGTGCTGCGCGGCGCGCCGAAATAGCCGATATAGACCAGCGACTGCGGATGATAGGTGAACTTGTTCAGCTTCACCTGGAACGTGCCGTAATTCACATTGTTCTCGAGCGGATCGCCGTTCTCCATGATGTTGTTGTCCTGGCAATTCACCCGATTGTCGACGAACGGGTCGTCTGTCCACTCGCCGACTTCATGCGAGATCGCATCGATGTCCTCGGAAAAGGCGCCGGGGCTGTCGACATAGGTCGAATAGCCGTAGGTCTGGCCGGCCGGCTGGCGGCCCAGCGCGTTGTGATAGCCGCCGATGCAGCAGCCGCCCGCCGTCAGGTAGATGTCATAGGAGATGAAAAGCGGGAAGACGCCCGGCGTGATGATCTTGGCGTTCTTCGTGATGTAGGTGTGCAGGGCGGCGTCGAAGGCGCCCTGGGTCATCGTTCCGACCACGCCGGCGCCGAACGGATTGTTCATGACCTGGCCCTGCGTCGACGCCACCGTGATCGTCAGCGGCTTCAGCTTCTTCGCCTTGGTGTAGTCGAGGATCGTGTGATAGCCGGTGTTGGTGCTGACATGCGACCAGAAATTGCCGCGCTGGTATTCGTCGATGTACTGGCCCTGGCCGAGATCCTGTCCGCCGGACTTGAAGTCGTAGCCGTCGTCGAAGATCGGCGAGGCCACCAGATTGGCGATCACGTTCTTCTTTTTGTTCACCTTCGCCTTGGTGGGATCGAACGTCATGTTTCCGTTCGTGGAGCCATACACCATGATGACCGGGATGACATAGGTCGTGACGTGCGTCGCGGCGTTGGAGGTCGATGGATCGGCGCCGACCATCGTGTAGGTGATGGTCTTGTTGGTGAGGTCGGTGAAGGAGCCGTTCCATTGCGACAGCTGCGCCGTGGGTTCCTCGCCCTTCTTGTACTCAATCGCCGGCCAGCGCGGCGGATTGACGAACATCGGCTTCGCGCCCTGGATAGTTCCGGGCGTGTACGAGCCCGCATCCGCGGCGAAGGACAATGTCAAAGCCGCCGCCAGCATACCCAGCGACGCAACGCGTTTCATCATCGGAATAAACCCCTGCTCTTTTTCCCAAGATGGACCACCCATCTTCCTGCGAACGACAATGGACGTTGCTTTTGCGAAAGGTCAAGGCGCGTTGCCATGTTGCGCGCAAAACATTTCCGCGCCGGTCCATGTTTCATAAAATCCAGCATTGGCGGGCATTAAACGCATCGCCTTACATGCAAATGCTTTTGCGTGTCACACGCAGAAACCGCTTGCGGAATTGTGCAACTTCGCGCGATGCGGGCGGCAGTTGCACACGGGATCGGCATAGAAGTTCGTATGCGGATTAAAAAGTTCCCTTCGCCCGCAGCGCCGATCTCTTGTCGGCAAAAAGCCGCAGACAGTGGCGCGACAGCAAGACGCATGATCGCGGCGGCCGTTGCGAACGGTCGTGCTGCCGAAGAGCTCTATGCCGGCGGCATCAGGAGGCGCGCCTGGCGCGCCAGCTTGTCCATCAGGCGGTCGAAGGTGCGGCGCTCGTCGGCGCCGAGCGCGGAGAGCAGCAGGTCTTCCAGATGCAGCGCCAGCGGCACGATCTCGTGATAGATCGCCGTGCCCTGGCGGGTGAGCGACAGGCGCGTGATGCGTCCGTCCTTGGCGTCTTCGGCCCGCGCCACGCGCCTGGCACGCATCAGGCTCGCCACCGCGCGGCTGACCTGCACCTTGTCCATGGCGGTGCGGATGGCGACGTCGCGCGCCGACAGGCCCGGCGTGTCGCCCAGCACCGCCATCACGCGCCATTCGGGAATGGAAAGGCCGAATCGCTCGGAATAGTGCCGCGCGATGGCGCCCGAGACGCGGTTGCTGAGCACCGAGAGGCGATAGGGCATGAAGCGGTCGAGGTCGAGGCGCGCAAGCGCTTGCGCCTCACTCGGCATCGGGCTGGTTCTTGGGCAGCGCCGCATCGAAGGCAGGATGCGCCAGCGCCTTTGCCTCGATGCGCGCCAGCGTGGGGTAGGGCGCCAGATCGAGCTGCAGGCGCCGCGCATTGGCGACCTGCGGGATCAGGCAGAGATCGGCGACGGTCGGCGTGTCGCCGTGGCAGAACGTTCCCGTCTCCGGCGATTGCAGCAGCGCCTCCAGCGCTGCGAAGCCCAGCGCGATCCAGTGCCGGTTCCATTCCAGGCGCGCCGCGTCGTCGACGCCCAGCGTGTCGCGCAGATAGGTGTTGATGCGCAGATTGTTCACCGGATGGATGTCGCAGGCCACGATGTCGGCCAGATGGCGCACGCGGGCGCGGCCGGCGGCGTCCTTCGGCAGCAGCGGCGGCTCCGGCACCAGCTCGTCGAGATATTCGATAATGGCGAGCGACTGGCCGATCGTGTGGCCGTCATGCACCAGCGTGGGCAGGATCGCCTGCGGATTGATCCTTTTGTAGTCCGCCGTGTGCTGGCCGCCGCCGTCCTTCAGCAGGTGGATGAATTTCTGCTCCGCCGCGATGCCTTTCAGGTTCAGCGCGATGCGCACGCGGAACGCCGCCGAGGAGCGGAAATAGCCGTAGAGCGTGAACTCATCGCGCATAGCGCACGACGTCCTGGTCGATGGCGCCGAACAGCGACCGGCCGTCGAGGTCGAACATCTCGATGCGGATGCGGTCGCCGAAGGCCATGAACGGCGTCCGGGCGCCGCCCTGTTCGAGCGTCTCCAGCGTGCGCCGCTCGGCGATGCAGGCCGAGCCGACCGAATGATCCCTGTTCGACACCGTGCCGGAGCCGATGATGGAGCCGGCGGCCAGCGCGCGCGTCTTCGCCGCGTGCGCGATCAATTGCGCGAAGGAGAAGGTCATATCCTCGCCCGCATTGGGATGGCCGAAGCGCGTGCCGTTGTAGGTCACGGTGAGCGGCAGGTGGACCTTGGCGTCGTGCCACGCCTCGCCCAATTCGTCCGGCGGGATCGCGACGGGGGAGAACGCGCTGGCGGGTTTGTACTGGAAGAAGCCGAAATTCTTTGCCAGCTCCGCCGGGATCAGGTTGCGCAACGAGACGTCGTTGACCAGCATCAGGAGCTTGATGCGCCCCCCGGCGGCGTCGGCCTGGCAGCCCATCGGCACATCATCGGTGATCGCCGCGACCTCGCCCTCGAAATCGATGCCCCAGGCCTCGTCTTCCGCGAGGATGGGATCGCAGGGCCCGATGAAGGAATCCGAACCGCCCTGATACATCAGCGGATCGGTCCAGAAGCTGGGCGGCATTTCGGCGCCGCGCGCGCGCCGCACCAATTCGACATGGGTGACATAGGCCGAGCCGTCGGCCCATTGATAGGCGCGCGGCAGCGGCGCGGCACAGGCGCGCGCGTCGAACGGCGTCTCGCCCGCCACCGCACCTTCGTTCAGCAGGTCGTAGACCCGCATCAGGCGCGGCGCCGCCTCGTGCCAGTGATCCATCGCGTGCTGCAGGGTCGGCGCGATATGGCCGGCGCCGACCGCGCGCTTGAGGTCGCGCGAGACCACGACGAGGGCGCCGTCGCGGCCCTGTTTCAGCGAGGCGAGTTTCATTTGGGTTTCCAGCTGTCGGCGTAGCCGCGGTCTTCCGTCGCTTGCGCGGCTTCGCCCATGTCGAGCGGATCGCGCGTATCGATCATCACCGCCACTTCGTCGGTCATCGTCTTGGCGGCCCTGGCGCCGGCCGCGAAGGCCTTGGGATGCGGGCCGTGCGTGAAGCCGTTGGGATGCCAGGTCACCATGCCGGGGCGGATGTTGTCGCGGCTGAAGAATTCGCCGGCGTGATAGAAGATCACCTCGTCGAAATCGTCGTTGGAATGGAAGAACGGCACTTTCAGCGCGCCGGGATCGCTCTCGATCGGCCTGGGCACGAAGGTGCAGACGACGAAGCGGTCGGCCACGAAGGTCGAATGCACCGACGGCGGAATGTGATAGCGGTGGCTCATCACCGGGCGGATGTCGCGCCAGTTGAGCTTCACGGCGCAGAGATTGCCCTTCCAGCCGACCGCGTCCAGCGGATTGAACGGATAGGTCACGGTCGAGATCGCGCCGCGCCGCTTTACCCGTACGCGCCATTCGCGCTCATCGGCCTGGGCGCGGAATGTCTCGTCCAGCCTGGGCGTCTCCAGCGCGGCGGGATCGAAGATCGCATGCGGCCCCAGGATGCCGCGCTCGGGCAGCCTGTAGCTTCCATTGGTCGCCTCGATCAGCAGCGCGATCGTCGCGGAGGCCGGTTCGAGGCGCCACATCGTGCCGCGCGGCAGGACGATATAGTCGCCCTCGTGATAGGCCAGATGGCCGAAATCGCAGAACAGGTCGCCCGCGCCCTCATGGATGAAGAGCAGCAGGTCGCCATCCGCATCGCGCACCAGATGCGGCATGGCCTCGGCGCAGGACCAGATCGAGATCTGGCAGGACGCGTTGCCGAGCAGCGGCACCGCCTTGAACGGTTCGCTGCTGCGTGCGGCCGCTGCCTTGGCGTCGAAGGCGCGGGGCCTCAGCGGCCCCTCGAAGGACGACCAGCCGGTCGGCATGTGCCGGTGATAGATATGCGTGGCCGGCCCGAAGAAGCCGTCGCGGCCGATCTCGCGCTCATAGGTGCCGGCGGGAAGGTCGGCATGGGCCTGATGCGAGGTCTCGCCTTCGACCCGCGGAAATTCGATCCAGTTCCGGCTGCTCATGCCTTGGTGTCCTGCAGCACGCCGCGCCTGATCTGGTCGGCTTCGATGCTCTCGAACAGCGCCTTGAAATTGCCCTCGCCGAAGACCTCATTGCCCTTCCTCTGGATGATCTCGAAGAAGATCGGGCCGATGGCGTTCTGGGTGAAGATCTGCAGCAGCAGGCCGGTCTCGTCGACCGCGCCGTCCATCAGGATGCGGTCGCGCCTCAGGCGATCGACATCCTCGCCGTGCCCCTTGATGCGGTTGTCGAGCCGTTCGTAATAGGTCTCCGGCGTGTCCTGGAAGGCGACGCCCTGCGCCTTCAGCGTCTCCACCGTGTCGTAGATCGCGGCGGTGCCGAGTGCGATGTGCTGGATGCCCTCGCCGTGATAGAGATCGAGATATTCCGCGATCTGCGATTTGTCGTCCGAGCTTTCGTTGATCGGGATGCGGATCTTGCCGTCCGGGCTGGTCATCGCCCGGCTCTTGAGCCCGGTCAGCTTGCCCTCGATGTCGAAATAGCGGATTTCGCGGAAGTTGAAGAATTTCTCGTAGAACCCCGCCCACTGGTCCATGTTGCCGCGGAAGACGTTGTGCGTGACGTGATCGATCTCGGTCAGCCCCGGCCCGTCATGGGCGAAGCCCTTTTGCGGATCGGTGGCGATGAAATCGACGTCGTAGATGGTCTGCGGACCGTAGCGGTCGACCAGATAGATCACGCTGCCGCCGATGCCCTGGATCGCCGGGATGTTGAGTTCCATCGGCCCGACCTGGTTGGCGAACGGCTCGGCGCCCAGCGCAATGAGCTTCTTGTAAGCGGCCGCCGCGTCCTTGACACGAAATGCCATGGCGCAGGCGCTGGGGCCGTGGGCGGCGGCGAAGCGGCTGCCGTGGCTGTCCTTCTCCGCGTTGACGACGAAATTCACATCGCCCTGGCGGAACAGCGTCACGTCCTTGGAGCGGTGGCGCGCCACGGCGCGGAAGCCCATGCGCTCGAACAGCGCGTGCAGGTCCTTCACATCGGGCGCGGTGTATTCGACGAACTCGAACCCGTCGGTGCCGATCGGATTGTCCCAGAGATTTTGCATGGTGGTCTCGCGAGAGGATGCGGCAAATAGTTTCATATGAAACTATTTGGGCGTCAAGAGCGCCGGGGTTGCAGCAGCCGGTCAACCGGAAGCCGTCCGCCGGTACCGCGCGCCGTCCCCTCCGACGCGGCCTTCCGCTTCCAGCTGGATCAGGTGCGCCAGGACCGAGCGGGCGGCGGCGGGGTGCAGGCGCTTGTCCACAGCGGCATAGATCCGCGCCACCATCTCGGGGATCGTCGAGACGCCGTCCCGCAGGCACGCCAGGATCTGCGCCTCGCGCTCCAGGCGGTGCGCGATATAGGCCTGGATGAACGGCCTGGGCCCGCGGATCGGGCCGCCATGGGTGGGATAGAGGATGGCATCGTCGCGCGGCAGCAGCTTGCGCAGGCTCGCCATGTAGGCCGCCATGTCGCCGTCTGGCGGCGTCACCACCGTCGTCGACCAGCCCATCACATGGTCGCCGCTGAACAGCGCCTTCTCCTCCTTCAGCGCGAAGCACATATGGTTGGAGGTGTGGCCGGGCGTGTGCACGGCCTCGAAGGTGAAGCCGTTGCCGGCGACGATCTCGCCATCGCGCAGCCGCACATCGGGCACGAAGGCCATGTCGCCGCCTTCCTCCACGCGCACGCCGTCCTCCGCCCACCCCGATCCATGCGGACCGAAGGCGTAGGTCCTGGCGCCCGACCACGCCTTCAGGGGCTGCGCCGCCGGCGAGTGATCGCTGTGGGTGTGGGTGACGAGGATGTGGCTGACGCGCCTGCCCGCCAGTGCATGCTTCAGCGCCTCGACATGCGCCGGCAGGTCGGGACCCGGATCGATCACCGCCACATCGTCACGGCCGACGATATAGACGCCGGTGCCCCTGAAGGTGAACGGGCCGGGATTGTCCGTCAGAAGGCGCCCGATCAGCGGGCTCACCTGCTGGATGACCTCGTAAGGCGCGTCGAAGCTGCGGTCGAACGGGATCGCCACGCTCAGGCGCCCTTGTGGCGGGCCCGCATCCGCGCATGGCGCAGCAGCACGACCGGGGTCGTACGGCGCACCATCACGCGCACGGTCTGCGGTCCGCGTTCGGTGAACTGGTCGAAGCGTCGCGACAGCCAGGCGAAGCGCAGCCGCACGCGCTGCAGCCCACGGCGGAACGATTTGGAATGCGCGGTCAGGATGGCGCAGCCGATGAGCAGCGGCCCGATCCCGATCATCGGAATCGGGATGGGCATCGGCGTCAGCACCGCGCCGACGACGACAAGCACCCAGCCAAGCCCGACGAAGAAAACCTTGCGCATCAGGAACGTCCAAACGGGGCGCAGACTTACGACGGTTTGACCCTAAACCAAACGCTGCCTAACATCGGTTAACACAAAATCCGGAATAAACGGGAGGCGGGGGTGAAATTCTACAATTCGATCGGTCCCAATCCGCATGTCGTGCGCATGTTCATGGCGGAAAAGGGGCTGACGATCCCCTTCCAGGCCGTCGACCTGATGGCCGGCGAGAACCGCCAGGATCCGCATCTCAGGCGCAACCCGCACGGCCAGCTGCCGACGCTGGAGCTCGACGACGGCAGCTATGTCTGCGAGATCCTGGCGATTTGCGAATATCTGGAGGACACCCATCCGGCGCCGCCGCTGATCGGCACCAATCCGAAGGAAAAGGCCGAGACCCGCATGTGGACTCGGCGCATCGACCTCAATATCTGCGAGCCTTTGGCCAACGGCTTTCGCTTCTGCGAAGGTCTGCCGCTGTTCCAGAGCCGCATCGTCACCGTGCCGGAGGCATCGGAAGGCCTCAAGAAGATCGCGCAGGACCGCCTCAGATGGCTGGACGGCCAGATGACGGGCAAGGACTTCATCTGCGGCGCGCGCTTCACGCTGGCCGACATCCTTTTGTTCTGCTTCCTCGAATTCGGCGTTGCGGTCGGCCAGCCGCCGGCGCCCGAGAACCGGAACATCACGGCTTGGTTCGCGCGGATAAAGGCGCGGCCGTCGGCGGCCGCTTGAGGTTCAGAGATACGGTCGGCCTTCGATCGCCCGCACCAGGCCCTTGATGGTGCGGTAGAGGAACCAGACGAACAGGCCGAACAGGATCGGGAAGCCGATCACGAAGAAGCACAGCGGGATGGCCACGATTCCCACCACCAGCGAAATCCAGAAGGTCTCGATCTGGTTGGAGAAATGCGATTCCCAGATCGTGCCGTGCGACTCGGCGCGCTTGACATAGGCCAGCACCAGCCCGGCCACCGTCGACAGATGCAGGCAGGGCCAGCCCACCAGATAAAGCCCGTAGACGATGATCGCCAGGATGCGGGTGTCGTCCTGCGCGGCGGCTGCGGGCGCCGGGCCCGGTGTCATTGTCTCGGCCATATCCGTCTCCCTCCGATGCGATAGAGATGTGGGGACGGGCGGGATCGGCGTCAAGAATGGAGGCGTAACGCTGCCGTTCGGGTGGCCCGCAACGGCAGCGTTACCTGCGCGGTCAGTGCGGATTGGCCGGCGTGCTCATATTGCTGTTGTCGCCGCTCATCGCATTGTTGGCGGCAGGCGCGCTCATCGTACTTCCGGACATCGGCGCCGGCTTCTTTTTCTTCATCGGCTTCTTCATCGCCATGTGGTCGGACGACATGGTGCCGGAGCCGGACATGGCGGAGTTCGACATAGACGAATGGGACATCGGCGAGGTGCTGGCGGCGGGATCGGCGGAAGCGGCGCCGAGCATCAGGCCGGTCGCCAACGCGGCGGCCAGGGCGGTGGAAAGCATTTTCATGGACGTCTCCTGGAAATGGATTGGGTGTACAGGCCAGTTCGGCGGAGGGCGCGGATCGGTTACACTCGCCCGCCATGGAATTTGAATCCCCCGCCGTAACGCTTCGCCCCGCTCGCGCGAACTCTTTCGCGAGGGGCCGGATTTGAGCGAGGCGGAAACGCGCTTCAAGGCGTTGATGCTGGCGGCGCTGGCCGGCGACGCGGCGGCATATCGCGCGCTGCTGGCGGCGCTGACCCCGCATCTGCGCGGCTATTTCCTGCGCCGCGTGGGGCGCGCCGACGCGGAGGACCTGGTGCAGGAAACCTTGATCGCCATCCATACCCGCAGGGCCACCTACGATACTGCGCTGCCCTTCACCGCGTGGCTGCACGCGATCGCGCGCTACAAGCTAATCGATCATTTCCGGCGCAGCAAACTGCGCCGCACCCAGCCGCTGGAAGAGGCAGAGCAGATATTCGCCGTGGAGGACACCGAATCGGCGGGCGCGCGGCGCGACGTCGAACGCCTGCTGGCGAAGCTGCCGCCGGCGCGCCGCGACCTGGTGCGCCAGGTGAAGATCGAGGGCTTGTCGACCGCCGAGGCCGCCGCGCGCACCGGGCTTTCGGAATCGGCGGTGAAGGTCGGCGTGCATCGCGCGCTGAAGGCGCTCTCGGCGATGATCGGACCCAGGCCATGAACACCGACGCGCTGATCGAACGCCTGTCGGACAATCTCGCGCCGGTGCGTCCGGGCGCGGTCCTGCGCGCACTGGTGCTGGGTCTCGGTGCCGGCGCGCTTGTCTCCTTCGCGCTGATGGCGCTGTGGCTGGGCGTGCGCCCGGACCTCGCCGGAGCGATGTCGACCTTCGCCTTTTGGATGAAGTTCTTCTACACGCTGCTCCTGGCGCTGTTCGGCCTGTGGACGCTGGAGCGGCTGGCGCGCCCCGGCGCCCGCGCCGACCTGCAGGCCATGCTGGTGCTTGTACCCCTGGCGGCGATCGCGGCCATCGCCGTCCTGCAATGGACCGCCGCGCCGGCCGGGACGCACCGCCACCTGCTGATGGGCAACTCGCACACCGTCTGTCCCTGGCGGATCGTGGTCCTGTCCCTGCCGGTTTTCGCAGGCGTATTCGTGGGCCTGCGCCGCCTGGCGCCGACCCGGCCGGTGCTGGCGGGGGCAACGGCCGGGCTGCTGGCAGGCGCCGCCGGGGCCTGGATTTACGCCTTCCATTGCACGGAAAATGCGGCGCCGTTCGTCGCGCTGTGGTATACGTGCGGTATCGTGCTGGTCGGCGCGGCCGGTGCCGCGCTGGGCCGGGTTGGGCTCAGATGGTGACCTTGAGGCAACGTTTTGCCGTGTCGCACGTTTGGGGTGCAGCGCCTGCGTCGTTGCGCGGCCCCAAGGAGATATCCATGAAAATTTTGAAATTTGCCGCCGCCGCCTGCCTGGCCGCCGTGGTCACGACATCGGCGGCCTGGGCTTCCGATGAAACCGAACTGGTCAATCACGCGACGCGCGTCGCCGAGCACATGAAAAGCGACCCCGCCTTCGGCGCCGCGCAGTCCATGCTGCGCCGCGCCCGCGCCGTGCTGATCATCCCCTCGCTGGTCAAGGCCGGCTTCATCTTCGGCGCCGAGGGCGGCAACGGCGTGCTCTTGAAGCGCAACGGCCATGGCTGGAGTTCGCCCGCGTTCTACTCCATGGGATCGGCGTCGTTCGGCCTTCAGGCCGGGCTGGAGAAGGCCGAGATCGTGCTGCTGATCATGAGCGACCGGGCGCTGCGCGGCATCGAGCGCGACGAGTTCAAGCTCGGCGCCGGCGCCGGCATCACCGTCGTTACCCTGAGTTCGGGTGCCGAGGGCGCGACCTCGGGCAATCTGAGCGGCGATATCGTGGTATGGACGTCCGCCACCGGCGCCTATGGCGGGCTGACCTTCAACGGGTCGGTCATCAAGCCGCGCCACGAATGGAATGCGGATTTCTACGGCCATCGCACATCCGTCGCGGCGATCCTGTCGTCGAGCGTGCGCAGCCCCGCGGCGCGCGAACTGCAGGCCGAACTGGCCTCGGTCCACTAAACCGCGTCGTCGAACTGTCATGCGGCCTGTGCCTCCTGCGAGGTACGGGCCGTTTTTCATGGGCCTTGGCGCGGGACAGCCGCGCGCCGGCGTGGTAGGCTCGCTCCATTCGAAAAAGCATTCCGGAGACCGCCCATGCGCAAGACGTTTTCGTGCAATCTGTTGCTGGGAGCGGCCGTCGCGGCGGCGCTGCTGCTTCCCACCGCCGTGCTCGCCGATGCGCATTCCGAGATCGTCAATGCCGGCGTGCATGCCGGACTGGCCGTGGGCTCCGCCGATATCGCCGGCGTCCACACCCACCTGCACCATGCGCTGAACTGCCTGGTCGGGCCGGGCGGCAACGGCTTCGCCGCCAACGAAATGAACCCCTGCGCCCAGGCCGGCAGCGGCGCCATTCCCGATACGGCGGATGCGACCAAGAAATCCGCGCTCGAAGCCGCCGCCGCCGAAGCCCGCGCCGGCATCGCCGCGACCGACCTCGCCGCCGCCAAGAAAGCTGCCACCGACGTAAAGGCGATGCTGGCGAAGGTGGAGTAGGATATCGAGCTGCTAAGGTCAGGGCCGCATGAGGCCTGTCAGCGCGCGGCGGGCGGTTCGTCGTCGTCGTGCTTGCCGCTCAGCGACGCGATCCAGTCCATCAGCGCGAACAGCACGCCGGAGACGATGAAGGTCAGGTGGAGGATCACCATCCATTTCAGCCGGGCTTCGTCGACCGGCTGATTGGCCGGCTGGTCGGCCGGGGCCAGTGTCATGAAGGCGCGCAGCAGCGAGATCGCGGAGATCGCCACGATCGAGCCGATCAGCTTCATCTTGAGGCCGGAGAAATCCAGCGTGCCCATCCAGTCCGGCCGGTCCTCGCTGCCGCCGGTGTCGATCTTGGAGACGAAATTCTCGTAGCCGGAAAACACCACGATCATCACCAGGTTGAGCGCCAGCGAGAGGTCGATCAGCGTCAGCACGCTGAGGATGACCTGCTCGCTGTTCAGCACGAACATGCGCGGCAGGTCGTGGAACAATTCGTTCATGAACGCCGCCAGCAGCAGCAGGATCGAGGCGACGAGGCCGAGATAGACCGGCGCCAGAAGCCAGCGCGAATTGAACAGCACCGATTCCAGGATCTTCTCCGCCGGATTTCGCGCTTTCATGGCCGTTTCCTCCTTACGGGTCGTGTTTCGCGCGTGCGGCGCGGCAAAACATAGACCAAGCCGCGGCGGGCGCGAAGCCGGTTTGCGCGTGTAACGCCTTGCTTGACAGTCTGCACGCTGTAACCTAGTACGTTACACATGATCGGGTCGTTCCGGAGCAAGGCGTTGCGCGCGCTGTGGGAAAGGAACGATCCATCCGGCGTAAACCCGAATGCAGCGTCGCGAATCCGGCGCATCCTGTCGATCCTCGACAGCGCCGAAACGATCCGGGATCTCGACGTGCCTGGCTTTCGCTTTCATGCCCTGAAGGGCTTTGATCCGCGCCGTTATTCGATGCGCGTGACCGGCAACTGGCGCATCACATTCGTATTCGAGACCGGCGTCGCCGACACGGTCGAACTGGAGGATTATCATGGCTCTTAGACGCGCGATGCCGCCCTCGCATCCCGGTGAAATCCTGCGCGAGGACGTTTTGCCGGCGCTCGGTCTTTCCGTGATGGCCGCCGCGGCCAAGCTTGGCGTCACGCGCCAGACGCTTCACCGCATCGTTGCGCGCGTTAATCCTCGTCCCGTGACGCCGGACATGGCCGTGCGGCTTGGCAAGCTCTGCGGCAACGGGGCGCGCCTCTGGCTCAACCTGCAATCGTCTTACGACCTCTGGCATGCCGAGCGCCGCGTAGACACGCGCAAAATCCCGACGCTGCATGCAGCGGAATGAGATTGATAATCTTCTGATCGTGCGCGGCGGAAGATGCTGCAGCGGACAGGCTCGCCCGCGCATCTCCGGCGAAGAACGGTCTACGGCACCGTCCTCGCCGTCTCAAAAAGTCCTACGCGAAAATGTGCCAGGCGATGTCGGCGACCACGTTGATGCCCCAGGGTTTGATCGGCTTCAGCCGGTTTTCCCATTCCGCCTCGCGCATCGCCAGCGACTGGGTGCGCGGGAAGATGAAATCCTCGCGGCGGTAATCGGCATGGGCGCCGATGAGCTGGGTGTCGTTGCGCAGCAGGGGCGGCGCATCGTGCTCGTCCCATTCGTCATTGGTCTGCGTCTTGGAAATCCTGATCGTTCTCATAGCTTCGCTCGCTTTCTTCCCCCCACCTGCGCAACAACGTCCGAATCGGCAAAAAAGTGCCATGTTGGCCCGTCCGGCATGCAAAACTGCGACGAAGAGTGGCAAGGAGGCCACGGTGCCGCCGCAAGGACCGACCTATCGGATATAGGCGGCCGCTCCGCCCGGACAAGGGTCGAAGCGCGCAAGGGCCCGTTTCGAAACAGCGATATCGTTACAGGATTCTTAAGGATCCGGTGCCGGCACCGTCTGCGTCCAGGCATCGGCGCGCGCCTGTGCCTCGCTCTGCCTGGCGTCGTTGAGCGCGGCGTCGAGGCGGCTGCTGATATCCGGCGCGAGATTCGGCAGGCCGATCGACAGGCGCATGCCGTTGGCGCGATAGAGCAGGGCCCATTTGTCCGCCTCGACCGGATCGGCCGCGACGCCGGTCGCGTCCAGGTAAAGCAGGACGGCCGCCGCCTGCGCCTTGGCGAAGCCGGCATTCGCCGCGCGCAGGATCCAGCCGGCTCCTTCCTGGCGCAGGTCCGCGGCACGCTTGGCATCATGTTCCGCGGCGGCCAGATCGATCTGGCACTCACCGAGATTGAATTGCGCGATCTCGTTGCCCGCGCCGCGCTCCGCGTAGCGGCGCAGGACGGGAAGCGCCTTGTCGCATTGGCCGGCGAGCCGCTCTTCCTCCGCGATGCCCACCGGGTCGCCGGGGCCGCTGCTCGGCACCCGCAATTCGCTGCCGTCGGGCACGTCGCTGCCCATCTCGCCTCCATAGCCGCCGCCGCCACCACCCATGCCCTGCGCCAGCGCCGGCGCGGCCAGTCCCGCCGCGAGCAAAAGCGCCAAGATCGACATCATCGTTTTCATCGGTTCCGCCGTTTTTCATTCCGCAAGACGCCATCATATCCGGCGCGTGCGCGGACCGCGAACAATCCCTATATTGGCGCCATGGCGCACAACAACGGACAGGTCGGGCGGCCGGCGCGCGGCAAGGTGAAGGGCTTCTCCGAGGCTTCGGCGAAGTTCCGCGAGGCTGCGGCGGCGGTGCCGATCGCGCCGGCGGGAACGGCCTACGATCCCGCGCCGCCGGTTTCCGCCGGCATCGGCAACCTGCCGCTGCATGGGGCGACGGGCGCCGAGCTGGCCGGGTTCGTGCCGCATCGCCCGGTGCGGCCGCAGAAATCGGAAGGCGGCAAGCGCTTCCGGCTGGTCAGCGAATATGAGCCGGCCGGCGACCAGCCGACGGCGATCCGGGAGCTGGTCGAGGGTGTGCGCGCCAATGAACGCGACCAGGTGCTGCTGGGCGTCACCGGCTCCGGCAAGACCTTCACCATGGCCAAGGTGATCGAGGCGGTGCAGCGCCCGGCCCTGATCCTCGCCCCCAACAAGACGCTGGCGGCCCAGCTCTATGCCGAGATGAAGGGCTTCTTCCCCGAGAACGCGGTGGAGTATTTCGTCTCCTATTACGACTACTATCAGCCCGAGGCCTATATCCCGCGCAGCGACACCTACATCGAAAAAGATTCCTCGGTGAACGAGGAGATCGACCGCATGCGCCATTCGGCGACGCGCGCGATCCTGGAGCGGGATGATGTCATCATCGTCGCCAGCGTCTCGTGCATTTACGGCATCGGCGCGGTGGAGACCTATTCCGGCACGGCGCAGAACCTTGCCAAGG
>JAATGL010000121.1 GCA_015654705.1 Alphaproteobacteria bacterium | reverse complement strand
CGGCATGCCCTGCCACACGAAGAACAGGCCGACGACGACGGAGACCGGCAAGAGGACGTAGAGCGTGCAGCGGGTCAGATCGACCCAGAAATTGCCGATCGTCCTGGCCGAGCGGCGCGCGAAGCCGCGCACCAGGGCGACCGCCAGCGCGATGCCGGTGGCGGCGGAGACGAAATTGTGCATCGTCAGCCCCGCCATCTGCACCAGATAGCTCATCGTCGTCTCGCCGACATAGGACTGCCAGTTGGTGTTGGTGATGAAGCTGACCGAAGTGTTGAAGGCGAGGTCGGGGCCGACCGCCGCCATGCCCTGCGGGTTGAACGGCAGCAGCGCCTGCAGCCGCTGCAGCGCATAGAGCGAGGCAAAGCCCGCGATGCTGAAGATCAGCATGGCGGCGGTGTAGGTCACCCAGTGCTGTTCCTCCTTCGCGTCGACGCCGCAGAGGCGGTAGATGCCGCGCTCGACCGGCCACAGCACGAAGGAGAGAAATGTGCGCTGGCCCTCGAAGACCTTCGCCATGTAGATGCCGAGCGGCTTCACGCAGACGAGCAGCAGCCCGAAATAGATCGCGATCTGGATCCAGCCATTAAAGGTCACGGTGAGTGCTCCTCAAAACCGCTCGGGGCGGATCAGGGCGAAGACGAGGTAAAAGAGCACCGCGGCGGTCACCAGCGCTCCCAGGGCATAATCGAGGGTCATCGGCGGGGCCTCTACAGTCGGTCGCAGGCGATCGTGTAGGCGATCGCGACGATGAAAAAACCGGCGCCGGCGGCGATCAGAATCGCGTCGAGCATGGAATGTCTCCGTGTTTCAAGCCGGAACATCGTGCATGGGACGTATAGATTCGAGGGCGTGCGTCGCGCGGCCTTCGTATAATTTCCATATAGGCGGGAACCGGGGCCGGCCGGCGTGACGGAACCGCCGCGGCCGGCGAGCAAAATTGGTCATCGCCCGGTCATCGGGAATGTGTAGCATGGGCGAATGAAGAACCCCGCCGGAGCCGCGGCCGAGAAGGTCGCCCGCCTCTATTCGCGCCACGAGCATCTGGCCGACGCGATCGTCCATGTGCTGGGCATCATCTTCGCCATCAATGCCAGCCTGTGGCTGCTCTTTCACGTCACCGGGCTTTCGGTGGTGATCTCGGTGACGGTCTATTGCATCGGGCTGCTGGCGATGATCGGCTGTTCGGCCGCCTACAATCTGATGCCGCAGCACCGCCCGTCGAAGCAGATCCTGCGCCGCCTCGACCACGCCGCCATCTTCATCATGATCGCGGGCACCTATACGCCGTTCGCGGTCAACCGGCTGGGGGCGCCGTCGGGCACGATCATCCTGGCGGTCGTCTGGATCGCGGCGATGTTCGGCGTGAGCGTGAAGATCCTGTTTCCGCGCCGTTTTGAGATCGCGACGCTGGCACTCTATCTAGGCATGGGCTGGATGATCGTCACGGTGATCAGCCCGCTGGCCCACGCGATGGCGGCGATCGATTTCTGGCTGCTGGCGGCGGGCGGGTTCGTCTATTCGGCCGGCGTCGCCTTTTATGTGATCGAGCGCATTCCCTATCACAAGGCGATCTGGCACGCCGCGGTGCTCGCCGCCATGGTGCTGCAATTCTGCTCGGTGGCGCTGGAATTCGTGCGGTAGAGCCTTTCGAGAAGCGGCCGCCGCATCCGTCCACCGCGTCAGGGCCGCGCCGCGAAGGTGATGCCGGAGACGTCGTAGCGCTCTTGGCCGGCCCAGGGGCCGCGCTCGATCACCTCGCGCAGGTCCGGCGGCGGCGGCTTGAACGCATTGTCCATCTGCTCGAGCAGCGCCAGGCCCGAGGCCTGGAAGGTCTCGCATATCGCGCGATAGCCCACGCGATTGATGCCGTCTTCCTCATAGACCCAGGTGCCGATCGTCGCTGCGTCGCCCGGCGGCACGCCGCGCGTCCGCAGATCCGCGATCAGGCCGGGCTTGTCGAGCGCCAGATGCGTCCAGTCCTGGATCGGGTTGGTGTTCTTGTCGCCGAACCGGTAATGCACCGTTTCGCCCTTCACGAAGACGTGGTGGCCCTTGGCCGACGACCAGATCGGGCCGCCATGCACGAAGAACAGGCCGTTCTTCTTCAGCGTGCGCTTGGCGCCCGCGAAGAACTGGGCCAGGCCGTCGATATGCTCCAGCACGGCGGCGCCGAAAATGATGTCGACGCTTTCGGGCTCCAGGGAATCTTCCAGACGGCGCGCATCGATGCGGCGCCGCTCGATCGCGCCGACCGTGTCCGTCGGCCACCGTTCGCGAAAATTGCTGCTGATGACCTTGCTCGCGCCCGCATCGACCAGCATCCTGGCCGCGAAGCTGTCGGCATCGGCGCCGATCTCCAGGACCGTGGCGCCGGCGATGCTGCCGAAACGCGCCATGAGGGCGATCCGCTTCGCCATCTCCTCGCGGCGCCTCTCGTTCATCATCGCGGCGCACCTGGCCCCTGGGAGCCGGAGAAGCGAATTTCCTTGCGTTCGGCCATCGGATCCTCCGGAGCGCGATCCTATCGTCACCGCCTTGTTTTCGCCAATTCCCTCTCCATCTGACAGGATGCGCACCGGGCCTGGGAGGGAATCATGCGGTTTGCCGGCGTTTTCTCGAAGCGGATGCTTTCCGTCGCCGTGGTTTTCGCGGCCGCGGCCGGGCTCTGCGGCTGTTTCGATCTCGAACAGAGGGTCGCCGTGCGGCGCGACGGCGGCGGCACCTACGCCGTGGCGGTGGCCGCCGACGGCATCGTGGGCGAGGGGCTCGACAAGAAGCACGCCGACATCGATCTGGGCGACAACCGCGGCGTCACGCGCATCACAAGGCGAGGCGACGAGACGGTGCAGACCTCGGAAGTCGCGTTCCGCGATCTCTCCGACCTGAAACTCGGCGACGAGACGATTGCCCTGCACGTGACGGGAAAGAAGCTGCTCGGCCTCGGCGGCACCACGGTGAATTTCCACCGCACCTTCCACGTCGACAGTGCCCGCCACCATCACGAAGACGCCAATGACGAGCATCTGGGTGGGGAAATCCTGCAGTCGATGTTCGGCGATCACACCTATACCTTCGCCATATGGCTGCCCGGCTCGATCGAGCACATCGCGCCGCTGCGCGTCGGCGATCATGTCGTGCCGCCGACGGTGTGGGGCGATCCTTACGGCCACACCGTCATCTGGAAGATGAAGCTGACCGACATGTTCCTGGCCGACCGCCTCGACTTCGACGTGGATTTCGCCGCGCATGGCGATTTCCGCGACAGCCGGTCGTCGCCCGGCACGCATCGCCATCATTCGTCTTAAGCGCGGGCGTCCCTCCGGGCGCGCCATCGACGGCGGACGGCGACGCGTCTATGCTGGAGCGCTGGATCGAGGGGGAACACCGATGCGCGCGCAAGACGACGACCATGATGGCGGCCTGGGCAAGGATCTCGCGCTGATCGGCCAAAAGCTTGTCGAGCGGCGTCAGGCGCTTTCCCTACTCGGCATGGCCGCGGGATCGGCGGCGCTGGCCGGCGGGCTGGGAACGGTCCTGTTTCCGCGTGCCGCCTATGCCGGCGGCAAGTGCGTGGCGGACGCGCCCGAGATCGCCGGGCCGTTCCCGGCGGACGGCACCAACCATGCCAACGGATCGACGTCGGATGTGCTCACCGAATCGGGTGTGGTGCGCCGCGACGTGCGCTCCAGCTTCCTGACCACGACCACCAAGGCCAAGGGCGTGAAGGTCAGGCTGAAGCTGACCCTCGTGAACATCAATGCGCGATGCACGCCGCTCGCGGGCTATGCCGTCTATTTCTGGCATTGCGACCGCGACGGACTCTATTCGCTCTACACCGTGCCCAAGGAAAGCTATCTGCGCGGCGTGCAGGTCTCCGACGAAAACGGCAGGCTCAGCTTCGTGACGATCTTCCCCGGCTGCTATCCCGGGCGCTGGCCGCATCTGCATCTGGAGAACTTCACCAGCCTGGCGGAAGCCACCAATGGAAAGAAATCGTTCCTCACCACACCGCTGGCGCTGCCCGCCGACGTCTGCACCAACATCTACAATAACGCCAGAGGCTACAGCGGCAGTATCCAACCGTTCTCGCAGATCACCCTGGGCACCGATCAGTGCTTCGGCGACGACACGCCGGCCCAGCTTGCCGCGATGACGCCTGTGATGACGGGCAATATCCAGGACGGCTATGTCGCCAAGGCGACCGTCGGCATCGCGGCCTGAAGATCATTTCGGCGCGAAGGCGATCATCTGGCCGCCGCGCCTGGTGCCCAGCTTGGAGTGGCCGCCGGCGGCCGTGTACGTGGCAGATGATCGTGCCGGAAGCGCCTCTCACCCAGCGAAAAGCGAGAGGCGATCCGATTCCGCGATATTCGCCGCTACTGCTTCCTCGATAGGAACGACGTGGTCTTTCCCTGCAGCTTGTCGTCCACGCTCACCTTCATCGATTTTCCGTCGCTTTCGACCGTCATGGTCACGACCGCGACGGGCTTGCCGTCGCGCTTGTCCGTTTCCACGATGGTGTTGGCCGAGACTTTCTTCACTGAAACGCTGGTGACGCCGGGATCGCCCGTCATCGGCGCGTCGCTGCCGTCCAGCCTGGCGGTGTAGGACTGGCCGGTCGGATTCTTCATCGTCAGGCTGTCGCCCTCGACCTGATAGGTCATCGTCAGACCGTTGTCGGAGTAGCCCGAAAAGCCGGTGATGCGCCACGCGCCGGAGATCGCATGGGCGCCGGCCGGCGGCGCCGCGCCGACGCGGGCCTCGGTGCCCTTGCCGGTGACCGGCGCGGCATTGGTGTTGCTGCTGTCGCTGAATTCGAAGGTCATCGTCTTTCCGTCCGGCGCGACGGTGCTGGTCGAGGTCGCGACGACCTTGCCGTTCTTCTTGTCGGTCTCCAGGATCGTGTGGTCGTCGACGATCTTGATGGCGACCGAATCATAATAGGGATGGCCGGTGACCGGGTGATCCGCGCCGTCCGCGGCCACCGTGTAGGCGGGCGCGCAGGTCCTGCAGGACCACATTCCCTTGTTGAGCAGATAGACGTCCGGCTTCTTCGGCATCTGCGCCGAGCTGACATCCGCCTTCCAGGTGCCGTCGAAGACGCTTTGCGCGAACGCGGATGCCGGCGCGAGCAATCCCAGAACAATGCCGCCGATCAACAACGATTTCATGGCCAATGCCCTCCCGTTTGGCCGCGGTCGCGGCCGCGAGCGCCCGGTTCGGGCGCCGGCGGAACTCTAGCATATCGGGAGGCGCCTGGGATTACCCCTGGGTGTCGCCGGAGAGCTGCTCGCCCGCCACTTTCAGCAGATCCTCCATCTGGCGGCGAATCACGTGGTCGGAATGGGCGACCTTGGCGGCATCGAAATCGTGGCGCAGCTTGCGGACCAGGTCTTCGTGGCCCGGTTCGAGGAAATCGAGTTGGGCGAGCATCTTGGCGTAGTCGTCGGCGGCTGTCCCGGTCATCCCCATTTCGTGCGCCGCCCACAGACCCAGAAGTTTGTTGCGCCGGATGACGACCTTGAAATGCAGCTCCTCGTCATGCACCCATTTGTTCTCGTAGCCTCTTTCGCGGTCCTTGAACCCATCCGTCATCCTACAACCCCTTGCATTTGAAAGATAAACCAGTCCAATGCCGATCCGGCGCGCCGTCCTGGCGCGAGCTTGCAGACTACACACAGATAGGCGCGGCCGCGTCCAATCGCAACGTTGCCGCAGCCGCCCATGGTCGCTATTTTGCTGCTTTGACGGGGTACCCTCGTCTTCCGTTCTGGGCGACGCCCGCCTGAAGGAATTCCCATGAAACGCCGCCGCCAGATCTATGAAGGCAAGGCCAAGATCCTCTATGAGGGGCCGGAGCCCGGCACCCTCATCCAGTATTTCAAGGACGACACCACCGCCTTCGACGCCACCAAGAAGGCGACGCTGGACGGCAAGGGCGTCCTCAACAACCGCATCAGCGAATACCTGATGACCCAGTTGAACGCGATCGGCGTGCCGACCCATTTCGTGCGCCGCATCAACATGCGCGAGCAACTGGTCAAGGAGGTGGAGATCGTTCCCCTCGAAGTCGTGGTGCGCAACGTGGCGGCGGGCTCGCTGTCCAAGCGGCTGGGCATCGAGGAGGGCACGGCGCTGCCGCGCTCGATCATCGAGTATTATTACAAGAACGACGCGCTGCACGATCCCTGGGTGAGCGAGGAGCACATCACCGCGTTTGGCTGGGCCGCGCCCCAGGACCTCGACGACATCGTCAACCTCACCATCCGCATCAATGATTTTCTCTCCGGCCTTTTCCTGGGCGCGGGCATCAAGCTGGTCGATTTCAAGCTGGAATTCGGACGGCTGTGGGAAAATGATTTCATGCGCATTGTGCTGGCCGACGAGATCAGCCCCGACAATTGCCGGTTATGGGACACCAACACCAACGAAAAGCTGGACAAGGACCGTTTTCGCCGCGACATGGGCGGAGTGGTCGAGGCTTACAGCGAAGTCGTGCG
>JAATGL010000064.1 GCA_015654705.1 Alphaproteobacteria bacterium | reverse complement strand
GTCGTGCAGGATCTCGTCGACGCGGCCGAGAAACGCGGCGTTGCGCGCTCCGCGGCCGCGCGTTCCACGCTGGCCATCGGCGCGGCGAAGGCCGATGTCGGCGTCGTCGGCAGGCCCGCACGGAGCGAGGTCGTCACCGCCTCCTATGCCGAACGGACCGGCCACCTCGTTTCCTGCGTCGAGGAGGCGGCGCTGCTTTCGGACCTGATCGTGTTCCCGCCGCTCGGCGGCAACGACCATCCCGACATCCACGATGCGTTCGTGCGCATCCTGACCCGGTCGGGACGCCCCGTCCTGCTGTCGGCGGAGACCGCACCGGCCGAATTCGGCCGCAAGATCGCCATCGGCTGGGACGGGCGCATGGCGGCGGCCCATGCGCTCAGCGGCGCCCTGCCCTATCTGCGCCGGGCCGCCAGCGTGGAAATCCTCTCCGTGCTGCAGGCGCAGCGCCCGCCGGGCGCGGTCGAGGAAGTAAAGACCTATCTGGCGCTTCACGCGGTGGAGAGCATCGAGCGCGTGATCGCGAAAGCCAAGCCGGACATCGGCGAATTGCTGCTCGACACGGCGGTGGCGGACGGATGCGATCTGTTGGTCGTGGGCGGCTACGGCCATAGCCGGCTGCGCGAGACCATCTTCGGCGGCGTGACGAAATCCGTCGTCTCGCATCCGAAAATTCCCATCTTCATGGTGCATTGAGGACAGCGCTCCGTCCGCATCAGCGGCCGATCAGTGGGCGAGGAAAATCGGCATCGTCGGCCGGAACAGGATGTCCGAGGTGACGCCGCCGAAGATGGTCTCGCGCAAATGGCTGTGGCCATAGCCGCCGAGCACCAGAAGGTCGGCGCCGCAATCCTGGGCCGCCTGCGCCAGCGCCTCGCCGACCGGCCGCCCCTGCGGCTTGTGGCGCCGTTCCGCGCACCCCAATCCGTGCAGCTCGAGATATTGCATCGCGTCGTCGACGCTCACCGCCTCGGCGCCGTCATGCACGCACAACAGCGTGACCGTCTTCGCGACGCCGAGGAGCGGCAGGGCGGCGATGAGCGCGCGCGAGGCGCCGAGGCTGCCGTCCCATCCGACCGCGATGTCGCGCGCGAAATTCGGCAGCGGCTTTTCGGGCGCGATCAGCACCGGACGTCCGGCCTTGGTCAGGATGTCCAGAAAGGCCTCCGTCAGGTCGGCGAATTCCGGGTTGTGCAGCGGTCCGAAGACGACCAAATCGGACAATTGCGACGCGACGGCGGCGACGGCCGGCAGCCGCCCCTGGATCTCGCGCAGGGAACAAGTGACCGATGCCGCCTTCCGCGGCGCGGCGACGATCTCGGCTTGCGCGCCAACGGCGGCGGCGGCAAGTGCGGCGCGGGCGGCGGCCACCCCGGCCTTCGTCACCTGCTCCTGTCCGTCGATGACGGCGCCGACGACTTCCAGGGAGAACGGCACGCCGACATTCGGCACCGCCGCCTGCGGGTTGGGATGGGCGAACACGGCCTGAACATGCGCATTGAACGGCCCCGCCGCGCGCAGCGCGGCCGCCAGCGCCACCGCATCGCGCGCGATGCCGGCGACCGGTACGACGATCTTGGCAAATGTCATGTCTTTTCCCTCGTCATTCGGTTCATGGTCTCCGGCTGCAGCACCAGGCGCGCACGCACCACGCCCGCGGCATCGGCCGCCGGCGCGATCGCGAAATCCAAGCTGCTGCAGAGCGCCAGCATCCGCGCGTTGTCTTTCAGGATATCGCCCGTCAAGCTGCCGATCCCACGCTGGCGCGCATAGGCGATGAGGCGCTGCAGCAGCAGGCGCCCGATGCCGCGGCCTTTCAAATCGCTGCGCACGATGACGGCGAAATCCGCGTTCAGACTGTCCGGATCGGCGGCGATCCTGGCGATGCCGGCAATCTCCTGCGCGGCATCGAACAGGACCAGCGCCATCTCGCGGTCATAGTCGATCTGCGTCAGCCGGGCGAGCCTGGCCGCGGACAGCGCCTGCAGCGGCGCCAGAAAGCGCAGCCTGATGTCCTCGGGCTCCAGCCGCGCGAAAAAGCGCACAAAGGCCGGCGCGTCTTCCGGCCGCACTGGACGCAGCACGAAATCGACGCCGCCGAGCGTCTCGCGACACGCCAACGCGCCGGGATAGGGGCGGATCGCCAGGCGCCGCGTCCCCTGTCCGCCCGCCTGCGGCTCGGCCACGCGCACGCGCGCGTCGACCGCGATCACGCCCTTATCGTCGGCCAGCAGCGGATTGACGTCGAGCTCGATCACCGCGTCGAGATCGCAAATCATCCGGGACAGCTTCACCAGCGTCGCCGCGACCTCTTCCAGCGCGACCGGCGGACGGTCGCGATAGCCCTTGAGCTGGCGATAGATGCGCGTGCGCGAAATCATCTCGCGCGCCAGGGCCAGGTTGAGCGGCGGCAGCGCCAGGGCCTTGTCCGCGATCTGCTCGACGGCGACGCCGCCCTGCCCGAACAGCAGAAACGGGCCGAAGGTCGCATCCGACGCCATGCCCAGGATCAGTTCATAGGCGCCGGGCCGGCGGATCATCTCCTGCACCAGGAAGCCCTGCAGGCGCGCGGCCGGGGCCGCCTTCGCGACCCGCGCCAGCATGGCGCGCGCGGCGACGGCCGTGGCATCGGCGCCGACCAGATCGAGCACCACGCCGCCGACGTCGGATTTGTGGGTGATGTCGGGCGAGACGATCTTGAGCGCCACCGTGCCGCCGAACGCCTGCGCCGTCGCCGCGGCGTCCTCCGCCGTCGCCACGCGCTGCGAACGCACGATGGGGATCCGATAGGCCTCGAACAGTTCCTGCACCGCGACCGGATCGAGCCAGGCGTCGCCGGAGCCAAGCGCCCCCGCGATCGCCCTGCGCGCCCGGCCTTCGTCCACCGAAAAATCGCCGGCCGGCGGCACCTCCATCAACTGCTCCTGGCCGCGGCGATAGCGCACCAGATGAATGAAGCCGCGCACCGCCTTTTCGGGCGTGTCGTAGCTGGGCAGGCGCGCCGCATCGAACAGCGCGCCTGCATCCTCGTCCCGGCTCGATCCCAGCCAGCTGATCAGCACCGGCCGCGCCTCGGCGTTCGGCACCGCGATCACCGATTTCGCCGCCTCCAGTCCGGAGGCGATGGCGGTTGGGCAATGCAGGATCAGGATCGCGTCCGCCTCGGGCGCGGCCAGCAGGGCCGCGAGCGCGCCGGCATAGCGGCGGCCATCGGCGTCGCCGATGATGTCCACCGGATTGGCGTGCGACCAGGTCGGCGGCAGCAGCGCGTCCAGCCGCGACAATGTTTCCGGCGCCAGTTCGGCCAGCCGGCCGCCCTGCCCGATCAGCGCATCCGTCGCCAGAACGCCGATGCCGCCGCCATTAGTCAGGATGGCCAGGCGGTCGCCGGCCACGTTGGGCCGCATTGCCAGCGTCTCGACCGCGTCGAACACTTCGTCGAGATCGTAGGCGCGCAGGATTCCGGCGCGCTGGAACGCCGCGTCGTAGACCGCGTCGATCCCGGCCAGCGCGCCGGTGTGCGACGCCGCCGCCTTGGCCGCCGCGCTCTGCCGTCCGGCCTTGATCGCGACGATGGGTTTCAGCCGCGCCGCGGCCCGGGCGGCCGAGAGGAATTTGCGCGCCTGGGTGATCCCCTCGACATAGAGAAGGATCGCGTCGGTGTCGGGATCGCCGGCGAGATAGTCGAGCACATCGCCGAAATCGACATCGGCCATGTCGCCCAGCGAGACGAGATGGGAAAAGCCCAGCCCGCGCGCGCCGGCCCAGTCCATCACCGTCGCCACCATCGCGCCGGACTGCGCCACGAAGGCGACCTTGCCGCGGCGCGGCGTCCCATGGGCGAAGGACGCGTTCAGATTGACCGGCGTCGACAGCACGCCGATGCAATTGGGACCGATGATCCGCATCAGGTGCGGGCGCGCCGCGTCCAGCATGTCCTGGTCGAGCTTGCGGCCGGCGGCATTGCCCGCTTCACGGAATCCCGCCGTCACCACGATGGCGCCCCGGGTGCCGCGCGCGCCGAGCGCCGCGATCAGTCCCGGCACGGTTTGCGGCGGCGTGCAGATCACCGCCAGGTCGGGCGTCATCGGCAGGCTGGCCGCATCGGGGTAGCACAGCACGCCCGCGACGGAGCCGTGCTGCGGGTTCACCGGCATTACCGGTCCGTCGAAGCCGCCGGCCAGCAGGTTGCGCGCGATCACCGCGCCCACCGAATGGGGGCGGTTGCTCGCCCCGATCAGCGCGACGCTTTTGGGCCGGAAAATGGCATCCAGATTGCGAACGGACATGAGCGGATGAAACGCCTATCGCGCCGAAATGTCAGCCCCTCGCCCGCCATGGGGCGGCGACACGATCTCGTGCAGCGGAATGACTCTGACGATGCGGAACGGACGCTGGATGCCGTCATGCTCGGTGACCGAAACATAGGTGCCCGGTGCGACGACATGGTTGTCGAGCTTGAAGAACGGTTCGTCGTCCACCGGCCCCGGCTCGCCGTAATCGAACCGCCAGCCATGGCCGAGATGCCGCAGATGGCCGAATTCGTCGGCCTCGTCGCCCCAGAACCGCCGCACCGTGCATTCCGCCTTCACGGCCCGCCAGGCCGCCGCATCGATGCGCCATTCCCGGGTCAGCGGCGCGACGAATTCATAGCCGTGCCTGCGGCTGCCGTCCGGGAACCCATCGGACCGCCCCAGATCCATCCTGATCCGCATCAATGTCATGCGCCCGATCCTTTTCAACTGCGGCCACGACATCCCATCCCGCGCCTTCGCACTCCTTGATTTTCGTCAATTTCGTTTCGCCGCCGAGCGCGCATCCTTTCGTCAAACGGAGAGGAGCAAATCATGTCGTTGGGCGAACAAATGTATCTCGGTCTCATCATCGCGGCGCTTGCGGTATTTGCCGCGACACTGGCCTACGCGTCGTTCACCGGGCGGCGCGATGACGATCAAACGAAAACCCGCCAGAACTGAACCCGGCATCGGGGGACGGAGCGTGCCGCCATGCTGATCCACGACATGAGTGCGCAGGACTGCACCGCCCTGCTGGCGCGCGCCCGGCTGGGGAGGCTGGCCTGCGCCTGCGAGGGGCAGCCCTATATCACGCCCATTTCCTTCGCGCATGACGCGGGATTCCTCTACAGCTTCTCGACGCTCGGCAAGAAGATCCAGTGGATGCGCACCAATCCGCTGGTCTGTGTCGAGGTCGAGGAACTGGCCACCTCGCAGGACTGGTCCACGGTGATCGTGACGGGAAAATACGAAGAACTGCCCGACACGCCCGAATACGAAATCCGCCGCCGACGCGCCTACGACCTTTTGCGCCGGCGGCCGGCCTGGTGGGAGCCCGGCTATGTGAAGACGGTCGTCGACGGAAAGATACGCCCGATCGAAGCGACCTATTTCCGGATCGTGATCGACCACGTCAGCGGCCGCCGCGGCCTGCCGGACGCCGCGCCCGGACGGATGTCTTCCGCGTCGCGCGAGCCGGGCGCGGGCTGGCTGCGGCGGATCTTCGCGGACGCCTCGCGCTGACAGCGGCGGCGCGGTCCGGCGATCGCGCTCAGAAATGTCTGGCGACGGCCGCCCGCACCGCATCGTGATGGCGTTCGACCGCGTCGGCGCGGATTCCCGGCACTATGCCGCCAAAGTGAATGTGGTCGAGCAGTTCCAGGCCGCAGACTGTGGCGAAATGTTCGTCGAACAGCCTGTGCACGGCGTCCCAGGCGCCCGACTTGATCACCCAGTCGGTGGGCGCACCGCTCGAGGTGAAGCTGATCATCTTGCGGGACTTCAGAAGCGGCACGTTGCCGCCTTTCGACGCGCCATAGGCAAAGCCCATTCCGAAGACGCGGTCGATATAGCCCTTCATCATCGCCGGCTGGGCATTCATCCAGAACGGATAGAAGAACGCGAAGACGTCGACGCCGGACAGCAGCCTGCGTTCGGCGAGCACGTCCGGACCGGGCGTGAACCCGCCGGGCTTCGGGATTTCATCGGCGTCGAGGCTGGGCGCGAAATTCATCCGATACAGGTCGCGCCATTCCGTCCGGGACCCTCTCGCCTCCACCGCGTCGCGATAGGCGGCGGCGACGGACAGGGTGAAGCTTTCGGCACTCGGATGTGCGACAATGACAGCATGTTTCATGGCCAATCCCCGCTGTTACAACATGCCGGCTCCTGCACGACATCTGAGGGTTGCGATTTGAGAAGCATAGCGCCGCCGCGGCGGCGAAAATTGATTTCGCGCAATGTTGCTCCTGTAATGCGCCGGGCGGCGGCACGCTTTTCCCGGCTCGGCTAAGGGCGGCGCGGTGGCTGCGAACAAGGCCCGGGAGCCGCACGACGACGCGCTGTTCAACGCCCTCGTCGCCACCGCGGTCGACGGCATCATGATCATCGACGCGGACGGCCTGCTCCAGGTCTACAGCGACGCCTGCGAGCGGATGTTCGGCTACAGGCGGGACGAGGTTATCGGCCGCAACGTCAAGATGCTGATGCCCTCGCCCTATCACGCCGAGCATGACGGCTATCTGTCCCGCTATCGCCAGACCGGCGAGCGCCACATCATCGGAAGCGGCCGCGAGGTCTTCGGCCGGCGGAAGAACGGCACCACGTTTCCGATGTATCTGTCCGTGGGCCAGGGCGAGATGGACGGCCGGCGCATCTTCATCGGCATCGTGCACGACATTTCCGAGCAGAAGCGCAGCATGGACGACGCCCGCAGGCTGGCGGCCATCGTCGAATCCTCCGACGACGCGATCATCGGAAAGGACTTGAACGACATCATCACGAGCTGGAACAAGGGTGCGGAACGGCTGTTCGGCTATGCCCCCGAGGACATCATCGGCCTGCCGGTGACGACCCTCATCCCGCCGGACCGTCACGACGAGGAAAGCGACATCGCCGAGCGCATGCGCCGCGGTGACCGCATCGAGCATTATGAGACCCTGCGCCGGCACCGGGACGGAAGGC
>JAATGL010000253.1 GCA_015654705.1 Alphaproteobacteria bacterium | reverse complement strand
TTCCACGGGATGGGGCAAAAAGACCGCGCCGACCATGCGGACGGAGGATTCGCGCACCTGTCCCTCGCTGCGCGAGATGTCGATCATGCTTTCGCGCGGCGGCGCCAGCGCGGCGGGAATCTGGCCCGCCGGTGCGCCGGCATCGGCCGCCACGGCGGGCGCCGGAAGCTGGCCGGCGACGGGCGAGCCCTGTGCGATCTGCGTGGTGGAATAGCTGACCGGCGCGAACATGCGCTGGGTCAGCGGGCGCAGCACGAAGAGACCGACCAGGAGCGCGGTGAGCGAGAGGATCGCCGCCTCGATGATCTTGAACCAATAGGCGCCGTCGAGGCCGAGGAACGGCGCCGCCGCGGGCGTCGCAGGTCCGGTGTCGATGCGGGCGAACGCCATGCTGGAGACCTGCACCTGGTCGCCGCGCGCCGCGTCGAAGCCGATGGCGGATTTCACCAGCGATTCGATCTGCTTCATCTCCGCCGGCGTGCGCGGCTTGTAGTCGGCATCGGCCTTGCTGCCGTCGACCACCACCGCGACCGAGAGCCGCCGGACCGCGCCGCCGTCGACCGTGCTGGTCTTGGTGGTCTTGGAGATCTCGTAATTGGTGGTTTCCTCGGTGCGTCCCGAATTGGACTTGGTGCCGCCGTCGCTGGCCGCGCCCTGCTGGCCCGGCAACGCATTGGCGACGCTGACCGCGCTGCTGCCGGCATTGGTGTCGGTGGCGTTCTGCTCGACGGTCTGGGTGGAGCGCACCACCTTGCTGTCGGGATCGTAGGTCTCGCTGGTCACGCTGCTGTGGTTGTAGTTCATGTCGGCGGTGACCTGGACGCGCGAATGGCCGGCGCCGACGATGCTGGCGACCAGGGATTCGATGCGCTGGCGCAGCCGGTCCTCGAATTCGGTGGTATGCTGTTCCTCGCCCGCGCCGTCGGCGTCGGCGCCGTCCTTGTCGTCGCCGCCCGCCAGCAGGCTGCCCTTGTCGTCGATGATGGCGACGCGGCTGGGCACCAGCGCCTGGACGGCGGCGGCGACCAGATGCTGGATCGCCTGGACCTGGCCGTGATCGAGCTGGCCGCGCGTCTTCAGCACCACCGAGGCGCTGGGCGACTGTTCCTCGCGCGAGAAGATCTGCCGCTCCGGCACCACCAGATGGACGCGGGCGCTCTCGATGCCCTCGATGGTCTGGATCGAGCGCGCCAGTTCGCCTTCCAGCGCCCGCAGCCGGTTGATGTTCTGCACGAAGGCGGTGGCGCCGAAGGTGTCGGACTTGTCGAAGATCTCGTAGCCGACGCCGGCGGCCGGCAGATTGTCCTGCGCTAAGGCCATGCGCAGCTTGGTCACCTGGTCGGCGGGCACCAGGATGGTGCCGCCGTCGCCCTTGATGTCGTAGGGCACGCTCATCGAATCGAGCTTGGCGGTCACCGCCGAGGCGTCGCGCGACTCCAGGCCGGAGAACAGGATGCTCTTGGGCGGCTCGGAAATGACGCCGGCCACATAGAGGAAGAAGACGGTCAGCGCCGCGGCGACGCCCGCCATGACGCCGAAGCGCGCCGCACCGATGGCTTTGACGAATTCCGGCAATGACAGCTCCCAGCGCCCGTTCGCTAGGCAAAGCTTGCCGCGTTGTTGGTAAAGGTGGCCTTAACGATAACGATCAAACGCGCCAGGGCGGAAGCGGCGCAAAGCTTACGTCTTCGCAAGCGCGTGTCGGAGTTCCCGAGCGACATGTAACGGCCGTACGGCGCAAGCCTTTGTTAGGCATGGACATTGCGAAAACTCACGAAAAGCCATCCGGATTCGCAAGATTGTCGCTATTCCGCCTGAACGGTCTTGTTATGTTTCAGAATGGGGCTGCCGAAAAAGGGTGATAGCGGTCCCTTCATCGCGAAACGGGATCCGCTCGATCCGTCACAGGAGGAAGAATGTTTTCGGCATCATCCACGCGGCGCCTCGTCGCCGTTTTGGCGAGTTGCGCGGCGCTGCTCGTCCCGGCGCTCGCGCAGGCGAAGCCGCTGACCCTCATCAACGGCTGGCAGGATACGGCGTTCGGCACCGCTCACGCATCCGTATACAAGGTCAACGGCATCGTTCGTTTTCAAGGCGGCATCGCAACGACCGGAAATTCCGCCCAGCCTTTCGTGCTGCCTGCGGCTTTTCGGCCGTCCGCGACCGTCTATATGGCGGTCGACATGTGCAATGCCACCAACGGACGATTGATAATCACGCCCGACGGGACCGCGACTGTCCAGCCGCAGGGCTCATTCATAAACGCGCAATGCTTAACGTCGCTCGACGGCGCATGGTTCGCCGCCTCGTCGGATTCCTTCACCCCGCTGAAGCTCCTGAACGGCTGGGCGGACACGCCCTTCGGCACCGCCCACGCGGCCGCGCGGAAGATCGGCGGCATCGTGCATCTGGAAGGCGCCATGGTGACGTCCGGGACCGACGCGGTGCCGTTCGTGCTGCCCAAGAAGTTCCGTCCCGCGACGGATGTGTATGTGAAGGTGGATCTCTGCAATGCCGCCAACGGGCGGCTCTACATCGCGGCCGGCGGCAGCGTGGCGGTTGAGGTCGAGAACTCTTTCAGCGACGCGCAATGCTTCACCTCGCTCGACGGTGTTTCGTTTGCGCAGAATGCCAAGGGGGCCGCGGCGCTCGCGCTGATGAACGGCTGGACGGGTGCGCCGTTCAACACCGCCAACCCGGCCGCAACCGTCGCCAAAAACGTGGTGCATCTCGAGGGCGCCATCCAGACCTCCGGAACCAACAGCGAGCCGTTCATCCTGCCGGAACAGTTTCGCCCGGCGAATTACCTCTATGTGCCGGTCGATCTGTGTAACGCTACAAACGGGCGGCTGATCATCCAGCCCACGGGAGACGTGAACATCCAGGCAGAGACCGATTTCAGCAACGCCCAGTGTTTCACGTCGCTGGACGGCGTCTCGTTCCACAAATAGCGCTGCCGGCTATTGCCGCAGCGGATGAGCGCGCGTCGCGGGTCCAAAGGCCTGCGACGCGTCACATCCGGCCGGGCGGCCAAATGGCGAGGCTCTTTTTTCCGTATGATCAGTTGCGGTATTGCTGCACCCGCGTCGCGCGCAGCCCGGCCAGGCCGTGGCGATCGATGGCGCGCTGCCAGGCGAGGAACTCTTCGACCGTCAGGGTGTAGCGGCGGCAGGCTTCGTCGAGGCTGAGCAGGCCGCCGCGGACCGCCGCGACGACTTCGGCCTTGCGCCGGATCACCCAGCGCTTGGTGTTGGGCGGCGGCAGGTCGGCCAGCGTCAGCGGGCTGCCATCGGGTCCGATGACATAGCTCACGCGCCCCCTGCGGTCTTCACCCATCATCACGTTGCTCCCGACTCCACTTACCCATGCGAACCTAGCCCTGCGCTATTTAAGAAAAGGCCAAGAACGAGGGTAAAGGAGGTCATAAGACGGCTTCTACATTTGTAGAGAACCCGCCGGCGCCTTCGTTTCCTGAGACGCCGGCGGCGCCTTGTTCAGTGCTGCATCTGCATCAGCTCGTCGAGCATCTGCGATGCCGTGGTGATGACGCGTGCCGAGGCCGAATAGGCCTGCTGGGTGGTGATCATGTTGGTGAACTCGGTCGCCAGATCGACGGTGGAGCCTTCCAGCGCGTCGGCCTGGATGGTGCCGCCGCCCGCCGTGCCGGCATCGTTGATAAGCGCCTTGCCGGACTGCATCGAGGCCGCATAGGCCTGCCCGCCCACCGACGTCAGGCCGTCGGCATTGGCGAAGGTCGCCAGCGGCACCTTGAACGCCGCCTGGGTCAAACCGTTGGAGTAGTTGGCGTAGACCGTGCCGTCCGAACCGACCGTTTCGCCGATGACGTCGCCGAACACCGCGCCGTCCACCGTCGAGTTGTTGAGCGCCGAGGCGGAATCGAACTGGGTCGTGCCGTCGGTCTTCAGCGGCGTGCCCATGTTGACGCTGATGGTCTGCGGCACCAGGCCCGAATTGGCCGTGTTCCACGGGATCGTCAGGTTGATCGTGCCAGAGGTGTTGCCGCTGGTGTCGCCGGTCGCCACGACATTGGCGAGCGAACCGTCCGGATTGAAGGTGATCGTGCCGGTGGCGATCGGATTGGGATTGGTGCCGTTGTTGTCGATGTTGGCTTCCGGGCCGGTATAGGCGGCTTCATAGGCCCAGGTGTTGGCGCCGGTCTTGACGTAGGACATCTGGATCGGCTGCGCCCCGCCCTGGCTGTCATAGACGTCGATGGTGCGCTGGAAATCGGGCGTCACGGTGCCGGCCGTCATCTGGCCGGGCGTGTAGCCGCTCACTTGCGTGGCGCTGGCCTGCAGATTGGCCTGGATCGACATCGTCGTCGTGGCTTCGCCCTTGCCCGCCATGCCGCTCAGATTGACCGGCTGCAGCGTGGAAGACGAGACCGTACCGTCGGCGCCGACCGGCCAGCCCATCAGGTAGAGGCCGGAGGAATTCACCAGGTCGCCGGCCGAATTGGCCGTGAAGCTGCCGGCGCGGGTGTAGAGCATCTGCGACGAGGCGTCGGCGCTGGTGCCGACGCAGAAGAAGCCGTTGCCGTTGATCGCCAGATCGGTCGGCGAGGTGGTGGCGAAGGCCAGGCCCTGCTTGACGATATTCTGCTGCGCCGACGCCATGACGCCGCTGTCGCCCGAGCCGACGCCGCCATTGACGGAGGCCAGCATGGTGGAGAATTCGCTCTGGGAGGCCTTGTAGCCCACCGTATTGACATTGGCGATGTTGGAGGAGGCGATGCTCAGCGCCCGGCTGCTCGCATCCAGTCCCGAAACACCGATTGCCAGTGCATCATAGAGGCTCATTGTTCAGTTCCTTTCGGGCATTCGGGACTTCGGCCCTTTCGCCTTTTTTCCAGGGCGGCCGGTTCTGGCCGCCGATTGAGATTGATCAGGTCGAACCGACCAGCGACACGTCGGAGAGCGGGATCTCCATCGCGCCCAGCACCAGCTGCGGCGCCGAGCCGGAGGTATCGACCGCGGTGACCAGCGCCTTGCTGGCGATCGAGCTGGTGATCGCGGAGCCGTCCGACGCGGTCGCCGAGACGCTCAGCGTGTACTGGCCGTCGGGCAGCTGGTTGCCGTTGGAATCCTGGCCGTTCCAGGTGAAATCGTTGTTGCCCGCCGCGGTTCCGCCGCTGGTGCTGTAGACGACCTGGCCGGCGGCGTTCTTCACCGTCAGCGTGGTGCCGGCCGAGGTCGCGGCCTGGTTGTAGGTCCAGTCGACGGTGCCGCCGGAGAGCGAGCCCATGCCGTTGGTCATCACCACCGAGCGGCCGATATAGTTCACCGCCGCCGAGGCGCTCTGGCTCAGGCTGAGCGAGATCAGCGACTGCAGATTGTCGTTGGTGTTGATCTGCTGCTCGACGCCGGAGAACGCGACCAGCTGCTGGGTGAACTGGTTGGAATCCATCGGGCTCAGCGGATCCTGGTTCTGCAGCTGCGTGGTCAGCAGCGTCAGGAAGGTGTTGAAATTGCCGGCCAGCTGCTGCGCCGCCTGCGACTGCCCGCCATTCGCCGGGGTGTTGGGGTCGATGGTCGTCATGCTGCTGCTCCCTAGACGCGGATGTCGAGACGCGCGCTGTCGGGCGCGTGGCTCATGGGGGATATGGAGGCCGGCGCGGCATCGCCCGAGGCGGTTGCCGCGTTCGACAGGCCGCGTGCGCGCGCCGCGAAGGCGCCGCCGCCGTCGCCCTGCCGATCCTGGCCCTTGAGCGAGAAATTGAGACTGGTGTTGGAGAGATCGAGCCCTGCATCCTTCAGCGCGCGCTGCAGCGTGTGCTGGTCGCGCTGCAGCAGGTCGAGCGTTTGGGGCCGGTCGGCGCACAGCGTGGCCTCGGTGCGCCCGTCGCGGTCGATGCTCAGATGCACGTCGACGCGGCCGAGTTCCGGCGGATCGAGGCGGATATCGAAATGCTTGGCGCCGGTCCCCGCATGCGCCGCGATGGCGACCGCCAGCGCGCCGATATTGGCCTGCGGCGCCGCGTCCGGCGGGGAAGGCGCGACAGACGCCGCGACATTCGCCGGTGGCAGCACTGCATGGGCAGCGATGCTCTGTGGGATGCCGACCGCCGCCGGATTCGTGCTCATGCCCGGCTGCACACCAACGCGCGGCGCGACCGGCGCGGGGACCCGTGTGATATCGGGCCGGCCGACATCCGGCTGCCTTGCGTCGGTCGCGATCGTCGGCGCGGCATCGGTTTGCGCGATGTCGGCCTGCGCCGCATCCGCCTTGGCGGCGCGCGCGGGAGTTTCCTGTGGTCGCGCGCCCTGTACCGGCGCATTTGCGACACGCTTTTGCGCGGTATCAGATATTTTCGTTTTCGCCGGATTAACGGCCGGCGCAGTCACATCCACCGGCTGCGGCGTCGAAGTGCTTTCGTCTGCTGTGTTCGCCGACAACTGCGCCGCACCCGCTTCAAGTTGCGGCGGCGCGAGCACGATCTTGCCGAGAACATCTGCAGGCTTATCCACGATCCGCGCCGGCGGATCCTCATCGGAGGATTTGCCGGCAGCGACAGACGTTTTCGGCGCTACGTCGCTCTTGTCGGGATCGGACCTGGTCGGATCGAGTGCTGTCGGTTCGGACGAGACGTTGGCGTCGGGTACTGCGATCTCATCGCGCGCGACGATTCCGGGTTCCTCCAATGTCGTATCGTCTGCCCTCAACGCCGGCGCTTCGGAGACATCCGCCACGTCACGTGCGATGTTTGCGGACTTTGCCGGCGCCGCATCGTCCGTCTTTGTGGTAATAAGCGCCGCCGGTATGAGCGTCTCAGCCTCGTCGGTCGCTATTGCCGCTTCGCCCGTATCGACCAAGTCGTGCGCAACATTTGTGGATCGTTGCGGCGTCGTGTCGCCTGTCTTCGCATCGGGCTTTGCGGCGACAGGCCTCTCCGGCATGCGGGGTTCAGGATCGACAGCCGGCGCTGCCGTTTCGTGCACACGGACAGTGCCCCGCGCGATGTTCGTGGACTGGGCCGGTCTCATGTCATCGGTCTTCGCAGCGGGTGCCGCAACAACGGGCGCTTTATGTGCAGGTGTGTCGACGTTAATGGTCGGCGTCGACGCTTCGCGCGTACCGACCGCGCCGCGCGCGATGTTCGCGGACTGTAACGGCACAGTATCGGCTGCCTTTGGCGAGGGCCTCGCCGATAAGGGTGCGGTCGCGGCCTCGTGCGGCATCGATGCTTCGCGCACGTCAATCATGCCGCGCGCGATATTCGAGGACTGCACCGGCATCGTGTGACTTGTTTTTGTCGCGGCGCTTTCGTCGGTGTTGGATGGGTTGCGAGGCATTGCCATGACGGCGACGGCCGGCTGATCCGAGATTTTCGTCGCCGCCATGATGTGAGACGGCGGTGTCGTTGCGGTCTCCGGCGCGGTTGCGCTCTGTGCCATCGATTTGAATGCCGGATCGTCCATAACCTGCGATCCGGCCGCCGCGAAGACTGCGCGGGGCGCGGAATTCGACGAGGGCGTTGCATTATCGCTTGGACGATCGACAACCGGGTTTTCCGAACGTTCGGAGACCAACGGATTATCCGGCGTTGCCTGAGGCAGGGCACTTTTGGCGGCCTGCGCCGCAGCGAGGCTCGAAGGATCGTCGGCTGGCACAGAGCTTATCGGCTTTGTCGGGCTTGCGGCCATTGCTGGCGTGGTCGAGTACTTCAGGACATTTTTGGAGACGTCGGCAGCGTTTGGTGTGTGCGCATCCGCGATGGTTTGGACCTCGGCGGATTGCGGAACGGCACGGATCGGGGTGACGACCGGGGCAAGCGGTGCAGTCGTCTCAGCGGCGCGCGGGCCAGCGGCAGGTTTGGTGCCCGTCTGAATCGGTTTGCCGGAGGTTCGCGGAATTTTCGGCGCAGGCAGGTTTGCAAACGCCGTCGTGTCCTTGAGCAATGTGGCGAGGCGCGCCGGCATCCGCTGCAACGGCTTGGCGGTTTGCGGCAGGGCCGTCCTGGCCATGGGCAGGAATGCGTGGACGAGATCGGGCGCGGCGGGCGGCGCGTCTGCTACGCCAGTGTCTGGCGTCAGCGCCGCCAGCACGGCGGCGAAGGCCGGATCCGCCGCACCGGTCGCACCCGTAGCCGGCGCGGCCGTGACGGACGCACCTTTCAAGACCGGAAGCATGGCTGCGATGCTGGCCACGATGTGATCCGCAAATTTCCCGCAGACCCGTAGCAAGGGCCGGACCAGATTTGCCGCAGGCCTTTTCCCTTTGCCGGCGGGCGTTGCGCGGATTTTCCGGGCCCTCCCCGCGAGGCACGATCTGCCGCGCGCGGCAAACTCTGCCGCATCGGCGACGCGAAACACGCGGCATGGCTGAGAAAAGCCCCCGCAAAGACCGCGCCTCGCATGGCACGAAGTTTGCGCATCCGTCCTGCGGCGAGATGCATGCGCGGGGTCTGCGGTGAGCCTGAACGGAATCATGTCGAGTGCGCTCTCGGCATTGCAGACCAACACCGAAGCGCTGCGCGTCACCTCCAACAACATCGCCAACCTCAACACGCAGGGCTATGCTAGGCGTGTCGTCAACGAGAGCACGCTGTCGACCGGCGGCCAGCTCGGCGGCGTCGACATCGCTACCGTCGAGCGCGCGATCGACAAATATCTGGGCCAGGAAGTGCTGTCGTCGAGCGGCTCCTCGGCGCGCTACGACGCGCAGACCTCCGTCTACGATCAATTGAACGGCATGCTCGGCGCGCCGGGCGACGACACCGCGCTGACCTCCCAGCTCACCGATGTGTCGACGGCCCTGGGCCAGGCGGTGCTGGCGCCCACCGATTCGGCGACCCAGCTCGGCGCGCTCACCGCGTTCCAGAGCCTGGCGACGCAGATCTCGTCGCTCTCCAGCTCGATCGCCGGCCTGCAGTCCCAGGCCGACCAGCAGATCGTCGGCGCCACCGGCTCGGTCAACACGCTGCTCAAGCAGATCTACGACCTGAACAGCCAGGCGCAGCAGGCCACGATCTCGGGCGACACCAGCTCCGCCGTGTTCGACCAGCGCGACCAGGCGGTGCAGAGCCTGGCCCAGCTGGTGGGCATCCGCACCCAGGACCGGCCCGACGGCAGCGTCAGCGTGATGACGACCGACGGCGTCAGCCTGGTCGGCAGCACCTATGCGCAGCTTTCCTACAGCGGCGGCGCGGCCTCCGGCAGCTACGGTTCGATCATGCTGCAGGACACCAATCCGCAGACCGGCCAGCCCATCGGCACGGCGCAGGCGCTCGACCCGCATCTGGATTCCGGCCAGATCAAGGGCCTGATCGATATGCGCGACGGCGATCTCGCCAACGCGGCAGAGGAACTCGGCAATCTGGCGCGCACCACGGCGCTCGCCTACAACACGCAGAGCAACGCCAACACCGCCTTTCCGCCGCCGTCTACATTGAACGGCCGCGATACCGGATTGCTTCCGACCGACGCGCTGAACTTCACCGGCAAGACGACGATCGCGGTCACCGATGCGAACGGCAATCTGGTGTCGCGCGTCGATGTCGATTTCGACGCCGGCACGATCTCGGTCGATGGCGGCGCGGCGAGCAGCTTCGCCGATACGGTCGGCGGCTTCACCGGCGCGCTGAGCGGCGCGCTGGGCGGCAACGGCACGGCCAGCTTCGCCAATGGCGCGCTCTCGATCTCGGCCAGCGGCGGCAACGGCATCGCGGTCAAGGACGACGCGACGACGCCGGCCGACCGCGGTGGCTCCGGCTTCTCGCAATTCTTCGGGCTGAACGATCTTTTCCGCAGCGCCACACCGTCGATCCTGTCGACCGGGCTTTCGGCCGGCGACGACAGCGGGCTGGCGGCCGGCGGCAAGATCGATCTGTTGTTCAAGGGCGCAAATGGCGCCGTCATCAAACAGGCCAGCGTCACCATCACCGCCGGCATGTCGATCGGCGATGTGGTCGGCGCGCTCAACAGCGCGATGGGCGGCACGGCTTCCTTCACCTTGAACAGCGACGGTTCGCTCAGCGAGACGCCGGCCAATCCCGGCGCCAGCCTCGCCGTGACCTCGGATTCGACCGAGCGCGGCACGACCGGCATGAGCTTCAGCGAACTCTTCGGCCTCGGCGACCAGCAGGCGGCCACGTTTGCGTCGAGCTTTTCGGTCAATCCGGCGCTCACCGCGGCGCCGCAGACCCTGCCCTTCGCGCAGGCCAATATCGCTTCGACCACCGCCGCCGGCGACCCGGTCGTCGGCCATGGCGATTCCAGCGGCGCGCTCGCCTTGCAGAATGTCGGCACGACGCGTCAGAATTTCGCGGCCGCCGGCGGTTTCGCCGCCCGCAGCGCCACGCTCGGCGACTACGCGGCGTCGTTCTACCAGGACGTGGCGCTCAACAGCCAGACGGCGACCTCCAACCAGACGGCGCAGGACGACCGGCTGCAGGAAGCGCAGTCGCGCCAATCCTCGGTCTCCGGCGTCAGCCTGGACGAGGAACTGACCAACATGCAGACCTATCAGCAGGCCTACAGCGCCAGCGCGCGGGTGCTGACGGTGGTGCAGCAGCTCTACACCACGCTGCTGCAGATGTAAGCGGGAGAACAACGATGACCATCGAACGCGTCGCCACCAACACCCAGGCCCAGTATCTGCTGTCGCAGATCATGCAGGCGACCAACGCACTCAATACTTCGCAGGCGCAGGTCGCCAGCGGCAAGGTCTCGACCGATTATGCCGGCATCGGCGGCAAGACCGCGGCGCTCGAAGCGGCGCGGGCCAGCGCGGCGCGCGCCGACGCCTACCAGTCCGGCACCAAGGCGGCGCTGAACCAGGTCAACCTGCAGGACACCGAGCTGACCCAGTTGTCGAACGTGGCCAGCCAGCTCCAGCAGGCGATGACCACGGCGGTCGGCAATGACGACGCGACGGGGCTGACCGACCAGATCCAGAGCCTGTTCGACCAGGCGTCGCAGATCCTCAACGCCAAGGACGCCAACGGCAATTATCTGTTCGGCGGCGAGAACGACGATACGCCGCCGTTCAACGTGACCTCACTGTCCCAGCTCGCCGGGCTGTCCTCGGTCTCCGACGCCTTCTCCAACGGCAGCGAGAAGAAATCGGTGATGGTGGCGGACGGCCAGTCGGTGCAGATCGGCGTGCTGGCCTCCGATGTCGGCACCAAGCTGATGCAGACGCTGAAGGACATCGCGAGCTTCAGCGCCGGTCCGGACGGCAATTTCGGCACCCAGCTCAGCCCCGCGCAATCGAGCTTCCTGTCGGGCGAATTGCCGGCGGCGACGGCGGCGACGGCGAGCCTCAACGCCGCGACCGCGGCCAATGGCTACGTCAACAATCAGTTGAGCGACGCGTCGGACCAGCAGCAGGCGCTCTCGACGCTCTACAAGGGCTTCGTCTCCAACATCGAGGATGTCGACATGGCGACGGCGATCACCCAGGTCAGCCAGAACCAGACCGCGCTTCAGGCGGCGCTGCAGGTGACCTCCCAGCTCAATCAGATCTCGCTGCTCAACTACCTGCCGAGCAACGCCGGATAACTTGCGGGCGCGGACGCGGCGGATTATAGCCTCGCCATGAACGCCCATCGCTCCCGCATCGTCGCCGCCATGTCGGGCGGCGTCGATTCTTCCGTCGCCGCCGCGCTGCTGCAGCGCGCGGGCTACGACGTGGTCGGCGTGACGCTGCAGCTCTATGCCGATGACGGCGCCAGGCGCAAAGGCGCCTGCTGCGCGGGACAGGACATCCACGATGCGCGCCGCGTGGCGGCGAGCCTCGGCATTCCCCATTACGTGCTGGATTACGAGGCGCGCTTCCGCAGCCGCGTGATGGCGGATTTCGCCGAAGGCTATGCGCGCGGCGAGACGCCGATCCCCTGCGTGCGCTGCAACGAGCGCGTCAAGTTCGCCGACCTGATGGACACTGCGCGCGAACTGGGCGCCGAGGCGCTGGCGACCGGCCATTATGTGCGCCGCGTCGACGGGCCGCACGGCGCCGAGCTTCATTGCGCCGCCGATGTGAGCCGCGACCAGAGCTATTTCCTGTTCGCCACGACGCCGGCGCAGCTTTCCTATCTGCGCTTTCCGCTGGGCGGCATGGACAAGCGCGCCGTGCGCGCGCTGGCGTCCGAGCTTGGCCTGATCGTCGCCGACAAGCCCGACAGCCAGGACATCTGCTTCGTGCCGGACGGGAAATACGCGAACATCGTCGAGCGGCTGAAGCCCGACGCGGCGAAGGCGGGCGAGATCGTGGACCTTGAGGGCCGCGTGCTGGGCACCCATTCCGGCGTCATCCATTTTACCGTGGGACAGCGCAAGGGGCTGGGCCTTTCGGGCAATGGCGAGCCGCTGTTCGTGCTGAAGCTGGACGCCGAGCGCGCGCAAGTGATCGTGGGGCCGCGCGGGATGCTCTCGACACGGACGATTTTGCTGCGCGATGTCAACTGGCTGTGCGGCGACGGCGCGGCGCTCGACTGCGCGGTCAAGGTGCGCTCCATGCGCCCGCCGGTTGCCGCCCGCGTGGTCCCCGGACCGGGCCGCACCGCCGCGGTCGAATTGCTGGCTCCCGAAGCCGCCGTGGCGCCCGGCCAAGCCTGCGTCTTCTACGAGCGCGCCGGCAGCCGCGTCCTGGGCGGCGGCTGGATCGCCTCCGCCCTGCCCGCGCAGCAGGCGGCGTAATGATTGGCGTCCGTCGGGCAAAAGACGACCTACGCGCCGTCGATCATGGATAGGCCCCTTGCCTTGACAGGTCTTGGACGCGCACCTTAAACCCCGCGCCTCGGCCGGCTCGGCAGCGTAGCTCAGTGGTAGAGCAGGGGAATCATAATCCCTTGGTCGGGGGTTCAAATCCCTCCGCTGCTACCAGCCCCTAACCATCGGATTGCATGTGAGGCGATCATGAGCGTTCAGCCCGCCTTCACCGAAGTCACCATCGCCGATGTGCGCGCCGCCGCCGGCCGCATCGCCGGCGCGGTCCAGCGCACGCCGATGCGCCATTCGACGACGCTGTCGGAGATCGCAGGCTGCGAGATCCATCTCAAATTCGAGAACCTGCAATTCACCGCCTCGTTCAAGGAGCGCGGCGCGCTCAACAAGCTGCTCTCGCTCGACGCGGACCAGCGCCGGCGCGGCATCGCCGCCATGTCGGCCGGCAACCATGCGCAGGGCGTCGCCTATCATGCCGGGCGCCTGGGCATCCCCACCACCATCGTGATGCCGGAATTCACGCCCTTCACCAAGGTCAAGCACACCAAGGATTTCGGCGCCCGCGTGCTGCTCGAGGGGGCGACGCTGTCGGAGAGCTTCGCGCGCGCCCGCCGCCTCGCCGATGCGGAAGGGCTGACCTTCGTCCACCCTTACGACGATCCGATCGTGATCGCGGGCCAGGGGACCGCCGCGCTGGAGATGCTGGCCGACGCGCCCGATCTCGACACGCTGGTGGTGCCGATCGGCGGCGGCGGGCTGATCTCCGGCATCGCGGTCGCGGCCAAGGCGATCAAGCCGTCCATCGAGATCTACGGCGTGCAGACCACGGCCTATCCCTCCATGTACGACGTGGTGAAGGGCGCCGACCTGCCCTGCGCCGGCCAGTCGATGGCCGAAGGCATCGCCGTCAAGGAGCCGGGCCAGCTGACGCGCCGCATCGTGGCGGCGCTGGTCAAGGACATTTTCCTGGTGCGCGAGGACGAGATCGAGCACGCCATCGCCGGCCTGCTGGAAATCGAGAAGACGGTGGTGGAGGGCGCCGGCGCCGCCGCCTTCGCCGCTGTCGCCGGCAACCGCGCGGTCTTCGCCGGCCGCAAGGTCGGCATCGTGCTGTCGGGCGGCAATATCGACATGCGCCTTCTGTCCAACGTCATCCTGCGCGAGCTGTCGCGCGAGGGCCGCATCCT
>JAATGL010000062.1 GCA_015654705.1 Alphaproteobacteria bacterium | reverse complement strand
GTATGCAGCGAGTTCACCTGGAAGATTCCGGCGCACGCGATGTCGGCCAGGAGGCAGCCGGACAGGATCATCACCGGCTGGGCGGGGCCGTATTGCTGGTCGAGGTCGGCGTCGTGGTCCTCGCAGTAATCGGCGCGGCCCTCGATCTCCTGGAGATGCTGGTGCATCGTGCCGCCGAAAGCAACGTTCAACTCCTGGAAGCCGCGGCAGATGCAGAGCACCGGCTTGCCGGCCGCCACCGCCTCCTTCAGCAGCGCGATGGTCGTCGCGTCGCGGGTCTCGTCCTGCAGCACGCCCGGGCGCGGCTCCGGCCCGCCATAGAGCCTGGGCGAAACGTTGGAGAGCGAGCCGGTGAAAAGAAGCCCGTCGACGCCGGCAAGCACCTCTTCGGACGGAAGCGGCGGCACCAGCACGGGAATGAGAAGCGGCAGGGCGCCGGCGCCGTCGCGGACCGCCGCGATATATTTCTCGCCCACCATGTGAAACGGATGGCGTCCCACCACGCGGTGGTCGCAGGGAATGCCGACGATGGGGAGGCGGGGACGCATGGAAAGGGCCTTCGGAAGCCGTGGCCTAGCATGGCCCCCCGCGGCGCGGCAAGCGGAGCATATATGTTCTCGTTCGCGCCACGTCTTGACAAAGACGACATCGGGATAACGCGGAAAAATCACGCAAAAAGAGTACGGCGGTATTGCGCAGATCGATTTTGCGCGAAACAGAAAATCAAGCTTGACAAAAATGGGCCATGTTCCCAAATATGGAACATCGCGACATGCCCTATGCAGATCATCGCCAAACGGACTCTCAAACGCTTCTGGGGCCTGCACCCGCAAGCCGAGGGTCCTTTGCGGAACTGGTATGCAATGGTGGACAAAGCGCAATGGAACGGACCGGCGGATGTAAAGGCGATGTTTGGCGCGAGCGTCGATTTCGTGCGCGACAATCGCGTGGTCTTCGACATCGGCGGGAACAAATATCGCCTCGTCGCTCACATCGCCTACCGTTTCAAACGCGTGCTGATAAAATTCGTGGGCACGCACAGGGATTATGACCGGATCGACGCGGAGACCGTGTGATGAAGAATGTCAGACCGATCAGGAACGAGACGGACTATGATTGGGCGCTCAAGGAAATCGCGCGCTATTTCGAACGCGAACCCGAACCGAGCTCGCCGGACGGCGACCGCTTCGATGTGCTGGCCGCGCTGATCGAAGGCTATGAGGCGAAGCGCTGGCCGATCGACCCGCCCGACGCCGTCGAAGCCATCCGCTTCCGCATGGAACAGGCGGGATGGAGCCAGGCCGATCTCGCGCGGCTGCTGGGTTCGCGCTCCCGCGCATCCGAGATCATGGCGCGCAAGCGGCCGCTCACCATGGACCAGGCCTCGAAGCTGCATCGCGAATGGCAGATACCGGCGGAGGTGCTCTTGCGTTCCGCGGTCAAGGAACCTGCCTGACGCCTACTCGATCACCTTATGCGTGAACGGGTTGCGGTCCGGGATCACGAAGAGCGAGCCGGGCACGGCCGCGCCCGCCTGCGCGTCGCGCAGCGCCACCGTCGTCGAGAGGCCCTGATTGTCGATCACGGTCCATTGCCGCAATTCGAGTTCGGGCTGCGAGAAGGTGAGCGTGATGTTGGACTGGGTGCGGTTGGTGTTCGAGCGCGCCCGGATCACCAGCGCGTCCTGCTGGCGCTCGACGCCGACGACCGCGCGGTTGTGCGCCAGATCGATGGTGTCGCCCAGGATCAGGTCGAGCGGCGTGTCGCCCAGCGGATAGCGGTCGACGGTCTTCAGCTTGGTGTTCTCCACCGCGACCGTGCTGCCGTCGGAGACGATCAGGGTCGGCGTCGGCGGCGCATATTCGAAGCGGATGCGGCCGGGCTTCGCCAGCGCGAAGGTGCCCTGGTCGACCTGGCCGTCCGGCCCGATCTGCACGAAGCCGCCCTTCATGGTGCGGATCGAATTGAGATAGGCGCTGACGCGGTCCAGCTGGGCACGGTCCGCATCGCTGAACACGACCGGACGCGGCGCCGCCAGCGGCGCGGCCTGCGAAGGACCGGCGCAAAAGAGCGCGAACAGAAGAAGAGCGGCGATGCGGCGCATGGGAAACCCTTAGACGGGCTTTGCGGCGGAATGAAGAGGGTGGTCCGTCAGGCGGCGGCGTCGCGCCGGGCCCGCGCGTGCGGACAAAGCCCGTTGATCAGGAGCTTGATGACGCCTTCGAGCTCGCGCTCCAGCTTGGGCAGGGTCAGCTTCGACCAGAGCTGCGGATAGCGGAATTTCATGGTCGCGGCCTGCACCATCTCGGCGGTGAATTCCTTGTTGTCGGACGTGAATTCGCCGCGCCGCTCCGCCTCGTCCAGCAATTCGACCAGGATCTTGCGTTCCTCGGCCAGCATCCAGTTGGCGTATTCGGGCCGTTCGCGCGAGATCACCAGCGCCATCTCGAAGGCGCGCGGATGGCATTCGAGCTTGGTGTAGGTGCGCCGCAATTCCTCGAACAGCAGATCGTGCAGGCGCTCGCGCACATCCTTGCCCGGCGCGATGGCGAGCTTGCGCATGTGCTCCAGATGCTGCGAATAATCCTCGGTCGCGATCGCCTCGGCGATGTCCAGCTTGCCGGGATAGAACCGATAGAGATTGCCCGGCGACATGCAGCAATCGGTGGCGACCTCGGCCATGGTGGTCTTCGCATAGCCGAAATGCGAAAAACGTTTTTTGGCGGCCTGGACGATCTGTTCGCGGATGGAATCTTTTTCGGCCATCGACTTCCCTGGGTCGGCTTTTGTGACGGGCGTTTTATACATTTCACACAACACCATACGGGAAGTTTCTGAATAATCAACAAATCGTTCAATCTTTTGCACTGCACCATCGGACGGGAAATGGCGGAAAGTGTAGATCGTTCAAAGCCCTACCCGCATGTCGGGGTGATCGGGGCAGGCGCCTGGGGCACCGCGCTGGCGCTGGCCGCGGCCCAGGCCGGCCGCCGGGTGACCCTGTGGGCGCGCGAGTCGGCGGTCGTCGGGCAGATTCGTAACGCCGGCGAAAATGCCCTGTTCCTGCCGGGTGTAAAACTGCCGCTCGCCATCGAAGCGACGGACGATCTGGCCGCGGCCGCGGAAGCGGATGCGCTCCTGGTCGTCGTTCCGGCCCAGCATCTGCGCGCGAGCCTGCGTGCGCTGCGCGCGGCGCCGGGGACGCCGCTGGTCCTGTGCGCCAAGGGCGTCGAACGGGCGAGCGGCAGGCTGCTGACCGAAATCCTGCGCGACGAAGCGCCGGACTGCGAGGCGGCGATCCTGTCCGGGCCGTCCTTCGCGCGCGACGTGGCGCGCGGCCTGCCCACGGCGGTGACGATTGCGGCGCGCATGGCGGTCGCGCTGCGGCTGCAGGCCACGCTGGGCCATGCGGCGTTCCGCCCCTATGCCAGTGACGACCTGACCGGCGTGGCGCTGGGCGGCGCGGCCAAGAACGTCTACGCTATCGCCTGCGGTATCGTGGACGGCATGGGGCTGGGCGAGAGCGCGCGCGCCGCCCTGATCGCGCGCAGCTTCGCGGAGCTGACCCGGCTGGGCGAGGCGCTCGGCGCCAGGCCCGAAACCCTGATGGGCCTGTCGGGGCTGGGCGATCTGGTGCTGACCGCGACCAGTCCGACCTCGCGCAATTTCCGCTTCGGCCGCGCGCTCGGACAGGGCGCCGGACTTGCCGCTCTCGAAACGCCCGGCCAGCCGCTGGCCGAGGGCGTCGAGACCGCGCCGGCGCTGGTGACGCGCGCCCGGTCGGAGCATGTCGAACTGCCGGTCGCCGAGGCGGTCGCCGCCGTGCTCGACGGCAGCTTGCCGCTGGACGCGGCGCTGCTACGCTTGATGAGCCGGCCGTTGAAGCCGGAATAGGAGGACCGATGCTGTTCGTTGTCACCGCCATCGACAGAGAGAATTCGCTCGCGCTGCGCATGGCGACGCGCGAGGCGCATCTGGCCTTCGCGCGCGAAACCGGCCGGATCAGGCTGGGCGGGCCGTTCCTCGACGCCGAGGGCAACATGGCGGGCAGCCTGATGATCATCGAGGCCGAGAATCTCGACGCCGCCAGGGCCTGGCACGCCGACGATCCCTATGTGAAGGCGGGGCTCTTCGCGCGCTCCGAGATCCATCCATGGAAAATGACGCTCAACGCCTGCGGCGCGGCGCTCTGACCATGAAATACTGGCTGTTCAAGACCGAGCCCGACGCCTTCTCCTGGGAGATGCAGAAGAAAAAGGGCGCGAAAGGCGAGCTGTGGAGCGGGGTGCGCAACTTCGCCGCCGCCAAGCACATGAAGGCGATGGCCAAGGGCGATCTGGGCTTCTTCTATCACACCGGCGAGGAGAAGCGGATCGTCGGCATCGTCGAGGTGATCGCCGAATACAAGCCCGATCCGACGGACGAGACGGCCAGGTTCGGCCTGGTCGACGTGAAGGCGGTGGAGGACGTGCCCAACCCCGTGACGCTGGTGCAGGTGAAGGCCGACCCGAAGCTGAAGGACATGGTGCTGGCGCGGGAGCCGCGCCTGTCCGTGCAGCCCGTGAGCGAGGCGGAGTGGAAGCACATCTGCAAGCTGGGCGGCGTGAAAGGTTAGGCGGCGAGAACGCGCACACCGGCATAGCGCGAAAAGACGGCGTCCGTCGTGATCACCGTGAGATCGTTCTGAAGGGCCTGCGCGATCATCAATCGGTCAAACGGATCACGATGATGCTGCGGTAGATTCGTCGCGGCCAGCGCATGGTCGAGCTCGATTCCGAGCAACGCGAAATTCGCTTCCCGCAGACCTGCAACCAGCGCCGCCGAACCATTTGCCGTCATCCTGGAATAGAACGGCAACTTTCCGTTGGCGGCTTTAATGGCCATCTCCCACAACGCCGCGAGGCTGATGTAGATCGCATTGTCACGATCCGCCATCACTTCGCGCGCTTGCGGCCGGATCGCCGTGGGGCCTTCTTGCGCGCGGATGAAGGCGCTGGAGTCGAGAAGGTATCGTCCCATCTGAATTCCTGTTCCGGTTCTTCCAGCGGTCTATTGATGCTCTCTTCGAAATCGCGCTCGATCTCCGCATCCATCGCCTTCCAATCGCGAAGGAATCGGTCGGAGCGATAATAGGCGCGCTCCTCCGGCGTCATCAGCTTTGCCCACTGGCCCAATTCACGTTTCCTGGGCTTGTCCTCGTCTGCGGGCGCCAAAACCACCAGCTTGGCCATCGGCTTGCCGTTCTTGGCGATGACGATCTCCTCCCCGCGCGCCGCGTCCTCGACGAGCTGCGAGAGGTGGGTCTTGGCTTCGTAGAGATTGACCTGCCTCGCCATGCGGACAGGTTAAGGCCGTTGGTCAAGTTGGTCAACCTTGCCTGACCAACTTGACCAACCCTACTTCATCGTCGGGATGTTGAAATCGGATTTCTCGCGCACGCCGCCCTTGGGCCAGCGCTGGGTCACGGTCTTGATGCGGGTGTAGAAGCGCACGCCTTCCGGGCCGTGCTGGTTGACGTCGCCGAAAGCCGAGCGCTTCCAGCCGCCGAAGGTGTGATAGGCGAGCGGCACGGGAATCGGCACGTTGATCCCGACCATGCCGACCTGGACCTTGCTGGCGAATTCGCGCGCCGCGTCGCCGTCGCGGGTGAAGATCGCCACGCCGTTGCCGTATTGGTGCTTCGACGGCAGCGCGATCGCCTCGTCGAAATCCTTCGCGCGGGCGACCTGCAGCACGGGACCGAAAATCTCGTCCTCATAGGTCTTCATGCCGGGCCGCACGCGGTCGAACAGCGAGCCGCCCAGATAGAAGCCGTTCTCGTAGCCCTGCATTTTGAAGCCGCGGCCGTCGACCACGAGATCGGCCCCTTCCTTCACGCCCATTTCGATATAATCGAGGACCTTGCGGCGATGCTCCGCCGTGACCATCGGGCCGTAATCGGCGTCGGGGTCAGTGGAGAGGCCGACCTTCAGCGCCTCCACCCGCGGCTTCAGGCGCTCGATCAGCGCGTCGGCGACGCGGTCGGTGATCGGCACCGCGACCGAGATTGCCATGCAGCGCTCGCCGGCCGAGCCGTAGCCCGCGCCGATCAATTCGTTGGTCACCTGGTCGAGATCGGCGTCGGGCATGATGATGGCGTGGTTCTTGGCGCCGCCCATCGCCTGCACCCGCTTGTTGTTGGCGGTGCCGCGCGAATAGACGTAATGCGCGATCGCCGACGAGCCGACGAAGCTCACCGCCTGGATGTCGGGATCGTCGAGGATCGCGTCGACCGCCTCCTTGTCGCCGTTGACGACATGCAGAACGCCGCGCGGGCCGCCGGCTTCCCGGAACCGCTCGGCGAGGCGCAGGGGCACGCTCGGGTCCTTCTCGCTCGGCTTGTTGCTGAAGCAATTGACGCAGGCGCTGGCGACGCCGAACAGCCACGTCGGAATCGTCGCCGG
>JAATGL010000131.1 GCA_015654705.1 Alphaproteobacteria bacterium | reverse complement strand
TCACCTCGGTGCAGGCGATCTACGTGCCGGCCGACGACCTGACCGACCCGGCGCCCGCGACCTCCTTCGCCCATCTCGACGCCACCACTGTTCTGTCGCGCGACATCGCCTCGCTGGGCATCTTCCCGGCGGTCGATCCGCTCGACTCGACTTCGCGCATCCTCGATCCGCAGGTGATCGGCGAGGAGCACTACACTGTCGCCCGCCGCGTGCAGGAAGTGCTGCAGCAGTACAAGGCACTGAAGGACATCATCGCCATTCTCGGCATGGACGAGCTTTCGGAGGACGACAAGCTGGTCGTCGCCCGCGCCCGCAAGATCCAGCGCTTCCTCAGCCAGCCCTTCCACGTCGCCGAGCAGTTCACCAACGCGCCCGGCAAGTTCGTCGAGCTGGCCGACACGATCCGCAGCTTCAAGGCGATCGTGGACGGCGATTGCGACCACCTGCCGGAGCAGGCCTTCTACATGGTCGGCGCGATCGAGGAAGCCACGGCCAAGGCGCAGAAGATGGCGGCGGAAGCGGCGTGAGATTTGGCGAATAGCGAATAGGGAGTAGCGAATAGGCAGCGGAACACGGATATGTTTGGGAACCCCTGCGTTCCCTATTCGCCATTCGCTGCTCGCCATTCGCTGGATATTTCATGACCGACAAAATCCCCTTCGATCTCGTCTCGCCCGAGCGGCTGCTGCTCTCCGAGGAGGCCGAGATGGTCACGATCCCCGGCAGCGAGGGCGAGATGGGCGTGATGGCCGGCCACATGCCGCTGATCTCAACGCTGAAGCCCGGCGTGATCGACGTGAAGGGCGGTCCCAACGGGCATGAGCGCTTCTTCGTCTCGGGCGGCTTCGCCGAGATCACGCCGTTCAAGCTGACCGTGCTGGCGGAGGAGGCGCTGCCCCTGGCCGCGCTGGACGCCGCCGCGCTTGAACTGCGCATCGTGGACGCCCAGGAAGACGTCGCCCTCGCCAAGGGCGACCTCGAAATGGCGCGCGCCACGGAGGCCCTCGACCACCTGAAGCAGCTGCGGGCGGCGCTTTAAGGCGATTTCATAGGTTTCGTCATATTTGCTATAGTGGGACCGCCCGGCTGGGGCGGATGGAAAGGCATATGACGGCCGCAGGAACGGTTTACGCGCAAGGCTGGACGCTGGACGATGTCCAGTGGTCGCGGTTCGATGCCGCGAAGGTCGCGCCATGGATGGTCGCGGCCATCAAGGCGGCCGCGCTGGTCGAATACAATGCGCCGGATTACGTCACCTATCTGAAACGCGTGTTCCGGGATGCGCCGACCCGGGCCGCGATCGAGCAATGGGGCCGCGAGGAGGCGCAGCACGGCCGCGCGCTCGGCCGCTGGGCGGAGATGGCCGATCCGGCGTTCAGCCTCGAAGCGGCCTTCGCCCGCTTCCGCGCGGGCTACAAGCCGGCGCATTTCGACAGCGCCGACGAAACCTCGATCCGCGGCAGCCGGCGCGGCGAGATGATCGCGCGCTGCGTGGTGGAGAGCGGCACCTCGTCCTATTATTCCGCCATCCGCGACGCGACCGACGAGCCCGTGCTCCAGGAGATCGCCGGGCGCATCGCCGCCGACGAATTCCGCCACTACAAGCTGTTCTACGAAATGCTCAACGCGCAGGACGAGCCCGACCTGCCCTTCTGGCGCAAGCTGATGGTCGCGGTCGGGCGCATCAACGAATCCGACGACGACGAACTGTCCTACGCCTATTACTGCGCCAATGTTCCAGCCGAGCGCGCGGTGCAAATCCCCTATGTGCGCGCGCAGTCTGCCAAAGCGTCCTACAACACCAGCCTGCGCATCTATCGCCGCCAGCACATCCAGAAACTGACCCAGATGGTCTCCAAGGCGGTCGGCGCCGACCCGCAGGGCCGCATGACCAAACTCGCCGCCGCGCTGCTCTGGCGCATGCTGCGGATGCGCGCCGGACTGTCGCGCGCGGCCGCGGAAGCCGCGGCGTAGACCGTCAGACGCTTCTTTTCACCAGCATCTGCTTGATCTCGCCAATGGCCTGGGCGGGGTTGAGGCCCTTGGGGCAGGTGTTGGCGCAGTTCATGATCGTGCGGCAGCCATAGAGCCGGAACGTATCGTTGAGCGTGTCCAGCCGCTCGCCGGTGCTCTCGTCGCGCGAATCGATCAGCCAGCGATAGGATTGCAGCAGTGCCGCGGGCCCGAGATAGCGCTCCGAATTCCACCAATAGCTGGGGCACGAGGTCGAGCAGCAGGCACACAGGATGCACTCGTAGAGCCCGTCCAGCCTGGCACGCTCCTCCGGCGACTGCTTCCATTCCTTCTCCGGCGTCGCGCTCTTGGTCTGCAGATAGGGCTGGATCAGCGAATATTGCGCGTAGAAATTGGTCAGGTCGGGCACCAGATCCTTGACCACCGGCATGTGCGGCAGCGGATAGATCGACACCGCGCCCGAGACGTCGGTGATCGCCTTGGTGCAGGCCAGCGTGTTGCCGCCCGCTACGTTCATCGCGCAGGAGCCGCAGACGCCCTCGCGGCAGGACCGGCGGAAGGTCAGCGTCGGATCGATCTCGTTCTTGATCTTGATCAGCGCGTCCAGGACCATCGGCCCGCAGCTCTCCAGATCGACCGTATAGGTGTCGACGCGCGGATTGGCGTCCTGGTCGGGGTCGTAGCGATAGACCTTGAAATCCTTCGACCGCTTCGGCTTCTTGCCGTTGGCCGCCTTCGGCGCGGGCCAGACCTTGCCCTTGGTGGGAGAACTGCCCTTGGGCAACGTGAACTGAACCATGAACGGTCTTTCCTCTTACATCCGTGCTTAGCAAACAGTCCGGACCGTGGCAACGCGGACGATCAGGCCTTGCCGATCTGCTCGAACGTCCAGCCGATCTCGACCGCTGCGTCCTTCACGGTGCCTGCGAGCACCAGTTGCTCGGTGCGGCGCAGCGTGTCGCCGCCGAGATAGACTCTCTCCTCGACCGCGACCGGCACGGTGGCGCGAAAGCGCCAGCCCTCGCCGTTGGAGAGCTTCAGCAGGACGTCGCCACCCTGCGAGGGCGCCATCTGCACATCGGGATGAATGAGGAACCTCACGACGAAAGCGACGTCCCGGCCGCGCGGCTTGCCCCTCGGCAGCAGGCGGTCGGCGCCGGCCAGCATCGCGCCCTGGGGACCGAGCGTGACCTGCCGCTCGTGGCGCAGGCCGAAGGGCGCGACATAGCCGTCATGGCTCGCCTCGACCATCCAGCCCTGCGGCGTCTCCAGCCGGCGCGTCTCCACCTCGGCGACGCCGCCCAGCAGGCGCGGGCCCAGCAGATCGCGCGCCCAGCCGGCGTTGAGGATGGCGCCCGTGGAGGTGTCCGCCAGCGTCAGCGTCGAATGGGCGGCGGTGGCGCGCAGCGCGCTGTCCCATTTGGCCTGCCGCCCGCCGCTGGCCGAGCCGCAATTGACGACCATGCGGTGGACGCCGGCGCTGAATTCGAACGCCAGGCAACCGGCGTGGGCGTTGACGGAAAAGGCGCCCGCCGGCGGCGCGCCGCAATCCAGGATCAGCAGCGTCCGGCCCGCCGCGATCCGCTGATAGCCGGAATGCCGGGCATAGGCGAAGGGCTGGCCGCGCACCTCGTCGCGCGCCAGCAGGCCGGCGGTCATCCGCGGGTCGCATTCCAGGCCGCCGTTGAACAGCGCCAGCGCCCCGTCGCCGTGGCGGAAGAAGCGCACCATCGGCGCCATGCGGTCATGGGCGCTGCGCAATTCGTGCGACACCGGCTGGCCCACGGCGGTCAGCGCGTCGATCACCATCGTGGTCAGGCGATAGGCGTGCAGCAGATCCTCCGGCGAGCGGCTGACATGGCCGCCATCGGGCAGGATCTGGCGCGCGATCTCGGCTTCGAGCCGCGCCAGCCCGGCCTCCAGCCGGCGTGGACTGTCGGACAGGCAGGCGCCTGACAGTGCCAGCGCCGTCGCGGCTTCGAACCGCGGCAGGCCATCCGGCGCCTCGCCCGCCAGCCGCGCCATCAGCCGCGACTGCTCGCGCAGCGAGACGAACACTTTCGAGCGCCATAGCATGTCGGAATTGGACAGCACCATGCGGCCATGCGCGAAGATGTGGATCAGCCGCCGCGCCAGCACATGGGCGAGCGACGCTGGCTCGGCGTAGCGCGCGTTGCGCTTCAGCCATTGGCTGATGAGATTGGTGGCCAGTGTGCGCGCTGCATCGCCGCTGGCCGCGGACAGCGGCGGCAGCCAGGCAAAACCGTGCAGCGCCTCCGCCCAGGAGAGCGAAGGCGGCTTCTTGTCGAAGATCGAACCCTCCCGGATCTCCACGCTCTCACCGCAAAAGCGGAAGCGGCCGTGCAGCAGGGCATCCGCATCCTCCAGCCGGCGCGGCAGCGCATCATAGGGATGGAACACGATGCGGTCGCTGAGCGGCCCCTTCAGCAGGCGGCGATAGAACCAGCTGCGCCGCCACCAAATGCGCGGTCCGCGCAGGCCGCGGCGCAGCGCGGCGCGCAGCATCTCCGGCAGCAGAGAGAGAGGCATCCGCCCCGAGGCCGGGCCCGCCGACACGGCCTATCCCCGCAAGGCGGCGATGTTGGCGGCGTAATGCTCCGCGCCGCCCCGGAAGACCGACGTGCCGGCGACCAGCGTGGTGGCGCCCGCCGCGATCGCTTGGCGCGCGGTTTCCGGCGTGATGCCGCCATCGACCTCCAGCGCGATCGCGCGGCCGGACCTGGCGATCAGGTTCGCCGCCGCTTCGATCTTCCGCAACTGGCTGCAGATGAAGGTCTGGCCGCCGAAGCCCGGATTGACCGTCATGATCAGGACCAGATCGACCAGGTCGATCAGATTGTCCAGCGCGTCGACCGCCGTGCCGGGATTGAGCACAACGCCGGGCCGCTTCCCCAGCGAGCGGATCAATTGCAGCGTGCGATGGATATGCGGTCCCGCTTCGGGATGCACCGTGATCCCGTCGGCGCCGGCATCGGCGAACTCCGGTATGTAGGGATCCACGGGTGAGATCATCAGATGCACATCGAGCGGCTTCATGGCATGCGGCTTTAACGCTTTGACGACAGACGGACCGATGGTGATGTTGGGCACGAAATGGCCGTCCATCACGTCGACATGGATGAGATCGGCGCCCGCCTTCTCCACCGCCTCGATCTCGGCGCCCAGCCGCGCAAAATCGGCGGACAGGATCGAAGGCGCGATGCGAATCGGGGCTGCCATCGGGGGCCTTTGGGTGACGGAGTGCAGGACGGGCGTTCTTATCCGCAATCCGCGCATTATGCCAATCAACGACCGCAGAAAATTGGCAGAACTTGTGCCCTCGCGACAGTCCCAGGATTCGAAATCGTCGAAGGCGCCTGGACACAGACGCGCGCCAGCGCCGGCCCGGAAAAATCCGCATAAGGAACTGCGCTTCGGCTCGCAAGCGCGATTCCCGGCCTGAAACACAATTGCGCCGGACGCCACGTTTGTTGCGGAAAATCAAGGTATCCGGGGAGCATGGATCTAGTCTGCCATCCGTCGGAACGAACGGGATGCGTGAGATGGCGGCGGAAAACAATTATATCCGGTGGTTCGAGAGCCTGACGATGCGCGATGTGCCGCTCGTCGGCGGCAAGACGGCCTCGCTCGGAGAGCTTTACACCGCGCTGGCGCCCAAGGGCATAAACGTGCCCAACGGCTTCGGCATCACGGCGGACGCCTATCGCGGCGCGCTCGACCATTTGGGGGCCTGGGGCCAGCTCTGCCGCCTTCTCGAAGGGCTGTACAAGAGCAACATCCACGATCTTTCGGGGCGGGCGGCTTCGGCGCGCGAGATCGTCTATCGGGCGACCGGCACGCCCGAGCTTCGCAACCAGGTCGGCGCGGCCTATCGCAGGCTGGAGGAGGAATATGGCAAAAACGTCGCCGTCGCGGTGCGCAGTTCCGCAACGGCCGAAGATTTGCCCAATGCGAGCTTCGCCGGCCAGCATGACAGCTTCGTCAACGTCCATGGCGAGAAGGCGGTCTTCGAAGCCTGCCGGCGCTGCTTCGCCTCGATCTTCACGGACCGGGCCATCGCCTATCGCAACGACATCGAGTTCGACCACCTCAAGGTCGCGCTCTCCGTCGCGGTGATGAAGATGGTGCGCTCCGACCGCGCCAGCAGCGGCGTGATGTTCACGCTCGATACCGAGACCGGATTTCGCGATGTCGTGTTCATCACCGGCAGCTACGGGCTCGGCGAGAACATCGTCCAGGGCCGCGTCGATCCCGATGAGTTCTATGTGCACAAGCCGACCTTCCGGGCCGGCCACCGTGCGGTGCTGCGCCATACGCTGGGCCAAAAGCAGGTCGCGATGACGTTCGCCGCCAGGACGTCCGGCGAAACGGCGCAGAGCCGGCCGGTGCCGAAGGCGCTGCGCGAACGCTTCTGCCTGACCGATTCGGACGTCCTCACCCTGGCCGAGAACGCCATCGCCATCGAGGACCATTATTCGCAGTTCAACGGCCGTTCGACGCCGATGGACATCGAATGGGCCAAGGACGGCATCGACGGAAAGCTCTACATCGTGCAGGCGAGACCGGAGACTGTCATCTCGCAGCGTCAAACCGATGTCATCCGCACCTATGCCCTCAAGCAGGCGGGCGTCGCCATCGTCACCGGGCGCGCCATCGGCGAGAAGGTCGCCAGCGGCCGGGTGCGCATCGTGATGAACGAGCGCGATCTCGAGGCGTTTCAGGCTGGAGAAATCCTGGTCACCGACACCACCACGCCCGATTGGCAGCCGGTGATGAAGAAGGCCGGCGGCATCGTGACCAATCGCGGCGGCCGCACCTGCCATGCCGCCATCGTCGCGCGCGAACTCGGCATTCCGGCCGTGGTCGGCACCGAAACCGCGACGCAGAAACTGAAAAACGGCGCGCTGGTCACGCTCTCCTGCGCGCAGGGCGACATCGGTCAGGTCTTTGAAGGCGCCGTGCCGTTCGAGGTGACGGAATTGACCCTGTCCGATCTGCCGCGGCCGCGCACCGAGATCATGATCAACCTGGTCAACCCGGACCTCGCGTTTCGAAGTGCGATGCTGCCGAATGACGGCGTCGGGCTGGCGCGCATGGAGTTCATCATCAACGAGTTCATCGGCGTGCATCCGATGGCGCTGGCGAACATGGACAAGGTTGCCAGCCCGGCCGAGCGCCGGCAGATCGAGAAGCTGACGCGGGACTGCAAGACGCCGCAGGATTTCTTCGTCCAGCGGCTGTCCGAAGGCGTCGGCATGATCGCCGCCGCGTTCCATCCCAAGCCCGTGATCGTGCGGCTCTCGGATTTCAAGACCAACGAATATGCGAGGCTGCTGGGCGGCGCCGCGTTCGAGCCGGTCGAGGCCAACCCGATGCTGGGTTTCCGCGGCGCCTCGCGCTATGCGCACCCGGCCTATGCGGCGGGATTCGCCTTGGAGTGCGCCGCGCTGAAGCGCGTGCGCGAGGACATGGGCCTCACCAATCTCAAGATCATGGTTCCCTTCTGCCGGCGCGAAGAAGAAGCCGGCCGTGTTCTTGACGCAATGGCGGCCAATGGGCTCGGGCGCGGCGAGAACGGGCTGGAGATCTATGTGATGTGCGAAATCCCCAACAACGTCATCCGGATCGACGCCTTCGCGAAGCTGTTCGACGGATTTTCCATCGGCTCCAACGACCTGACGCAACTGACCCTGGGGGTGGACCGCGATTCCGAAATCGTGTCCTTCGATTTCGACGAACGCGATCCGGGCATGACCGAGATTCTGCGCCTGGCCGTCGAAGGCGCGCATCGCAACAGCCGCCATGTCGGCATCTGCGGCGAGGCGCCCGCCGATTATCCGGACGTCGCCCAGCGCCTCGTGCAATGGGGGATCGATTCCATCAGCGTCAATCCCGCGAGCGTGGTACAGACGTTCCGGACCGTCGCCGCGGCGGAGACGCCGCTGCCGGTGCCGAGAACGGCGGCGGGCGGGGCGCGCTAGCGGCGCGCTACAGGTCTCATATCGGCGAATGGCCGGGCGCAATGGGTCGCGCCCCATCCCCATACGTAGCGACACGTACGTGTCGAACCGGATTCTCCGGGCGATCCCAACGATCAAAATCGCGATCGTTGTTGCGATGCCTCGAAGGGAGCCGGTCATGTCATTCTCAGGTCAAGCGGTCCGCAAAAGCCTTCCGCCTATGCAAAGTCAGTTTCCGGTGGCCAAGGCGCCGGCGGCGGGCGGTCATCCAAACGCGGTGCTGGGCCAGGAAAATGACGTCCTGTCATCCCTGGACACGTTGGGGAGCGTGTGTCGCTTTGCGCGCAACGAGACCCTTTTCGATCAGGGCCAGGATCTGCAGTCCTCCTACAAAATCGTCAGCGGCGCGGTCCGCCTTTGCCGCCTGACGGCGGATGGACGGCGCCAGATCGCCGAATTCCGCGTCGCCGGCGATTTTGTCGGCCTCGAATGGGACGGCCAGTACGCGCTGACCGCCGAGGCCGTCCGCGACGTCGTCGCCATTCGCTATGCGCGCTCGCGCGTCGATCGCATGATCGCCGAAAGATCCGACATTCGCGAAGGCGTTTTCGGATTGATCCGCCGCGACCTGCGCGCGGCGCAGGATCATCTCATCACGTTGGGATGCCAGACGGCCAAGGAACGCGTAGCGTCCTTCATCCTCCAGCTCGCGCGGCGCGACGGGACACGGGACGGCGAAACGATCGAGATGCAGCTCGGCCGCCAGGACATCGCCGATTATCTGGGGCTTACGCTCGAAACCGTCAGCCGCACCTTCACCGAACTCAAGCGCAAGGGCATTATCGCGCTGCCGAAAAGGCGCCAGGTGATCGTCCGCAGCACCGCTCGGCTGACGGCACAGACTGCCGGCCTCAACTGAGGACAGCGGGGCCAGCCTCCCCTCAAGACTGCGCAGCCCTTCGGCCGTCAATCCAGGGTCTTGCGGAAGCGCAAGACGCTGGCGCTGAGCAGCGCGGTGCCGAGCACCGCCAGCATGCCCAGTTCGGGCCAGAGAACGCCGAACCCCACGCCTTTCAGGAAGCAGGCGCGGATGACGATCAGGTAATAGCGCAGCGGATTGATATAGGAGAACCATTGCAGTGCGCGCGGCATGCTGGCGATGGGAAAACTGAAACCGGAAAGCGTGAAGAGCGGGTTGACCACGAAGAAATTCGTCGCGAAGGCCTGCTGCTGGGTGGTGCAGATCGTGGAGATCAGAAGCCCGAGCGCCAGCGTGCTCAGGAGGAACAGCGACGTGCCGACAAGCATCACCAGCGGATCGCCGTTGAACGGCACCTGAAACCACAACATGCCGACGGCCGTGACGAGAGCCACCTCCCCGAGCCCGATCACGAAAAACGGCAGCGTCTTGCCCAGGATGAATTCGATCGGCCGGATGGGTGTCACCATGATCTGTTCCAGCGTCCCGACCTCGCGCTCCCGCACGATGGCGAAGGCGGTCAGGTTGACGATGAGCGTCAGCGTCAAGGTTCCGATGACGCCCGGAACGAAGAACCATCGGCTGTTCTTGTCCTCATTGTACCAGGGCCGCTCCTCGAGCCTGACGGAGGCCTGCCGCTGATCAAGTCCGCCGCTCGTGCGATGGAGAAAATCGGCTGCGTAATCCTGCGAGAAGGCCGTCGCGACATCGCCGACATAGCCCAGCGCGATCAGGGCCGTGTTCGAATTGGTGCCGTCGACGGCGACCTGCACCGGCGCGGTGGCGCCCTTGCGCAGCAATTCGGCGAAGCCCGGCTGGATCACGATGGCGATGGCCGCGTCGCCCCGGTCGATGGCGCGCGAAACGTCCGCCGGGCTCTCGGCATAGCCGGCGATGGAGAACCGGCCGCTGGCGGTGAAATGCGATACGAGATCGCGGCTTTCCTGCGAATGGTCCATGTCGAGAATGACGGTGGAAACGTTGAACACCTCGAAGGTCGCGGCATAGCCGAAGACCAGCATCTGGATGATCGGCGGCACGATGAGGCGAAACCGTGCCCACCTGTCGCGCTTCAGCTCGATCATTTCCTTGATGAATATCTGGATGATGCGTCCGAACATGGTCAATCCAACGTCTTGTGGAAGGCGCGCGCGGCGAAAAACATGATGAGCGCCGCATAGACCGTCAGCGCCAGAATGGGCACGCCCAGCTGAACGAGCCCCAGGCCCTTGAGGAAGACGCCCTTCAGGATCGTCACATAGTAGCGCGCATGCACCAGATAGGTGATCGCCCGGATCGGCGCCGGCATCTGGTCGATCGGGAAGGCGTAGCCCGAAAGCAGCGTGGTCGGCAGCATGGTGAGGAGCAAGGCGATCTGGCTCGCGCCGAGCTGGCTGCGGATCGAGACCGAAATCAGATAGCCGATCCCGAGAACAACGAGGAGGAACAGCGCGGTCGTCACGAACAGGGTGAAGAACGTTCCGCGAAACGGAACCTGGAACCAGAACAGCGAAAGCGAGATGCAGAGACCCGCATCGAAAAGCCCGATCCCGAAATAGGGGAGCAGCTTGCCCAGCATCACTTCCATGGGCGTGACGGGGGTCGAGATGAGAAGCTCCATCGTGCCGCGCTCCCATTCGCGGGACACCGTCAGCGAGGTGAGCTGCGCGCCGACCAGCGCCAGGATCATGGCGGCCAGGCCCGGGATGATGAAATTCTTGCTTTCGAGATCCTCGTTGAACCAGACCCGGGATTCGATGGAGAGCGGCGCGACGATGGCCGGGCGGCCCTGCGCGCTGGCGGCATCGAGCTCGACGTCGCTGGAGAAGCCCGCGACAACGGCCTGCGCATAGCCCGCCGCCACGCTGGCCGTATTGTCGTCGGTCGCGTCGATGATGGCCTGCACCGAACTCTTGCCGCCGTCGTTGAGGCGCAGCGAGAAGTCCGGCGGGATGACGATCGCGATGCGGCAATCGCCCGCGTCTATCGCGGGGGCGAGCGCCCGGTAGTTTGGCAGGACCCTGGCGATCTCGAAATACTGGGACGCCGCGAAGTTCCTGAGGAGCGCTTCGCTCTGCTGGCTTCCCTCGCGGTCCAGCGTGCAGAGGGGAACATGCTTGATGTCGAGGCTCACGCCGTAGCCCAGCATGAACATCTGGACCAGCGGCATGAGAAGCGCGATCATCAGGCTTCGCGGATCGCGCCAGACCTGCAGAAATTCCTTGCGCGCAATCGCCTTGAGACGAACCAGTTTCATGGTGCCGCCGATGCGCCGGCCGCCGGACCGGCCACCAGATTGACGAAGACGTCCTCCAACCCCGGTTCGATCGGCGAAATACGGACATCCGAAATATCGTTCGCGGCAAGAAGGCGGCGGATCGCGGCCTCGTCGTCCGGCGCCCCGTCCGTCAGAATGTGCAGCGCATCGCCGAACGCGGCCACGTCGCGCAGGCCCGGCGCGCCGCTCAGCAGATGCAGCGCCCGCCCCACGGCGTCGCACGCGACGAGCAGCAGCCGGCCGCCGAGCCTGGTATGCTTCAGTTCGGCCGGGCTGCCCGAAGCGACGATGTGGCCCTGATTGATGAGCACGATGCGGTCGCAATATTCCGCCTCGTCCATGTAATGCGTCGTCACCAGGATCGTGACGCCGCCCGCCGCGAGATCGTGGATGAGATCCCAGAAGCGGCGGCGCGAAATCGGGTCGACGCCGGAGGTCGGCTCGTCGAGAAACAGGACCGGCGGGTTGTGCAGAATGGCGCAGCCG
>JAATGL010000068.1 GCA_015654705.1 Alphaproteobacteria bacterium | reverse complement strand
GGCGATGGCGACGCGCTGCTTCTCGCCGCCGGAGAGCTTCAGGCCGCGCTCGCCGACCATCGCGTCGTAGCCTAGCGGCAGTTCGACGATGAACTTGTCGATCTGGGCATGGCGCGCCGCTTCCTTGATCTCGGCCTCGTTGGCGCCGATGCGGCCATAGGCGATGTTGTAGCGCACCGTGTCGTTGAACAGCACCGTATCCTGCGGCACGATGCCGATGACGCTGCGCAGGCTCGCCTGCGTCACGTCGCGGATGTCCTGGCCGTCGATGGTGACGCTGCCGGACTTGATGTCGTAGAAGCGGTAGAGGATGCGCGAGATGGTGGACTTGCCGGCGCCCGGAGGCCCCACCACCGCCACCGTCTTGCCCGCCGGCACCGTGAAGCTGATGCCCTTGAGCACGGTGCGCGCCGGCTCGTAGGAAAACACCACATTGTCGAAGCGGATTTCGCCGCGCGTCACCACCAGCGGCGCGGCACCCGGCTTGTCCCTCACCTCCTGCGGCTGGTTGAGCAGGCGGAACATCGCCTCCATGTCGACCAAGGCCTGGGTGATCTCGCGATAGACGGTGCCCAGGAGGTTAAGCGGCACATAGAGCTGGATCAGGATGGCGTTGGCCGCGACCAGCGTGCCGACCGTGAAACGCCCGTCCTTGATGCCGGCCGCCGCCAGCGCCATCACGATGCCCAGGCCCACCGCCATGATCAGGGCCTGGCCGGTGTTGAGGACCGAGAGCGAGATCTGCGCCTGGATGCTGGCGCGCGAATATTTCTCCATCGAGTGATCGAAGCGCCGGGTCTCGTGCGCCTCGTTGTTGAAATATTTGACGGTCTCGTAGTTCAGCAGGCTGTCGACCGCCTTGGTGTTGGCGTCCTGGTCGCTCTGGTTCATGTCGCGGCGGAACTGGATGCGCCAGCGCGTGATCGCGAAGGTGAACCAGACATAGGCCACCACCATCGCCACCGTGACGAGCGCGATCGTCGGGTTGAGCTTCTCGAACAGGATGGCGGCGTAGAAGACCAGCAGGAGAATGGTCGGAAAGATGCTGAACAGGGCGAAGGAGAGCAGCGTGTCGATGCCCTTGGTGCCGCGCTCGATGACGCGCGACAGCCCGCCGGTCTTGCGCTCCAGATGAAAGCGCAGCGACAGGGTGTGGACATGGGCGAAGGTCGAGACCGCGACTTCGCGCATGGCATGGTACTGCACCTTGGCGAAGACGCCGTCGCGCAATTGCGCGAAGGCCTGCATCAGGATGCGCGAAAGCGTGTAGGCGGCGATCCAGGACAGCGCGGCGCCCAGGACCATCTGGGCCGGCGTCTTCGCCAGCACGTCGACCGCCCAGCCATAGAACAGCGGCGAGATGCTGGTCGCCGCCGTCGCCAGCAGCAGGAACAGGATGGACACCAGGACGCGCAGCCTGAGCTCCGCCTGGCCGCTGGGCCAGAGATAGGGCATCAGCATCCAGAGCGGACGGAAGGACGGCGCGCCGTCGCCCTCCTCGATCAGGGGATGTGCCATGTCAGCGCCCCATATTCCCGCCGCCGAAAACCAGGAACCCGGCGATCATGGCGATCACGGCGACGACGACGAGAACGATAAGCCAACGCGGCAAACAAACCTCCCTGAAGCCTGTGGTTTTGCTGTGCGAACCTGTTTAGGAAGAAGGACGCGCAACCGCAACCCCGCTCGCAGCATGGTGAAGGAAAGACCGGCGATCTGCGTCTTCTGCGGCTCGTCGCACGGGACCGATCCGGCCTATGCGCTGGCCGCGCGGCGTTTCGGCGCATTGCTGGCCGCGCGCGGCTTTTCGCTGGTGTTCGGCGGCGGCTATGTCGGGCTGATGGGCGAGGTGGCCCATGCCGCGCGCCTGGGCGGCGCCAGGGTGACCGGCATCCTGCCGGAGTTCCTGCGCCATCTCGAGCCGCCCTCGGCGGAGGAGGAAAAGGTTGTCCTCGTGCCCGACATGCAGGAACGCAAGAGGCTGATGCTCTCGCTGGCCGACGCGTTCGCGGTGCTGCCCGGCGGGCTCGGCACGCTCGACGAATTCTTCGAGGTCATCACCTCGGCGCAGCTGCTTGTGCTTGCGAAGCCCATCGTGCTGCTCGACATCAACGGGTTCTTCGAACCGTTGCAAACCCTGCTCGACGGGATCGTGGCGCAGGGCTTTGCACGAAAGGATATCGCAACGCTCTACCGCCGCGCGCCGACGCCCGAAGAGGCCATCGACCACATCGCGGCAAACCTAGACCGCATGCCGCGCCCGTAAGCGCGCGCCCCGTCCCTCCAATCCTATCAGCCCCGGCGCCGCCCAGACGCGGCCGAAGGCGATCGCATCGCTTCTCGCCAAGGCAATATTTCTGCGATAGCCTCAAGCACGACCGCTGACTGATCGGCAATGGGAATTTCATGGCATCAACTCCCGGAATTTCTAAGACGGAGCAAGCCGCGATGCGGGAGCAACGCGCTGCTCGCCTTGCCGTGGAGCTCAAGCACCTCCCCACCACGGTAGAAAATGATTTTTTCCGGGATTTACAAGCCCGCTGGACGCAGCCACCCACCATGAGCGCGCCCGTCAGCCAACTATGCACGACATCCCAATTCCATGAGCCTGACTATGATCGCATCTGCCAGATGATGAAGGTGAAACCCCGCCTTCACCGCAAGCAGTGGGAGTTCGTCTATATCATTCGTTGCATCGAACGGGCGGGGTTGATTGCACCCGGACGCAGAGGCCTGGTCTTCGGCGTCGGGCGCGAAAAGCTTCCCTCCATTTTCGTCGCAGGCGGATGCGAGATCGTCGCCACGGATCTTCCGGCCGCGGAAGCAGACGGTCATTGGCTAAGCAGCAACGAACATTCCGATACGCTCGATAACTTTTTTTTTCCTGCCATCGTTGACCGCAGTATTTTCTTTCGCAACGCTTCGTTTCGCCCAGTCAACATGAATAAAATTCCGGAAGATTTGACCGGCTTCGATTTCTGCTGGTCTTCCTGTGCGCTTGAACACCTGGGCAGCCTTCAACACGGACTGGATTTCATCCGAAATTCGCTGAAATGCCTCAAGCCGGGCGGCCTCGCCGTTCACACGACGGAATTTAATCTTGGCTCGCACGGCGAAACGCTGGAGAGCGGTTCCTGCGTCGTCTACAGAGAATCCGATCTGCTGGCGTTCGCCGCGGACATGCGCTCGCAAGGACATGCAACGATACTCAACCTCAATCCGGGCGGCGAACCCACCGATTTCATGATCGATCGCGACAAAAACTCGGATATTCATCTGCGGCTATACGTAGCGAACAAAATTCTCGCGACCAGCGCAGGACTTGCCGTGAAGAAAATGTCGCCACCCCTTGAGGGTAGATTTGCGAATGTCGAGTCATGACCGCATGACGAACGACGGCTCATCGCCCGGTGAGGCAACCGACCCACCATCTGTGCCGACGCATAGAACGCCGCAAATTCAGGCGGGGCTTGATTTAACAGCGCCAATCCTCGACATAACGCGCTTGCGATGATTCGCAAACCATGCCTGGTCGTCCCTTTCGCAGACATCGCGAATAAAGGGGCCGAACGCTTCCAGCAATTGGGCGTTTTGCGATGGGGTGAATTCCTCCCGAAAACGCTCGCTCTTCGCTTTGTTTCTCTGCGTAAAGGCTTCCTCGAAAGCGTGTTTCTTGGCGACAGCGCGGTCGCAAACGATGTTCAATCGATGTTCGATCAGATCGATGGCCTCGTCCGACGCGAATGCAACGGTTTCGTAATTCAGCCGCAGCGTTCCATTGACCGACGCCCATTTCCGAAACTTCGGGAGTTGTTCCCGAACGCGCGAAACGGCGCTGTCGAGATCGCGCATCTTGGCGAAGGTCGGAACGCCTCTCGCCCTCGCTTTCGCACCGGCATCCATAAGCGACAAGCAAATATCTCTGGGATCGCGGTAGGAGGCGATAATTTGAACCGCTCGCCGCGCTTGGAGATCTTCCAATCTGGGAAAAAGCTGGTCGTCGAATCCGGCATGGGTCTTCACCGCAACCCATCTATCGCCGATTGCCGCAAGCAGGGCATCGATCCGGTCCTCATCCAATGAACTGATATAATTTTGCCGTCGGGCCGCATCGACGGGGCCGTCGGGAAGCCGTGTCTGTGGGTGACCAACGTTCTCCAGCATTCCTTTGACCAGCTCGAATGCAAGCGTGCTGCCGGATTTCATGATGCCATAGCATAGGATCAACATCTGTCACCGCTTCCGAGCCAGACCAAGCTTACCCCGCAACGTGGCGGGGCGATCGAAGGCATATGCGATACCGAATGGGCATGGCAACGATCACAACGCGCGAGGCCTGTTCTTAAGGAGATCGTAGTCAGCAGCATATTTTTCCCGAATGAATTCCAAATCCGCTTTCGTAAGGTCGTCCCGGGACAGAATTCGCGGGCTGACATTTTGCTTGCGCAGTTCGATACCTTCAATCCCGATGCATTTGCAAATATCCGGAAATTCCGTGTCCAGCGTAGCGAAATCCGCCAGATGCTTGACATGGAAGCGGTCGAGTTCATCCTCAAATCGTGAGTGCTGAGGCCGCATCTGCCAGCGCTTTTCGAACCCCTCGCGCAGGAATCGGTCGAACGGCATGCCTTTTGTGGAATAAGGTAGACCGTCAAAATCATCCTTGCTGTGCGAGTTATACAGGCTGAGGAGCCAATCAACGGGATCGCGCACCACGCCGAAGACAAAAAAATCGGCGTAGGGAACATATTTTCGCACCCAGGAGAACTTCCGGGAAATAACGGAAAGATTTTCGTGCTTCCCAAATTGCGTCTGACGAATTGCTATTTCCGCGTGCCGCGACAATGCACCTTCGATCGACGAGGAAGCGGCCTTGACATTGGCGATGAAGAGAAATTTGTGAGACAGGCTTAACAGCACGAACCGGGCCTCCATCCACGCAATCGCGCGTTCACGCTACTCAAGAAGCCAATTGACATAAAGGCGGCCCTGAGCCCGGAAACGCGCATGTTTTTATGCCGCACCATCGCGGAACAGTTTGTAGCGGATCGAATCGGTCAGCGCCTCGAAGGAGGCGTCGACGATGTTCTCGGAGACGCCCACCGTAGACCAGCGCGCGCCCTGACCGTCCGCGCTTTCGACCATGACGCGTGTCACCGCTTCGGTGCCGCTGGTGAGGATGCGCACCTTGTAATCGACCAAGCGGAGGTCGGAAAGGTAGCCGGAATATCTTCCGAGGTCTTTGCGCAGCGCGCGGTCCAGCGCGTCGATCGGACCGTTGCGGCTGTCATGGACGTTGTGCAGCGTCTCGGTGCCCACCGTGACCTTGACGCTGGCCTCGGACACGGTGACGAGCTCGCCCCGCGCGGTGTGGCGCTTCTCGACGATCACGCGGAAGCCGTCGACCTCGAAATAATCCGGCACCTGACCCAGCGCGCGCCGCGCCAGAAGCTCGAACGAGGCTTCGGCGCCGTCATAGGCGTAGCCCAGGAATTCGCGCCGCTTGACCTCGTCGAGCAGGCGCGCAATGCGCGCATCCTTGGCGTCCAGATTGATGCCGATCTCCGTCAGCCGCGCCAAAAGATTGGAACGCCCCGCCTGATCGGAGACCAGGATCTTGCGCGCATTGCCGACGGTCTGCGGCGGCACATGCTCGTAAGTGCGCGGGTCCTTCGCCACGGCGGAGGAATGCAGCCCGCCCTTGTGCGCGAAGGCCGACGGTCCGACATAGGCGGCATGGCGGCCGGGCGCACGGTTGAGGATTTCGTCCAGCAGCCGCGAGACGCGGGTGAGCTGCGCGAGCTGCTCTCGCCCGACGCCGGTTTCGAATCGCGAGGCGTAGGGTTCCTTCAGCAGCAGGGTCGGCAGCAGCGCGCAGAGATTGGCGTTGCCGCAGCGCTCGCCCAGCCCGTTCAGCGTGCCCTGGATCTGCCGCGCGCCGCCATCGACCGCCGCCAGGCTCACGGCGACGGCCTGTTCGATGTCGTTGTGGGCGTGGATGCCCAGCGCGGCGTCGGGCAGCCTGGCCTTCACCGCGGAGACGGTGCGGTAGACATCCTGCGGCAGCGTGCCACCATTGGTGTCGCAGAGCACCAGCCAGCCGGCGCCCGCCTCGAACGCGGCGCGCAGGCAGGCCAGCGCATAATCCGGATTGGCTTCGTAGCCGTCGAAGAAATGCTCGGCATCGAACAGCGCCTCGCTGCCCTTCGCCTTCACCGCGGCGATCGATTCCGCGATGCCGTCTATGTTCTCGCCGCGCGGAATTTCCAGCGCCACATCGACATGGAAATCCCAGGTCTTGCCGACCAGGCAGGCCCCGTCCGCGTTCGCATCGAGGATTGCGGACAGGCCCGGATCGTTGGCGGCGCTGCGGCCGGCGCGCTTGGTCATGCCGAAGGCGACGAAGCGCGCCGCGGCGAGCGGCGGAGGCTCGGCGAAGAACGCCGTGTCGGTCGGATTGGCGCCGGGCCAACCGCCTTCGATGTAATCGACGCCCAGTCGGTCGAGCGCCAGCGCGATCTGCCGCTTGTCCTCGACCGAGAAATCGACGCCCTGCGTCTGTGCGCCGTCGCGCAGCGTGGTGTCGAAGAGGAAGAGGCGCTCGCGGCTCACCGCTTCACCTCCCAGGTCGTGCCGCCGGGGCCGTCCTTCAGCACGATGCCCTGCGCCAGCAGCGCATCGCGGATGCGGTCGGATTCCCGGAAATTCTTCGCCTTGCGCGCTTCGTTACGAGCCGCGATGGCGTCGGCGATGGCCGTCGTGTCCACCGCTTTCTTCGCCGCGATGCGCAATTGCACGTTGGAGAAGCCGAGCAGGCCCAGCCCGCCCGCCAGTTCGTCCTCAGGCGCCCTGTGCAGTTCGGCGATGGCCTGCGGCGTGTTGAGGTCGTCGCACAGCGCCGCCAGGAACGCGGCGCCGACGCGCGGACCCGCGACCGGTTCGGCGATCGCATACCAGCGCTCCAACGTCTTCCAGCTCTCCGTCATGCCCGCTACGGTCCAGTCCATCGGCTGGCGGTAATGCGAGCGCAGCATGTTGAAGCGCAGCACCTCGCCCGGCCAGTCCTGCAGCAATTGATTGATGGTGACGAAATTGCCGAGGCTCTTCGACATCTTCTCACCCTCGACCTGCAGGAAGCCGTTGTGCATCCAGATGCGCGCCAGCGGATGGCCCTGATGGGCGCCTTCGCTCTGCGCGATCTCGTTCTCGTGATGCGGAAACACCAGGTCGATGCCGCCGCCATGGACGTCGAAGGTTTCGCCGAGCAGCGCCGCGCCCATCGCCGAGCATTCGATATGCCAGCCCGGCCGTCCGCGCCCCCAGGGCGACGGCCAGCCCGGCGTCGCCGCGTCGGAGGGCTTCCACAGCACGAAATCCATCGGGCTTTTCTTGTAGGGCGCCACGTCGACGCGCGCCCCGGCGATCATCTCGTCCAGCGAGCGGCGCGCCAGCTTGCCGTAATCCGGCTTGGACGAGACATCGTAGAGCACATGGCCCTCGGCCGCATAGGCGTGGCCGGCGGCGATCAGCGTCTCGATCATCGCCACCATCTCGCGCACGTAATCGGTGGCGCGCGGCGTGTGCGTCGGCGGCAGGCAGCCCAGCGCCGTCACGTCCTGCAGATATTGCCCGGCCGTCGCCGCGGTGATCTCGGCGCGCGCCGCTTCGACGTCGCTCCCCCGCGCCGCCGCCAGCTCGGCGGCGCGCGCGTTGATCTTGTCGTCGATGTCGGTGATGTTGCGGACATAGTTGACATGCGCCGCGCCGTAGAGATGGCGCAGCAGCCGGAACACCACGTCGAACACGATGACCGGCCGCGCGTTGCCGATATGGGCATAGTCGTAGACCGTCGGCCCGCAGACATACATCCGCACATTGGTCCGGTCGAAGCCCGGAAAATCCTCCAGGGCATCCTTGGTCTTGGTCAGCGTGTTGTGGAGGCGCAGCGTCATGGCAGGTCACTCAATGGGATTTGGCCACACTCTTACAAGAGCGGCGGTGAATTTTTCGCGGTGCGGATGAGCAAACGAATCGGTGCGGCGTCAGCCGCAAATCGAACAGCGAATGTGGCGGAACAGTTTCACGCCGTTTCCCCTCTGAGCCGCGCCGAAGCCCTGGCGCGCCCAATGAGCGGTAGCAGCTTTTTGAGCTCCGGTCCATGCTCGCGCCCCGTCAGCGCCAGGCGCAGCGGATGGAACAGCGCCCGGCCCTTGGCGCCGGTCGCGGCACCGACCGATTTTGTCCACGCGCCCCAGGTGCTTTCGTCCCAGGGTTCGGGCGGCAGCAGCGACGCCGCGCGCGCCGCCTCGGCCGCGTTTTCGATCACCGGCACGACGGGCCCCGCGACCAGGGTCCACAGATCGGCGACATCCGAGAAGCGCGCGAGGTTGGGTTTGACTGCCTCCCAGAATGCCGCGCCGCCGTCGATCCCCAATGCGTCGAGGCGCGCGGCAACCGCCTCATAGTCGAGGCCATGCAGCAGCCTGGCATTGAGGCCGGCCAATTCCGCCGGATCGAAATGCGCCGGGGCGCGGCCGATCCTGGCGAAGTCGAACTCCTGCGCCAGCACATCGAGCGAGGGCCTGAGCGCGACCGGATCGGAGGTGCCCGTCTTGGCGAGGTAGGAGGCCAGCGCCAGGGGTTCGATGCCGCCCTCGCGGATTTCGCGTAAGGAGAGCGAGCCCAGCCGTTTGGACAGTGCCTCACCGCCCGCGCCGATCAGCAGCGGGAAATGTGCAAAGGCCGGAACCGTCGTGCCGAGGGCTTCGAAGATTTCGATCTGCGCCGCGGTGTTGGTGACGTGGTCCTCGCCGCGGATGATATGGGTGACGGCGAAGTCGATATCGTCGGCGACCGAGGGCAGCGTGTAGAGGAAGCGGCCGTCCTCGCGGATCAGCACCGGGTCGGAGAGGTGCGCCGTGTCGATCTCTACCGCGCCGCGGATCAGGTCGCGCCATTTCACTTTTGTCTGCGAGAGCTTGAAGCGCCAATGCGGCCTGCGGCCTTCGGCTTCCAGCCGGGCGCGATCGTCCGCCGACAGGGCGAGCGCCGCGCGGTCATAGACCGGCGGCTTGTGCAGCGCGATCTGGCGTTTGCGGCGGCGATCCAGTTCGTCGGCGGTCTCGTAGGCCGGATAGAGCCGGCCCGAGGCCTTCAGCTTTTCGGCCGCCTTCTCATGCGCGGCCGCGCGCTCGGCTTGGCGGGCGAAGAGATCGTGGCGGAGCCCCAGCCAGTCCAGATCCGCGATGATCGCCTCTTCGTATTCCGGCCTGGAGCGCTCGGTGTCGGTGTCGTCGATGCGCAGGAAAAACCTGCCGCCCTGCTTGCGCGCGAACAGCCAGTTGACCACGGCGGTGCGCGCATTGCCGACATGCAGCAATCCCGTCGGCGACGGCGCGAAGCGGACAAGGGTCACAGCTAATGCAATCCCGATATGATTTTTATAAGTTCGTGAGCACCTTCAGTAGCCAAAGCACCCAAAGCTGCCATCGACGCACGATCGGCAGCCTTTGTGCCTAGATGGCCCAGCCACTTTGCGCTGCGCTTTAACAATCCAGCTTCGACCATCGGAGCTTTAAGTACAACGAGCGTGGTTTCAAGAAGTGAAATCAAATGGGCTTTGTCTACTTCCTCAAGTCCATCTGCCAAGGCTCCTGGATCATTCACGCCTCGAAGCTGCAGAATTATCGACGACAGAAGTTCGGATACATGCGCTGTCTTCATGCGCAAGGAAGGCGGCACCAGCAGCCACTCTGCTGGACTGGGACGAGATGTCTCAGGTAGTTCCGGTTCGAGGCCAAGCAGAACCTGATCACAAATTCGGACAAGGCCGCTCAGAGTTCGCTGATAGTTGAACAAAGATGGCGCTATGCGCGGCCGCTTTGCACGATCGCTGAGAACGCGCGTGGAAACTCCTACATCAGCAGCCATCTTCGCAAATGAGGAATACCTGAAGAAACTTTTCGCCGAAACAATGATGTCACCAAGGGCTAAACAATCTTCTTCTCCAAACCCACTCTCCGCAGCCTTTGCGAGAAGCCCCAATGCTCGGGACTTCATATCCAGCAACCTAATTTCTGCGGATGGCGTAAGCCCCGTATGCATTTGCATCGGCCTCTAAATATCCCGCGCATCCCGAAACGCGTTGGTGATCGGGTAGCGGCGGTCGCGGCCGAAATTGCGCGGGCCGATCTTGACGCCGGGCGGGGCCTGGCGGCGCTTGTATTCCGAGACGTAGAGCAATTGCTCGATGCGCTTGACGGTGGCGGGATGATAACCCTTCGCGCAGGTCTCCTCGAACGACATCTCGCGCTCGACCAGGCATTCGAGGATGCCGTCGAGGATGTCGTAAGGCGGCAGCGAATCCTGGTCCTTCTGGTTCTCGCGCAGTTCGGCGCTGGGCGGCTTGTCGATCACGCGCTCGGGCATCACGCGGCCGGCCGGTCCCAGCGCGTTGCCTGGGCGGGTCTGGTTGCGCCAGCGCGCGACGCGGAACACCTCCATCTTGTAGAGGTCCTTCAGCACGTTGTAGCCGCCGCACATGTCGCCATAGAGCGTGGCGTAGCCGACGCTCATTTCCGATTTGTTGCCGGTGGTCAGCACCATCGGCCCGAACTTGTTGGAGAGCGCCATCAGGATCACCGCGCGGGTGCGCGACTGGATGTTCTCCTCCGTCGTGTCGGGACGCCTGCCGGCGAAGGCGGGCGACAGGGTGGCGGCGAACGCCTCCACCGCCGTCTCGATCGGGATCGTCTCATAGGCGACGCCGAGCAGCCGGGCGCATTCCGCCGCGTCGTCGAGGCTTTCCTGCGAGGTGAAGCGCGACGGCAGCATCACGCAGCGCACGCGCCCCGGCCCCAGCGCGTCCACCGCGACCGCCGCCGATAGCGCGGAATCGATGCCGCCGGACAGTCCCAGCACGACGCCGGGAAAGCGGTTCTTGTT
>JAATGL010000066.1 GCA_015654705.1 Alphaproteobacteria bacterium | reverse complement strand
GGGCGCGGCGACAGGGCGCCCTGCACGAATCGCAGCCGCGCGACGGCCGGGCGGCCGAGCCAGGCGTTGATCCGCTCGCACAGGGCGCGGCTTTCGTGCTGCAGGAACAGCGCCGCGCCGGGTTCGGCCCGCAGCGTCAGGACGCCGCCGCCCGGCCCCTCGCTCAGGCGGATCGGCTGCGCGAGCCGCGCTGTGTCGGCGCCGGCAATCTCCTCCCAACGCAGCACCAGCGTCGGATCGGAAAAACCTGCGCGGACGAAGGCGGCGTGGCCGACCAGCCCAGCATCGCTCGCAAGCGGCGCGAACCAGCCACGCCGCGCCGGCTCACCATCAGGCTGTTTGTCCGGGCGCCTTTGGGTCATTCTGCAATTATGCTGCCAAGACCAGGTCCGAAGCAAAGCGCCCGATCGGCCGACCGCGATGTCGCGGGCCGCCTGCTGGCCTGGTATGACGGCCACGCCCGCGAACTGCCGTGGCGGGCGAAAAAGGGCATGCTCGCCGATCCCTACCACGTCTGGCTCAGCGAGATCATGCTGCAGCAGACGACGGTGCAGGCGGTCGCTGCCTATTACCGCAAGTTTCTGGCGCGCTGGCCGAACGTGGAGGCACTGGCGGCCGTGTCGCTGGACGATGTGCTCGCGGCGTGGGCAGGGCTCGGCTATTACGCGCGCGCGCGGAACCTGCACAAGACGGCCAAGCTGGTGGCCGAAAGCGGCGGGCGCTTTCCGCGAACAGCGGAGGCGTTGCGCAGACTGCCCGGCATCGGTGCCTACACCGCCGGCGCCATCGCCGCGATCGCCTTCGATGCGCGCGAGGCGGCGATGGATGCCAATGCGGAGCGCGTGATCGCGCGGCTGTTCGCGGTCGACAAACCACTGCCCCGGGCCAAGGAAAAAATCCGCGTGTTTGGCCAGTCGCTGGTGCCGGCAAGGCGCGCCGGCGATTTCGCACAGGCGCTGATGGATCTGGGTTCGATGATCTGCACGCCCAGGCGCCCGGCCTGTCCAAATTGCCCGTGGTCCGCCGATTGCGAAGCGCGCAAGCGCGGCATCCAGGAAGCGCTGCCCGTCAAGGCAGAGAAAGCTGCGCGGCCGCTCCGGCGCGGCGTGGCCTTCGTGGCGCGCGACCGCAGCGGCGCGATCCTGCTGGTGCGGCGGCCGGAAGATGGATTGCTCGGCGGCATGATGCAGCCGCCGCTCGGTCCGTGGACGGAGGAATTTCCGTCGACCGAGGACGCGCTTCTGCAAGCGCCGTTCAAGGCCGACTGGAAGAAACGCGCCGGCATCGTCTGCCACGGCTTCACCCATTTCGAACTGGAGATCGCGGTCTATGTGGCGGAGGTTGCGAAACAGACAAAGATCGACGGCGCCTGGATAGGCGATCTCTCAAATGCAGCGTTGCCCACCGTGATGCGCAAAATCATCGCGCATGCGCTCGATGAGGGCGGGCCATTGTTTCGCCATGCCAGGATGCGCGCCGAACGAACCCCGAAACGTCAAACCAGATCCGCCCGCAACTGCTGACGCAAAAGGTCGATCGAGACCAGCGCGCCATTATATTCATAGTGCCAGAACGTCCAGCCATTACAGGCGTCGAGCCCCTGCACATGGGCGCCGATCTGGTGGATGGAGCCGGTCGCATCGGCGCAGACCAGCGTGCCATCGGCGCGCACCTTGGCGCGATGGCGCTTTTGCGGGCCCTGCAGGATGGTGCCGGGCTCCAGCAGGCCGCGCTCGACCACCCACCCGAAGGGGATGCGCGGTTCGGCGCGTTTCGACCGTGTGATCTCGATGGCTTCGCTGTCGGCGGGCACCACGGCGGCGACGCGCTGGCGGGCGATGCGCACATAATCGGGATCTCGCTCGATGCCGATAAAATGGCGGCCCAGTCTTTTCGCGACCGCGCCGGTCGTGCCCGAGCCGAAGAACGGATCGAGCACCACGTCGCCCGGCTTGGTCGACGACACGATGACGCGATGAAGCAGGCTTTCCGGCTTCTGCGTCGAATGCGCCTTGTCGCCATTGGCGTCCTTCAGACGCTCATTGCCGGAGCAGATCGGCAGCGTCCAGTCCGAGCGCATCTGCAGATCGTCGTTCAGCGCCTTCATGGCTTCGTAGTTGAAGGTGTAGGCCTGCTTGGCGCTTTTCGCCGCCCAGATCATCGTCTCATGCGCATTGGTGAAGCGCCGGCCGCGGAAATTGGGCATCGGATTGGTCTTGCGCCACACCACGTCGTTGAGGATCCAGAAGCCAAGATCCTGCAGGATGGTGCCGACGCGGAAGATGTTGTGATAGGAGCCGATGACCCAGAGCGCGCCGCTGTCCTTCAGCACATGGCGGGCGGCGGCAAGCCAGTCGCGGCTGAAGCGGTCATACTCCGCGAAGCTGCCGAACTGGTCCCAGGAATCGTCCACCGCGTCGACCTTGGAATTGTCCGGCCGGCGCAACTCGTTCCTGAGCTGGAGATTGTAAGGCGGATCAGCGAACACCAGATCGGCGCAGCCTTCCGGCAAGGCGCGCATCGCCTCGACGCAGTCGCCTTCGATCACATCGTCAAGCTTCAGATCGTCCATATCCCGCCCGCTTTATCCACAGCTGGGCGGCACAATGATTCGCGGGAGTCCACAGGTCAAGAGTCTTGCGAATCAAAGGCTTATATTTGAGTCCTCAGGATTCCCACCACACAAGATGTTGTGGACAGGCGCAAAGCTGCGGCGGTGGTGCAGGGTCGCGCCGTGGCGGCCGAGCGCCGAAAGATGCTCCGGCGTGCCGTAGCCCTTGTTGGTGATCCAGCCGTAATGGGGGTGTGCGTCGTGCAGCGCATCCATCATCCGGTCGCGCGTCACCTTGGCGACGATCGAGGCGGCGGCGATGGAGACCGAGCGCGCGTCGCCATCGACCAGCGTGTCGCAGGGGCAGGGCAGGGGGGGCGCGTCGTTGCCGTCCACCAGCGCGAAGGCGGCGGCGATGTTGAGGGCGCGGACGGCGCGCGCCATCGCCAGATGGGTCGCCTGGCGGATATTGATGAGGTCGATCTCGTCGACGCTGGCCTCGCCGACGCCGACCGCCAGGGCCAGTTCGAGAATGCGTGGAAAAAGCGCCGCACGGGTTTCCGCCGTGAGCTGCTTGGAATCGTTGAGGCCCTTGGGGATTCGCTTGCGGTCGAGGATCACGGCCGCCGCGACCACCGGCCCGGCCAACGGTCCGCGCCCGGCTTCATCTACGCCCGCGACCGGGCCCGGTATCGTCTTCAGGACGCGCGCTTCGAAAATATAGTGCGGCATGATCGTCAAGATAGCAGAATGATTCGCGCCGAAAGAACAAGGCTTCGACGGCGCTGCGACTTATGCACATCTCATGAGGGAGCGAACCACAGCGGTACGTCGTAGTCGAAGGCCAGTTCATCGCCAGCGGCGATGTCGCGCAGGGCGCGGATGCTGATCTCGTTTTCGGCATAGTGCCGTTCTAGCCCGACATTGGGCGAAGCGGAATGATTGTAGAGGCTCAGATAGCCCAGGCCGATGGCGCATTCCTTGCCGGCCTCGAAGCCCGGAACATCCTCTCCCCAGGCAAGCGCGTAGTCGTTGAGGGCAGGGCATTCGGAATCGTGCAGGGCGATCGGAAGGACGGGCGAGCGCTCGACAAGCTCGCCGGATGCGATCGGCTGCGTCGCGACGATGCCGCGGCCTTTGCCGGAGATGTTTCGATAGGCGATCTTTTCCATGGCGTCTTATAGCGCAGCGCGCTCACGCGCGCAGGCGCTGTTCCAGAGAAAAGGTGAGGATCAAAGCGGCCAGCGCCAATGCGATCGGGCCGGAGCCGGCCAGCATAGGCGGCAGATGCGCCATGGTGTCGCCGAATTCGCTAAAAGGGAGGAACGGCACCAGGGCACAGACCCCGATCAAGGGGACGAGGAACGCAAGATAGTGGCGCCGCCTTTCGCTCGCCGAGACCCGGGCGACGACACGCGAGGAGAAACCGTCATCCGCCACCTCGTCCAGCGGACGGGCGAGCAGGGCGTCCAACGCATCGGTTCGGCCATCGTTCATGACGGGCCCTCAAGCAGCGCCTGCAGCTTTTCGCGGCCGCGCAGCACATGGGATTTTACCGTGCCCAGCGGCAGCCGCAGAATCTCCGCCGCCTCGCCGTGCGAATGGCCGAAGGCGTAGCAGAGCGTCAGCGCCGCGCGCTCGGCCGGGGCCAGCCGCGCCATGGCCTTCTCCAGGTCGATCCTGGCGAGGCTCGCCGGTTGCGGATCGGCGCCCGCTATTTCGCTCACATCGTCCAGAGGCTCCTCCCTGCGCTTGCGCCGTTCCATCAGGAAGCGCGACCAGGCGATGCCGAAGAGCCAGCCGGCGAACGCCCCCTCGCCGCGGTATTGCGCGATCTTGCGCCAGGCTTCGAGGAAGGTCTCCTGCGCCAGATCGTCCGCCGCTGCGGGATCGCCGCGCGTCAGGCGTCTGAGGAAACCGCGGACCTTCGATTGATGCCGTCGCGTCAACGCCCCGAACGCCGCGGCGTCGCCCGCTGCGGCCCGCTGCACCAGGGCCTGATCCTCGCTCATGCCGGACGGACATGGTGCCTCACCGTGGCGGCGACCTGTCGAAGAGGCCGCCGAGCAATCGGGCCAGCCCCACCATGAACGGGAAAATCCCGATCACCGGCAGCCAATGGGGAACGTGATTGTCTTCCAGAAAATCGCCGCCGCCGCCCAACGCCCAGAAGAACACGGCCAGCGCGATGCCGACGCACATCAGGAAAATGCCGGACTGAATGGGGCTGCGGTAGCGATAATCGCCGCGCATGCCGACCACCAAGTCCGGCGGAATCGGCTGGCCCTTCTGCGCCAGGGTTTCCATCATCCGATGGCGGCTGGCCTGCGTCTTGTAGGAAAAATAGTTTCCCGCCAGGACGATCAGCACGATCGCGCCCCAGAAGATCAGCGTCGAATCGAAGCCTTGGCCAAACGACATAGTCAGTTCCTTCCATCGGCCGAAACCGGCCCCTCGCCGTCACGGCGCGGCGGGAGGTCGATCTGGATGCAGGTCCCGCCGAAATAAAAATGCCGTATGGCCGCATAGGCCAGCACGACGGCACCCCACAGCACAATAGCAGCGTCAAATCCCGGGAACATGGGTCAGTCCCTCCGACGGCCGAAACTGGCCTTTCGAGGGGGTGATGCATCCGAAGGCCCGTTTGGATGCGCGCCTCCCCTAGAATAAAGCGAGCTGGTCGCCCGGACGCGGCGGGCGGCGGAATTTGGCGACATCGAGCGGCCTGGACGGCTGGTTCAGGCCCAGCCGCTTCACAGCCATGTGGAAGCGTCGCGCCATCATCTCGGCATAGGGCCCTGTGCCGCGCATCCGCGTGTGCCACTGGCTGTCGTAATCCTTGCCGCCGCGCATCTGGCGCACCAGCGACATCACGTGCCTGGCGCGGTCGGGCACGTTGGTATCGAGCCACTCGCGGAACAGGTCCTTGATCTCGAGCGGCAGGCGCAAGAGCACATAGCCCGCGGTCTTCGCCCCCATCTCGGTCGCGGCGCGCAGCACCGCCTCCATCTCGCCGTCGTTGAGCGCGGGGATCGCCGGCGCGAACATCACGCCCGCCGGAATGCCGGCATCGCTCAGCGCCTTGATCTGGTGCCGCCACGAAAACGCAATCTCCGGCCAGCCGTGACACAGGACCAAGGGTGGCTTGTCGGACTTTGGACCAGCTTCATAGAAGCCCATGCGTATGCCGTTGACCTCGGCATACTGAAGCGGCGGCATTTCAATCATTGCAGGCGCCATACGTCAGCTTGCCGCGCTTGCACGATTGCCGGGAGGCGCATAGCTCGCGGCCAGGAGTTCAAACTCTTTCGGCAGCATATCGGCGAGCTTTTGCACGTTGGGAATGATATTCGCACCCGCGATAAAGCCGAAATCAAGCTGGTCCCGGTAGCTCTGCACAGTGATATTCAGCGCAAGGCCGTGGGTCGAGATCGAGACCGGAAATATGTGCAACAGCTCGGCGCCGACCGCGTAAAGCGTCTGACGCGGGCCGGGCACGTTCGAGATCGTCACATTCGCAGCCGGCGGCAGCACATCAGACAGGTTCGAGCGGCTGTAAAGCAACGCCAGCACCTGAATCAGCATGGGCGCGCCCAGCATCGAGATATTGGAAATTGATGGCATCAGCGCACGCAGCGGGTGCGACATCTCCTTGGACTTGGCCGATTGCGCAATGATTGCTTCGATGCGCTCCTTGGGGTCCTCAACATCGGTCGCCAGCGAGCAGATCATTCCGAACACCTGATTGTTGGCGTCGGTGTTGCCCTCCTCGCGCAGGGAAATCGGGACCGCCGCCGTCAGCGAGCGGTTCGGCAATCCGCCCTGCTCTGACAGATAACGGCGCAATACGCCGCTCGACAGCGCCATCACCACGTCGTTGAGTTTGCCGCCGGCCTGCTTCGCCAGCGCCTTGGCCTCGGGCAGCGATACCGACACGCCCGCGAAGCTGCGTTCCGACGAAATCGATTTGTTCAGCATGGTTGATGGCGAGACCATTTTTGCGATGCTCTCGCGTGCTTTCGGATCGGACACTTTCGCAATCATGTCCCGGACGCTTTTCACGGTGTCCGGCACATTGCCCAGCATCCGCATGCCGGATTCGAGCTGGTACATCGCGTTATCAAACAGGATCGAGCCGATGTCGCTTTTGCCGCTGCGGGGCAGATCGAAACTCTTCGCCTTGGTTGCATCGAGCGGCTGACGCCAGAGCTGCGAATAGGAATCCAGCAGATTGGTCGCGATGTCGCGCGGCTCGTTGGCCGGCTTGTTGACCGCGGCGACTTTCGGAAACTCGCGCGGAACGGGTGTGATGTCATAGATCATGTTGGTGAGCGCCGCACCGGCGCCGCCGTCGATACAGGCGTGGTGCATCTTCGAATAAAGCCCGACCTCGTTGTCCGCCATGCCCTCGAAAACGTAGAACTCCCACAACGGCCGCGCACGGTTCAGAAGCTTTGCATGCAGCCAGCCGACCGTCTGCTCGAGAATCTTGCGATCGGCGTGCGCCGGAAGACTGGCGCGGAAGATATGACGGTTGATATCG
>JAATGL010000211.1 GCA_015654705.1 Alphaproteobacteria bacterium | reverse complement strand
GGGGGATGGCGGAGCCGACGAAGTCAAAGGAATGTTCGAGGCGGCGGGCGCCCTTCCGGCGGAATTGCGGCACGCGCTTCAGACGGAGCATTTCTGCGGCTCATGGTTCGCGGAACCGACGGAGGCGTTGATCCAGGACAAATTCCTGGACGCGCGCGCCATAGACTACCGGGGGAAGGCGGTCATGATGCCCGTTGTCGAACTGATAAATCACGGCCCGGGCAGAACGTTCGACCTCTCCAGCGGCGTCGCTGTACGGGGAACTTTCTCAGGTGAGGTCCTTGTTCATTACGCCGAATTCGATTCCTATGATTTTTTCCTCGCCTGGGGGTTCGCCGTGCCGCGCCCGCAGGCCTTCAGCATGGCGCTGGCGGGGACCATCCAGTCGACGCGTCTGGACATCGAGCAGGATTTTCCGGGATCGGTAAGTTCCGAGCGCTCGTGGATTCCGAAAATCGAAAAGAACGCCGGCGGCGTCAGCCTCAATTTTTTGATGATCGGGAATCAGCTCTATCCGCGTCTTTGCAAGGGCATTTTCTACCGGCTGATGCGCAACGCGGGATATTCCGGCTTCGAGGAGTGTTTCGACGTGATCCAGCACTCCAACCGATTGCATTTTCTCAATTTGCTCAGGGCGGTGGATGGCATCGACCTGCCGATCGCGCGCACCTTGCGGGCGATGGCGCATCACCAGCTGCGTGCGATGTCGTTTTGCTTCGGCGTGCGGGAAATCTGAAACGAGGGGCGTGAGGCGGCGCATTTTCCGGGAACAGCCCTGGATAGTGTCCAAATTTGGGACACCACCCCCCTTGAACCGAGTCGGTCGAAACGCCATATCCGCCAAATCCCCACAGCTACGAAATCACGGAGGCCGCCATGGACCGGCGCAGCTTTTGCCTGGCTTTTGCCGGTGCCCCGGCGGGAGCGGTACCCTTGCCGGGATACCTCGCGAAAATATGTATTCTGCACATCGGTTCTGTGGGGATGCCATGGAGTTGACCCAAGCCGCCGTCCTTCGTGCTACCCTCCGGTCCGGGAACGACCGAGGGAACATCCTGTCCAGACAGGCAAAATGGCGAAAGGGGTTCCGGCCCGCGCAGGCGCGCGCGCCGGTGCTGGCGGTGCTCGACCTCGGCAGCAACAATTGCCGGTTGCTGATCGCGCAGCCGGGACGCGCCAGCGAATTCCGCATCATCGATTCCTTCTCGCGCATCGTCAGGCTGGGCGAGGGCGTGGCGCAGAGCGGCCGGCTTTCCGATGCGGCGATCGCGCGCACCCTGTCGGCGCTGAAGATCTGCGCCGAGCATATCCGCGCCAGCGGCGCAACGCATGTGCGCGCCATCGCGACGGCGGCGGCGCGCGCCGCGAGCAACGCGCAGGTGCTGGTCGCGCGCGCCCGGGAGGAGGCCGGCATCGCGCTGGAGATCGTGAGTTCCGACGAGGAGGCGCGGCTTGCCGCGATCGGCTGCGCGCCGCTGATCGGTGCGGATTTTGAGGGTGCGCTGGTGTTCGACATCGGCGGCGGCTCGACCGAGATCATCTGGATGCGCTGCGAGGACCGCGTTCCCGCCATCGTCCATTCGGCGTCGGTGCCGGTCGGCGTGGTGACGCTGGCGGAGGATATCGCCAACCTGGCGATGGACGGCGCCAGTTTCGACGCGATGCGCGCCTGCATGATCGGCCGTTTCGCCGAGGTGCGCGCGGCGATGGATGCCGTCTGCCCCTTCGGCCGCGAGGCGCATCACCTGCTCGGAACCTCGGGCACGGTGACGACGCTGGCGGCGGTGGCGCTGGGGCTGGACCATTATGTGCGCGCCCGCGTCGATGCGAGTTGGCACGATTGCGCGGACATCCTGCGCGTCGTCGACCGGCTGATCGCGCTCGATCACGCGGGCCGCGCGCGCATCGGGTCCATCGGGCCGGACCGCGCCGACCTGGTCCTGCCGGGCTGTGCGATCTTCGCCGCGATCCACGCGCTGTGGCCCTGTGCCCAGCTGCGTGTCGCCGACCGGGGTCTGCGCGAGGGCATGTTGCGCGAATTGCTGCGGGATGCGGACGCATGAGCCCGCGTCCCCCCGACGGGTCCGGCCGCGGCGCCGTGCGCGTGCGGGTCAAGACGACCCGGGCGCGCAAGGCGTCGTCGAACCGCTGGCTGGAGCGCCAGCTCAACGATCCCTATGTGGCCGCGGCGCGCAAGGAGGGCTACCGCTCGCGCGCGGCGTTCAAGCTGATCGAGCTGGACACCAAATACCGCTTCCTGAAGAAGGGGGCGCGAATCCTGGATCTGGGCGCGGCGCCGGGCGGCTGGAGCCAGGTCGCCGTCAGCCGCGTGGGCGCAACGGGCCGGGTGGTCGCCGCCGACATCCTGGAGATCGAGCCGCTGGCCGGCGTCACGGTCCTGCAATGCGACCTGCTGGACGGCAACACGCCGGCGCTGCTCAAGGCGGCGCTGGGCGGTCCGGCGGATGTCGTCTTGACCGACATGGCGGCGGCCACGACAGGGCACCGCGCCACCGATCACCTGCGCACGGTGGCGCTGTTCGAGGCGGCGCTCGACGTGGCCGAGGACGTGCTGAAACAGGGCGGCGTCTTTATCGGGAAGGTGTTCCAGGGCGGCGCGACCGGCGACTTGCTGGCGCGGGTCAAGAAACTCTTCCGCGAGGTCAAACACGTCAAGCCGCCGGCAAGCCGCGCCGAATCGGTAGAACTTTACCTCGTGGCGACCGGATTTCGCGGCCCATGACGACGAAAGCCCCGCCGTTTCCGGCGAGGCCTCCATCGTCACCACCATTATTGGAGAATTACGGTGCCGCGTGCAGGCTGATCGAGCCGATGCCGGCCGCAACGTTCAGGCCGGTATTGCCTTCGACGCTGAGCGGCTGCAACGCGATCGACTTGTCGAGGCCGCCGACCAGGGCGTTGGCGCCGACGCCGACGCCGACCGTCGCCTGGGCCGAGGCTCCGGCATAATCGCCTTCCAGCGCGCCGGGGCGCACATCGGACGAGGGCGCAACGACGCCCCAGACCAGGACGCCGCCTTCGGTGTAGCCGATGTCGACGCCGAATTTGGAGATGGAACCGGTATAGTGGTCGGCATGACGGTTGTTGCCGCGGAAGACGCAGTGCAGATCCTTGGATGAGCCGAACACAAAGCCCCATCCGCTGGCCACGTTGCAGGTCAGCGTGCCGACCTTGATGCCATGCGGCGCCGCGTTGGCCGGAGCCGCGAGCGCGAACGCTCCCAGCACAGCCGCACTCATTATCAGTTGAAATCTCTTGGACATGTAAGCTCGCTCCTATCGTAGGGGTTTAGGCGCCCGGCTCGCCTCTGACTGTAACGCACAGGCTGGGAAGGAAGTTCCAAAATACAGAATTGGCGGCGGTTTTACACCCGCCGCCAATCAAAAGCCAAGGCTTGGAAATCCCGCCCGTTTCAGTGAAGCGCGAAGACCGATTTCGTGCCGCGCGGGCCGTGAACGGGCGTCCCTTCGACGGTGTAGGTGCCGTGACTCAGTTCGGTCATCGACTGGCCGTCATTGGTTACGAAATAGGCCCACGATCCGCCGGTCACGAAAGGATATTGCAGCTCGAACACGAACTGGCTGCCGGGCGCTAGGGAGGTCTGCGCGCCGATGATCGCCGCGTTGCCGAAACCCTTGACCTTGCCGATGATGCCTCCGCCATAGGCGCCGTTGCACTGCGCCGAATCGGTTCCGTAGACTAAATTTTTGTTCACATGGGCCGTCAGGACATCGCATTGGCCGTTGAGGCTGATGACCGTGGTTTTGGTTTTCGCCAGTGCGGAACCCGTGGTCGCCAAAAGCGCCGCCAGGCCCAATATCAGTGCCGTTCGCATGGATTGTTCCCCGTTTTTTGAGCGTGCGTCCTTGCCCGCCCTGCTTATGGCTTAACACGCTGCCCCATTATCGGTCGAATCGAACGCGCGTGGGGCGGGAAAACCGAATTCAGAAATGACTATCTCGTCCAATGGACCGTTCCGGTCCTTGCGAATCGAAGGCCGCGCTGGTAAAGGCTCGGCGCTCCTAGAAACGGAGTATCGCCCATGACCATCCGCGAAGCCCTGACCTTCGACGATGTGCTTCTGGTGCCGGCCGCCTCCGAAGTCCTTCCCGGCCAGGTCGATACCCGTACCCACCTCACCAAGACGGTCGAACTGGGCATCCCGCTGATTTCGGCCGCCATGGACACGGTGACCGAGGCGGGCCTCGCCATCGCCATGGCGCAGGCCGGCGGCATGGGCGTGATCCATAAGAATTTGACCATCGAGGAGCAGGCCGAGCAGGTCCGCCGCGTCAAGAAATTCGAAAGCGGCATGGTGGTAAACCCGGTGACGATCGCGCCCAATGCGACGCTGGCCGACGCGCTGGCGCTGATGGAGCGCTATCGCATTTCCGGCATCCCGGTGGTCGAGGGCGCCAACGGCAAGGGCGTGGGAAAGCTCGTCGGCATCCTGACCAATCGCGACGTGCGCTTCGCCAGCGACACGCGCCAGCCCGTCGCCGAACTCATGACCAAGGACCGGCTCGTCACCGTGCGCGAAGGTGTCGGCGCCGAGGAAGCCAAGCGGCTGCTGCACCAGCACCGCATCGAGAAGATCATCGTGGTCGACGACGCCTATCGCTGCGTCGGCCTGATCACGGTCAAGGATATCGAAAAGGCGCAGAAATATCCCAATGCCTGCAAGGATGAGCGCGGCCGCCTGCGCGTCGCCGC
>JAATGL010000159.1 GCA_015654705.1 Alphaproteobacteria bacterium | reverse complement strand
CTCGTCGCCGTAATAGAGGATCGGCGTGCCCATGATGGTGAGCAGCAGCGAGTTCATCAATTCGATGCGGCGGCGGTCACGTTCCAGGAGCGGCGCCAGCCTGCGGCGGATGCCGAGGTTCAGGCGCGCGCGCCGGTCCGACGCATAGGTCTTCCACAGATAGTCGCGCTCCTTGTCGGTGACCATCTCCAGCGTTAATTCGTCATGGTTGCGCAGGAACGTCGCCCATTGGCAGCCCTCCGGCGCGTCCGGCGTCTGGCGCATGATGTCGGTGACCGGAAAGCGGTCCTCCTGCGCGATCGCCATGTACATGCGCGGCATCAGCGGGAAGTGGAACAGCATGTGGCATTCGTCGCCATTGTCGCCGAAATATTGCTGGACGTCCTCCGGCCATTGATTGGCCTCGGCCAGCAGCATGCGGTCGGGATAGTGCGCGTCCACCTCGGCGCGGATGCGCTTGAGGATCGCGTGGGTCTCGGGAAGGTTCTCGTTGTTGGTGCCTTCGCGCTCGATCAGGTAGGGCACCGCATCGAGGCGCAGCCCGTCGACGCCCATGTCGAGCCAGTAGCGCATGACGGCGAGCGCTTCCTCGAACACCGCCGGATTGTCGAAATTCAGATCCGGCTGATGCGAATAGAAGCGGTGCCAGTAATAGGCCTTGGCCTCGTCGTCCCAGGTCCAGTTCGATTTCTCGGTGTCGAGGAAGATGATGCGCGTCCCGGCATAGGCCTTGTCGGTGTTCGACCAGACGTAATAGTCGCGCTCCGGCGATCCCGGCGGGGCATGGCGGGCGCGCTGGAACCAGGAATGCTGGTCCGAGGTGTGGTTGAGCACCAGTTCGGTGATGACGCGGATGCCCTTTCCGTGCGCGGCCTCGATGAAGCGGCGCACGTCGTCGATCGTGCCGTATTCGGGATGAACGCCGCGATAATCGGCGATGTCGTAGCCGTCGTCGCGGCGCGGCGAGGGATAGAACGGCAGCAGCCAGACCGCGTTGACGCCCAATTCGGCCAGGTAGTCGAGGCGACTGATCAGTCCCGGAAAATCGCCGACGCCGTCATTGTTGGAATCGAAGAACGACTTCACATGAAGCTGGTAGATCACCGCGTCCTTGTACCAGTGCGGGTCGGTGGGCGAGGCCTGCGCATTTTCGCTGGAAGCCGGTTGCGGATCGGGCCGGATGTTCATGTCATGTCTCCGCCGCGGGCGAGATGCGCCAGATGCGGTACGGCGCATCGGGCGCGAGATGGATGTGCTGGATCTTGCCTTGCCAGACGAAGCGCGCACCGCTCAGCAAATCCTCGACCGCCAGCGCACCATTGTCCGCGATGCCCCACTCCCAGAGCGGAATCTCGAAATCGGCGTCCTGGGCTGCGTGGGAATCGAGGCTGATCGCCACCAGGATGCGGCTCGAGTCACCGGGCGCATGCTTGGCGAAGTAGAGGATGTTGGGATTGAAGGCGTTGTAGAACGTCAGGCCCAGATGGGTCTGCAGCGCGGGCTCGGATTTGCGCAGGGCGTTGAGCTGCGCGATCTCCGCGATGATGTTGCCCGGCGCGTTCCAGTCGCGCGGCTTGATCGCGTATTTCTCCGAGTCCAGATATTCCTCGCGTCCTGGGAGCGCCGCCGCCTCGCACAATTCGAAGCCGGAATAGATGCCCCACAGGCCGGACAGCGTCGCGGCGAGCGCGGCGCGGATCAAAAAGCCCGCCCTGCCCGATTGCTGCAGAAAGACGGGATTGATGTCGGGCGTGTTGGCGAAGAAAAGCGGACGGAAGAAATCGGACACCGGCGGCACCGTCAGCTCGCGCAAATATTCGGTGAGTTCGTCCTTCGTGTTGCGCCAGGTGAAATATGTGTAGGACTGGGAAAAGCCGAGTTTGGCCAGATGGTACATGATCTTGGGCCGCGTGAACGCCTCGGCCAGGAAGAGGATATCCGGATCGGCGGCGCGGACGTCGGCGATCAGCCATTGCCAGAACGCGAACGGCTTGGTGTGCGGATTGTCGACACGGAAGATGCGCACGCCCTGCTCCGCCCAGTAAAGCACGATGTCGCGCAGCGCCAGCCAGAGGCCCGGCACGGCATCCCCGGCATAGAAATCGACATTGACGATGTCTTCGTAAAGCTTGGGCGGATTTTCCGCGTATTTGATCGAGCCGTCGGCGCGCCAGTCGAACCAGCCGGGGTGCTGCGCGAGCCAGGGATGATCGGGCGAACATTGCACCGCGAAATCGAGCGCCACTTGCATGCCGTGTGCCCGCGCGGCGGAAACCAACGCGCGAAAATCGTCGAGCGTGCCCAGTTGCGGGTGAACGGCGTCATGGCCGCCGGCCTCCGAACCGATGGCATAGACGCTGCCCGGATCGTCCGGCGCCGCGGTCAGCGCGTTGTTGCGGCCCTTGCGGTTCTTTTTCCCTATGGGATGGATCGGCGGCAGGTAGAGCACGTCGAAGCCCATCGCCTGGATCGCCGGCAGGCGGGCGACGACACCGGCGAAGGTGCCGTGACGCGCGGCGTCATCGGTTTGTGAACGGGGAAACAATTCGTACCAGCTTGCAAAGCGCGCGGACGGCCGGTCGGACTCGATCGCATGGACCTCGCTTTGCACGCGAAAGGCCCGTGCATCCGCATGGCGCATCGCTTCGACGGTTTCCGGCGCCAGCAGGATCACCGCCCTGTCGCTCTCATTGAGTGTCGCGAAAGCCGTTTTGACGGCGGCCAGCGGGGTGTGCAGCGTGCCGTTTGCATGCGTGGCCGCGAGATCGATCGCGGCGGCGCCCTCCTGCAGGTCAAGCGCGATATCGCGCCCCGCGTCGCGCTTCTTGGTCAGATCGCGCACGAAGCCGCCATACTGGTCGAGCCATGCCTCGATGGCGAAACGGTGGCGGCCGACGCGGCGCAGCGGCAGCACCGCTGTCCAGCGATCGTTGACCAGCGGATGCATCGCAACGCGCTGCCAAGCGTCCTCGTCCTCGGCGCGGAACAGGAGTTCGGCCGCAATCAGCGGATGACCGTCGGTGAAGATATCCGCCTCGACCGTCACGGTTTCTCCGACGATGCGCTTGACGGCGAACACCCCGCCATCGACCGCCGGCGTTATATTGGCGATGACGATGCGCGGCTGCGCGGCGGCTGCCTCGGCGTCGCGCTGCGGCGCCTGCGCGGCAGCGCGCGCCGGCTTGCGGCGTTCCGCATGAAGCAGACGCACCTCGCCCGGCGCCAGACGATCGCCGGCCGCATCGAACAGGACAGGCGCCGCGGAAACATTCCATTCGCCCAAAGCCGCATCGACCATGTCCTGATCCAGCGTCGCTGCGGCATGGAGATCGGGATTGATCAGCGCCACCAGCCCGTGCCGTGCGGCGCGCATGTCCGCCGTATCCGCGCGCAGCAGGATGTTGATCGGTGCGCCGGGACCGGAAAGGCTTCGTAAGGCCCCCGGCGCAGCGACGATCGCCTCCGATGCGACCAAAGCATTCACGATCCGGATGTCGGAATCGAATTGGTGGCCGTCTTCGAGGGGGGCATCCATGAAACGCGACGGCATCATCAGGCCCGTTCCCGTGAGGGCGGCGAGCGCCAGCCGCGCGCGGCGCGCCTGGCAGGTTGCGGGCACGAGTTTTCCCTCCGCCTCGACCAGCGCCAGCGGCGGCGCCACGCGCATCGCCGCCTCGTATTCCTCCACCAGCCAGGAAGAACGCAGGTCCCACCACGGCAGGGAGGATAGACAAAAATCGAAGCCGCATCCGGCGAGCTGTGCGAGATCGCCCCGCGTCAGGCCGGTGGTGTCGGCGATGAAGATCGCCTCGGGCGCTTTTGCACGGGCGCGCGCGAGGATGTCCCGCCAGGCCGCGCCGGGCGCGCGCTGCGGATTGCGAAAGCGGAAGCCGCGCACATGCCCCGCCAGCGCGCTCGCCAGGATCTCGCTCCACCAGCCGACAAAATGGTCTGGATTTTCATAGAAGCGGACCAGCGCCAGCCCTTCGCCACGGTCGCGGCGCCGCGGATCGACGGTTTTGCCTTCCGCGCCGCCACGGCGCACCGCGAACCAGTTGGGATGGGCCAGGACCATCGGGTGATCCAGAGCGACCTGCGACAGATCGAGATTGGCCACCATGCCCAGCGTCAAGGCGTCTGCCTTTTCGGCAAGCGGCGCGGCCGCCGCAGGGTCATCGACCGCGACATGGCTGAAGCCGAGAACGGCGGCATGCTCGACGGCAGCGCTTCGCTGCTCCGCCGGCATCGTCCCGAGATCGCTGATCCGAGGCGTGGACACGGAAACGGCACCCTATGACTGGTCTTGAAAGAACTCCGACAGGCTAAAGCAACGCGAAGGCAGGTCAAAAAGTTCCGCGCCTCGCGGCGGAACCCCTTGGATTTTCAGGCTTTATAACCAGGGAACCGAAAGGGCTCGCGCGCGCCCATGACCATGCACAAGGCCATCGTCGATATTTTCCTGCTGGCACCGTCATGGGCTGTCGTGGCGGGACTGGTTGCCGCCGGCATCGCTGCGGCGCTGATCATCCACAGCATTCTCTTTGCCCTGCTGCAACGGTTCTTCGGGCAGCATCACCCGATTCTGCACATGCTGATGCAGCGGACCCGCGCCATCACCCAATATGCTTTCATCATGATGGCGCTGGGCAGCGTGCTGCCCCTGGCGCCCGTCGCCCCGCAGATCGCCGATTCGGCGCATCGCTTTCTGCTGGCGGCCTTCGTGGTCTTCCTGGGTTGGCTCGCCATCGTCGGCGTCAACATGACGCTGGACCGCTACACCAACCGTTTCAAGCTCGACGTCGACGACAATCTTTCGGCGCGCAAGGCGGTGACGCAGGTGCGCGTCTTCAAGCGCGCCATCGACACCGTGCTGATCGTGTTGACCGCCGGTTTCGCGCTGATGTCGTTCGATTCGGTGCGCCAGTTCGGGATCAGCCTGTTCGCCTCCGCCGGCGTGGCGGGCATCGCGGCCGGCCTGGCCGCGCGGCCGATGCTGGGAAATCTGGTCGCCGGAATGCAGATCGCCATCACCCAGCCGATCCGGCTCGACGACGTGCTGATCGTCGAGGGTGAGTGGGGCACGGTCGAGGAGATTACTTCCACCTATGTGGTGATGAAGCTCTGGGACTGGCGGCGCATGGTTGTGCCGCTCAGCTATTTCTTCGACAAGCCGTTCCAGAACTGGACCCGCACCTCGGCCGCGCTGATCGGAACGGTCTTCGTCTATACCGACTACACGGTCCCGGTGGACCGCGTGCGATCCAAGCTCGAGGAGATCGCCAAACAATCCAAATTGTGGGACGGCCAGGTGGTCAATCTGCAGGTAAGCGACGCCAAGGACAATGTGATCGAACTGCGAGCGCTGGTCAGCGCCCGCAATTCCTCCGTCGCCTGGGATCTGCGCTGCGAGGTGCGCGAGAAGCTGATCGCCTATCTGCAAAAGGAATTTCCCGGCTCACTGCCGCGCCAGCGCGGCGAGCTCGCGGTCGGTACCGCAAATGCGGCAGCGTCCGATCGAACGCCGCCGGCGTTGCCGGCAGCCGGCATGGCGCTGCAGCGAAACGCGGCCGAATAGGATGGACGGCGCTCAATTATCGAACGGCATTTGTTCCGCAGAGCATAGCGACGAAACGACCACAAAGGAGTTTGCATGACAATATCCAAGAAAGAGCATCTCAGTACCGACGCGCCGGCAAAGACCAGGGAGGACAAGCTGGACAAGGAGTTGCAGGACTCCTTTCCGACCAGCGATCCGCTCTCCTATTCCGCCGGCACGATCGGGGCGCCCAAGGCCCGCGAGAGCGATACGCCCACCGCGGAGACCCCGGCCGTCGTCGACGCGGAGAAAAAGGTCAAGACCGGAGAAGCGAAGAAGCCTGAGAAATACTGACCTTCCCTCCGTATTCACGCGTCCCGCACATAGCGGTATTTGTCGCGAATATGCGCGTTGAAAAACGCGCCTTTCGAAAAGGCTGCCTTCATGGCCTCGAATGTGTCTGGCGGGACGTTGTCATAGCTGTAGCGACGTCCCGTCCGGAACAGAATCTCGAGCCGCCGCTGCGCGGCATGATAATGAAAGGCCCGGATCACGGTCGACGGCATACCGGCATAACGCAGCAAAAGCTCTGGCGGTGCCGGATCTTTGAAGCCAGGCGCCGCCATTTCTTTGGCAATGGTTGCTGCCTACCGCTCTCCATGATCGCGGGTTTTCAAGTCCGGGTACCCCCAGGTCGCGCGCGGCGTGGGATCGGGCACCAGCTTTTTCAGATAGGCGAACATGATACTCGCCATCGGCGCTCGCGAGGACTTCGGCAACGAAACTCGCGCGCTATTCGCCCGCTACGCAAAGCGCTCGACCAGCGGCGCCGTCCCGTCATTGCTTATTGCGCGTATGGCTGTCGTCGAGGGCAGATTTCGCCACCGCAAATGACGGTCAAAAGCGTTCCACCCAGGGGCGCAATTCGACCTCCCAGGTCCAGGCGCTGCGGTCCTGGTTCAGCAGGTGCCAATAGCTATCCGCAATGGCGTCCGGCGACAGGAATGAGTCCGGCGCGTCGGCGGGATCGATCCGCGAGGCGCTGCGGATCCCGCCATCGATCACGAAATGCGCAACGTGGATGCCCTTGGGCGCCAACTCCCGCGCAACACTTTGCGCGAGGCCGCGAAGCGCGAATTTCCCCATCGCGAACGGAGCGGATTGGGGATAGCCCTTGACGCTGGCCGAAGCGCCGGTGAAGAGAATGGCGCCTGCGCCCTTCGGCATCATTGCGCGGGCCGCCTCCTGCGCCACCAGGAATCCGCCGTAAGCTGTGATCGCCAGGCTCTCCGCTACGGCGACCGGATCCAGTTCGACAAAGGGGCCGCGAACGCGCCCGCTGGCGTTGTACACAACGACGTCGGGGGCGCCATATTCTTCCTCTACTTCAGCGAACAACCGGCGCACTTCGTCGGGCCGGCTGGCGTCGCCTTCGATGGCCAGGACTCCGGTCTCGGCAACGAGCGCCTTCAGCTTGGATACATTTCGGGCGCTAATCGCCACCTTCAATTCTTCTCGTACAAAGCGTCGAGCCAGAGCAGCGCTGAGGCCCTCGCCGGCGCCGACAATGAGTGCGGTGCGAAATCGTGACGTGCCCATGCGAAAGTCCTTTGCCGAATGACTACCAAGTTAGTATAGTAAGCGCGCGTTCCAGCAGGAGCAAGGCCATGAGCCAGTCCGGTGCCGTCCGTCGTTCCGAACCCGCCGACATTCGCGCGACGCTCAACTATCTCTTCCGCACCGAGCGCAAGCCTTACACCTATACCTTCGCGCCGCCGCCCGGCGTGCCGGAACGCTATGGCGAGGTGAACACCGTCCCGGGCATCGTGATCCGCGATGGCCGCGTCGAGAACCCGTCGCTGGACGAACAGGGATTCCAGATTCAACCCCACGCGACGGCCGTCACCGACTTCTACGACGAACGGCAGATTGCAGACGTGTATTATCCGGAGATCGAGCAGCTTCTCAAATCGGCGACGGGCGCCGAGAAGATCGTCATCTTCGATCACACCATCCGGTCGGTTCCGAAATTTCAAGCCGGCGTGAAAGGCATGCGCGAGCCGGTGCGGCGCGTCCATAACGACTATACGGCCGCGTCCGGCCGGCGCCGCGTGCGCGATCATCTGGATCCGGCGGAAGCCGAGGAACGGCTCAGGCACCGCTTCCTTGAAGTCAATGTCTGGCGGCCGATCACCGGACCGCTGGAAGACGCGCCCCTCGCCTTGTGCGATGCGCGAACCATCCGAGACGAGGACCTTATCGCCAGCGACCTCATCTATCCCGACAAGGTCGGGGAGACCTACAGCGTCAGCTACAACCCCGAACACCGCTGGTATTATTTTCCGAAGATGCGGACCGACGAAGCGGTTCTCATAAAATGCTTCGACTCCGACGAAGGGGCGAAGGCGCGTTTCACCGCCCATACCGCGTTCGACGATCCGGCCACCCCGCCCCATCCCCTGCCCCGCGAAAGCATCGAGGTGCGTGCGCTCGCCTTCCTCCCGCCGCTATAGGAGGCCGAGGTGGCGGTCGCATTGACACATCGGCGCGATCCGGCCGCGCTTTGGCACAGGATTGCGGGGTTCTTTTCCTTCCATGGAGAAAGCTGGCCGGACGACCGCTCTATTGCGACGCGCCGTGACGGAATGGAACTATCCGAACCCTCTCGCCGCTGCTCCCGCGAATGCGGCGCGCTGATGCATTACCAGACCTGCCTCGCCGGGCAGCTCGCGGCGGGCGGCTTCGATCCCGCCCTTTCCGTGCGATGCTGCTGCGAGCGCGGCGGCGGCAGTTGCGTCGATCGACTGCACTGAAGCCGGCCGGAGAACCGTTCCATGACCGCATCCCGCCAGCTCCATCTCGGCGCCTTCATGCGCCCCGTCGGCATCCATACGGCCTGGTGGCGCTATCCCGGCGCCGATCCGACTGCGAATTTCAATTTCAAGCGGCTGGTGGAGCTGATCCAGACCCTGGAGCGCGGCAAGTTCGACGCCT
>JAATGL010000166.1 GCA_015654705.1 Alphaproteobacteria bacterium | reverse complement strand
TATCACGGCATGAAATTGTGGGAGACCTTCGGCGACATGGCCTATGCCATCGCCTGCCGCGTGCTGGCGTTGCGCGATCTGGGGCCCGCGCTAGCGCCGATGAACGCGTTCCTGATCCTGACCGGCATCGAGACCCTGCCGCTGCGCATGCAGCGGCACTGCGACAATGCGCTGGCCGTGGCGAAGTGGCTACAGTCCAACCCCAAGGTCGCCTGGGTGAATTATGCCGGCCTCGAAACCGATGCGAGCTACGGCCTGCACCGCACCTATTGCCCCAAGGGCGCCGGCGCGGTGTTCACGTTCGGGGTCAAGGGCGGCTATGAGGCCGGCAAGGCGCTGGTCAACAGCGTGAAGCTCTTCAGCCATCTGGCCAATATCGGCGACACGCGCAGCCTGATCATCCATCCGGCCTCCACCACCCATCGCCAGCTCGAACCGGAGGCGCGCCAGGCGGCCGGCGCCGGCGACGACGTGGTGCGGCTCTCCGTCGGCATCGAGGATGTCGCTGACATCATCGCCGATCTCGATCAGGGCCTCGCGGCGTAGCGCGCTTCGAACGCCAGCCAGACCGCCGCGCACAACAGCAGCGCGGCGGTCAGCTGGTGCAGCGCCGCGAGCGTCAGCGGCGCCTGGCTGACCAGCGTCACGATTCCAAGGACGACCTGAAACAGGGTCAGGCCGGCGACGAGTCCGGCCGCGTTCACCGATTGCGCGCTCGGGCGCGCGCCACGCGTGCGAAACGCGATTGCCATCGCGGCAAGAAAAACGACATAGGCGCCGATGCGATGATCGAACTGCGCCAGTCCTGGATTCTCGAAAAAATTCCGCCACCACGGCGCGACGGCGAATGGCGCTTCCGGAAACACACGGCCGTCCATCGACGGCCAGGTGTTGTAGACCAGCCCGGCATGGAGCCCCGCGACCAGCGCGCCGAGAAGCATCTGGAGATAGATGAGCGCGACAAGCGCGAAAGAATATAGACGAACTCCCTCTCCTTCGGACCCGAGGGCCGGGGCTGGAAGCGCGACAGATGTCGACACCCCCTCACCCTGCCCTCTCCCCCATATGCGTGGGGGGGAAGGAGTTCGTAAGTATTCCAATGCGATCCATAGGATCGCGCCAAGCAGGAGGACCGCGACGCCCAGGTGAAGCGCCAGGCGATATTGCGAGACCGAGACGCGCGTCTCCAGCCCGCTCTCTACCATCCACCAGCCGACGAAACCCTGCAGTCCGCCCAGGATGAACAGCAGCACCATGCGCGGCCATTCGCGGCGCGCGATGGCGCCGCTCCAGGCGAACCAGATGAACGGCACGAAGAACACGACGCCCAGCAGCCGGCCGAGAAAGCGATGCGTCCACTCCCACCAGTAGATGCCCTTGAAATCCGCCAGGCTCATGCCGTGGTTCTCGAGCCGGTATTGCGGGATCAATTGATATTTGGCAAAGGCCGCGTGCCACGCCGCGTCGCCGAGCGGCGGGATCGCGCCCATGATCGGATCCCATTCGGTGATCGAAAGGCCGGAGCCCGTGAGCCGTGTCAGCCCGCCCAGCGTCACCATGGCGACGATGATCGCCGCGACCGCGAGCAGCCAGAACCCCACGGCGCGGCGGTTGGGCGCGGTCCAGGAGGCGGCCGGGATCGTCGTGGTCATCGCAACACCGTGCGGGGCGCGCTAGGATGCGCCGCCCTGATAGCCCCGCCCCGCCCTAAGGTCCATGCGTCGAATGCGTCCCCGCCTCAAGAAGCTGATCGGCACGATCGCAACGCTGGTCTGGCTGCCGATCTATGCGCTGTTCGCCATGGGCGTCGGCGTGCATGTGCTGCCGCACGCGCATTGGCTGTTGAGCCTGCTTTACTATGCGCTGGCCGGGACGCTGTGGATCGTGCCCGTCGGCCTGATGCTGCCCTGGATGTACCGCGAGCCCGGCTAGGGCGCCGGGCGCCGCGCACCTTCCGGATGATAGTGGAACACGCGTTCCAGCGGCACGCCGAACACGGCGGCGATACGGAAAGCGGCTTCGAGCGAGGGCGAATATTTGCCCTGTTCGATCGCGTTGACGGTCTGGCGGGTGAGACCGATGCGCTCCGCCAGCGCCTGCTGCGTCATCTCGCCGTGCTCGAAGCGCAGCTTGCGGATCTCGTTGCGGATCGCGGTGCCGCTCATCAGGCGCCCCGGCGGAATTGGAAGATTTGCGCGGCGTTCTTGGTCAGCTCGCCCGCGACCAGGACGAAGAACAGCGCATTGACGGCGAGAAAATCGGATATCCCGAAATAAAGCGCCGCGATCACCATCACCGCGCCGGCGGAAATGACGAAATAGGCGGCATGCGATGCTTCGAGCGCGATCCGCTTCTCGCGCTCGTCCTCGGCCGCCTGGGCCTCCTTCGGCGCCCACGCCGCAACGATGATGCTCAGCACCACGGTCACGACGACGAGCAGAACCACCGATCCGATGAGCAGATCCGTGAAATGGGCGGCATCGGCCCCGCCCCGTCCCAGCGCCGCGGCCAGCGCGGCAAAATAGAATCCGTAGATTGCCAAGTTGGCCAGCAGGGAAATCCACGCCATTTTTTCCCGGAATGACATCTTCAGTCTCCTCATATGTATGATATACAAGACAATTGGTATAATATATTGGACATATTATAGTTGCCGTACCCTAAGCAGTTTTTGGTGAGAACCCGCGCGCTATCCAACCAATGACGAACGCAATCGCTAAGACCGCAAGCGGCGGAAGCACGGCCCATTTGACCGCGCCCCCGATTATCTCAACCGCTGTTTCTGGTGGATAGTAGACAAGCATTGCCTTGCGGGCTTCTTCGGGTGGGTCATAGAGCGGGAATAGAAGTTCCTGAGCCTCAGGGCTTTCGTGACTGGCTAAGCGCTTCGTCTGGTTTTCTGCGTTGTCCTGCTTCACCCTTGCTATGATGGCATTCCGCATCGTTTCCGGGCTCAAATCGCTGGGAAACTCTACCTCCATGTAGCTTGTCGAGAGCCTGACGGGCGCTTTGCGATCCTTAAGGCGCTCTTCTATCGAAGAAGATAGAACCACAAAAGCCGCCCACGCTATCGTTAGAACGATCCAGAGCCGCCATAGCCCCGAACGCCACTGCATGTCACGCAGCGCCATTGCGATCAGTCCGTTTTCTTGTGCGTAGCTATATGCCTGAACGTTCGTTTAAACGTATCGCCCGTTTCATCGACTTCCATCTGCTTCGCAGCCGCGATGAATTTTTGCTTCTGGCTTAGCTTGGCGTAGCCCTTGGGCTTCTTAGTCTTAGGCTTCCTGCCGGGCATCGGTGCCACCAATCGTTCGATATGTCAGGCGCTTTCCGACAACACCTTCGAGCGCCCTAAGGGCACGGGCATCATCGTTCACGCCCAACGCAACGCGGTTGTTATAGCGGAAATCGTATTCGCTCAAATAGCGGTGCAAGTGCTTTTCATCGCAGTGCTGGTAAATGCCGCGCATGCCGCGCTTGAAAACAGAGAAGTAGTTTTCAATGGTGTTGGTCATGACATCGCCGCGAACGTATTCTTCGCGACCGTGGTTCACGGTTTCATGGCTGAGAAAAACGCCATCCGCACCCTTGTAAAGGTGCGACTCGTCGGTGTGCAGACGGGTCTCTTTCGCTATGTTCGCCATAACGACTTGCGCCACAGTGGCCTTGTTGGCCTTCTCGACGTGGAATGATTTGACCTTGCCGCCACGCTCTACAAGCGAAACGATGGCGCGCTTTTCACGAGCATACTTGGCGCTGGTATACGGCCTGCCGTTCGGTTGCAGGGCGCGGACTTCTTTCACGCGGCCATAGTAAGTTTCATCTGCTTCAACGACTTTGCCGTTGCCGCCGAGATTGCCGATCGAGCCATCCCGCATCGCTTCGCGGATACGATGCGCCATGAACCACGCGCTCTTGAGGGTGATATCCAAAGTGCGGGCGAGCTGGTTGCTGCTAATGCCCTTCTTGCTGCTCGAAAGCAGGAAGATCGCCTGCAGCCAGATATGCAACTTGATGTGGCTGGCTTCGAAGATGGTCCCGACCTTCACGGTGAAGGGCTTGCGGCACGCGTAGCACTTGTAGGTTCCGATCCGGGTGGACTCGCCCTTCAGTGCGCCGGACTGGTCCACGACGCCACAATGCGGGCAGACGCGGCCATGGGCCCAAAGCTGTGATTCGACAAAAGCGTAGGCGGCGGCTTCGTCGTGAAGGTGCTTGGCGTTGAGGGCGGACATAACGGTAACTCCTTATGCCTGCTAACATACTCTGATTTTTGGGTACGTCAAGTCAACGGAGAAAATATTCCCGATTCACAAACCGAAACAAATGCATATAATGAAACAGCGCGCCGGGCGGCCACCCGAACGCGCTGTCTACATCCCCCCCATGGGCCTATTACAAAAAGGCTTGCGGGGTTCCGTTCGCTGAAAATGTTTGGGGAGCCCGGTTGCAGCCGGGCTTTTTCATTCAAGGGCCTCCAATAATGAACTCTCGGGCGCTAATTTGTGGGCGGTACCGTTCAATTGCGGGATGTTCGGGGCCGGCGCCGCTGGCACATAGAACCAAACGCGGCTGTCGTTTTTTACGATGCCGTCCTTTGAGAAGCGCCCCAAGGTCACGGTCGTCGTGTTCGAATTGATCTGTTCTTTGAAGCGCAGGTAGACCTTGCCCTTGATGTTGGCGGCGGTGAGGCCGTTCGGATACGCGTCTCGCAACACCGCGAGAATCATGTCTTTCACTTTGGGCGCCTCAACAGAGGCACGCGGCATCATAACCACCTTGTAGGGCGACGCCTCAACGGCGTCGGGCTTTGGCGTTGCTGGGTCGCTCGCGATTGCGACTGCGGTTGCCGTTTGGCTTGTCATGGCATCCTGGTAGACGCGCGCCGCTATCGCATCATCTTCCCCTTCGCGGCTCAGCTCAGCGATGCGCTTCTGCAAGCGCATGCGCTCCGCGTCTCTACGACGGCGGCGCTCTTCCAACATCTGGGGGAACGATTCGCTCATGGCACTATAAGTGACATGATTTTCCGGAAGTGACAAGCTGAACGTGAACGCGTTCCTGTAAAAAATGTCTGCGGAACACTCGTAATCCTGTGCATGACTTTCAGTCAGTTATGAACGTCGCGAGCCTGTCACAAAGGGCGGTCGTCGCGCTGGGTACGGGATGTATAATATGTCCAATATATTTGACTATATGTCAAACAAAGCAGATGCGACAAAATCTCCCTTTTTGAGGAAGCCTAATCGGCGGCTTTTGGAAACGCCGTGCCGAGCGCCCGGCCACAGGCGGATATTGCGCCGACCAGGCCGTCGGCCACGCCGCGATGGCGCATGGCTGATGTCGCGTCGGAGACGATGTGGTCCCAGGTGCCGGCGGGGACGGCGGCATGCGCGTCGCGTTCGGCGATGATCTCCAGGTGATGTTCGGCGAGCGAGACGAACAGCATCACGCCATTGTGCGCGGCGTCGCGCGAGATCAGGTGCGCGGCGAACTGGTGCCCCGCCATGCGGCTGGACGCGGCGCGCTTCACCTTGCGCGGCGCCAGCCTTATCCGCGCCGGCCAAAGCTCCAGCAGAAAGCTCAGCAGCGCGAACAGCGCCGCGTTGACGATCACGCCGGCGCCGATGGTCAGATGCGGACGCCACAGTGACAATGCGCCGGTCAGCGCGATCGACAGCACGGCGCTCCACACCACCGGGTAAAGCGCGTAATGCTCGCTCGCCGGAACGACGACGAAATCGAATTTCGCGGCGGTCGCTTTGCGCGCGTCCTCGACCGCGGTGCGGACACGCTGCCGGTCGGCTTCACTCAGGGCGTGCAGCGCATCTACCAACTTCCCGACGCGCCCCCGCCGCCGAATGAACCGCCGCCGCCGGAGAACCCTCCGCCACCGCCGCCGCTCCAACCACCACCACCCCAGCCGCCGCGACCGCCGCCCATCCCGCCGAGGAAAAGCAGCGGCCAGAACCACGAACGGCCCAGGAAAAAGAAGATCAGAAGAAATACGATCAGCGCGGTCGACCAGCCCGACGGCGCCTCCTCGTCGTCGCCGATCTGGTCGTAATCGGGAACGGCAAAATTCTTGTTGCCGAGCGTCGCCAGCACCGCCTTGGTGCCCGCCAGCACGCCGCCATTGTAGTCGCCCTGCTTGAACGCCGGCCGCATATACTGGTCGATGATGACGCGGCTCCTGGCGTCCGTGAGATCGCCTTCGAGGCCGTAACCGACCTCGATGCGGACCTTGTGCTCCTGCGGCGCGACGATGATCAGCGCGCCGTTGTTCTTGCCCTTCTGCCCGATGCCCCAGGCGCGGCCGAGCTGATAGCCATAATCCTCGATCTCGTGGCCCTGCAGCGACTTCAGCGTGACGACGACGACCTGCCGTCCGCCGAAATGCTGCTCGTCGCCGGTGAGGATGCCGTCGAGTTCGCGCCTGGTGTCGTCCGACAGGATCCCCGCTTCATCGACCACGCGGCCGGTGAGCGGGGGAAACTGCGGCGCGGCATAGGCATGGCCGAGCGTCAGCCAGGCGAGCGAGACGATGCCCGCCAGCACATAGCAGAGGTTCAGCCAGACGCGATCGAGCATCTAGAACGATACCTTCGGCGCTTCCTGCGCCTTTTCGGAGATCGTGAAGGTCTCCTTGACCTTGGCATCGGGATAGAAGATCGCCGCGATCCAGCGGCTGGGGATCGTGCGCAGCGTCGTGTTGTATTGCTGCACGGTGTCGATGTAGTCCTTGCGCGCCACGGCGATGCGGTTCTCGGTGCCCTCGAGCTGCGACTGCAGCGCCAGGAAGTTCTCGTTCGATTTGAGCTCGGGATAGCGCTCGCTGACCGCCAGCAGCCGGCCCAGCGCGCCGCTCACCTGCGCCTGGTTCTGCTCGAACTGGTGGAAGGCCTGCGGGTTGGAGGTGATGTCGGGCGGGATCACCATCTGCGTCGCCTTGGCGCGCGCCTCGGTCACGCCGACCAGCACGGCCTGCTCCTGATGGGCGAAGCCCTTCACCGTCTCGACCAGGTTGGGAATGAGGTCGGTGCGGCGCTGGTATTCGTTCAGCACCTGGCTCCAGGCCGCCTTGACCTGTTCGTCCTGGGTCGGAACCGCATTGATGCCGCAGCCCGAAATGCCGATCAGCACCAGCGCCAGGACGGACAGCCGCCCGGCCTGTTTGAGGATTGACGAGAACATGCTGGATTAACCCCTTGAAATTCGACGCGGCAGCCTATCACGGACAAGCCGCCGACGCCTGAGATATTGGGCGCCGCACGGCGGATTCAAGGCGGCACGAGCGCCTGCAGGATCGGCCGCACCCAGTCGTCCCGCCGGATGTCGTAGGCGGTGAAGTCCGAATCGAACTGCCAATAGGCCCAGGGAAAGCCGTGCGCCTCGGCGACGCGGGCGACGGCGGAGATGTAGCGCACGCGCGACGCCATGTCGGCCTTGTCGTAGGCGCCGAACTCACCCAAGAGCATCGGCCGGTGCTGCGCGTCCGCCCAGGCCCTAACGGCGTCGAAATCCTTCACCAGTTGGGCCATTTCGGCGTCGGTGCCCCAGGTGATGCCGGAGAGGTTGGCGGTCTCGGCGACCCAGCGTGCCCCCTGATGGGTGAAGCGCACCGGCCGGTAGTAATGCACGGTGACGATGATGTGCGGGTCGTCCGCCGGCAGGTCGAGGGTCTTGAGCTGGTCGACGGCATTCCATCCCGCCGGACCGATCACGACATTGCGCTGCGGATTGGTGGCGCGCACGGTCGCCAGCAGATCGCGCAGCATATCGTTCCAGACCGCGGCGGTCAGCCGGTCGTGCGGCTCGTTGAGGATCTCGAACAAGAGGCGGTTGGGGGCATGGCGGTAGCGGCCGGCGAGCTGCTCCCAGACGGCGCGCAATCTGGGCCCGCAGGCGGCCACGTCCCGCTCGCAGAGCGAGTCATCGTGCTCGTCGAGAATGACGGTCAATCCGTCGTCGAGGGCGGCCTTCACCAAGCCGTCCAGCGTCGCGAGCCAGGTGGGGTCGATCTGCCCCGATGCGTCCGAATGAACGAAAGGATGCAGGTTGATCCGCACCGTGTCGAAGCCGGCATCGCGCAGGCGCGCGAAATGGCGGGGCTGGAACAGGGCCGCCGCGGGATCGTCCCAAAGCGGATCCTCGTCCAGGACGTTCATGCCGCGATGCATCGCCGAGAGCTGGTCCTCGGCGCTGACGGGAACGAACGCCGGCGCGGCCGGCGGCGCCGATGGCGCAGCGCCGCGGCAGGCCGAAAGCAGCAGCAGGACCAACGCGGCGGCGGAAAGCCGCCGCGCGCGCCAGCCGATCATACAGGCCGACGCGCGCCTAGCCGACAAAGTCTGCCGTCGAAAGGCTCGCGATATTCGTGGCGCCGGTGATGTCGATGACGAAGTCCTGGCCGGCCTGGTAGCCGGCGACGCCGTTGGCGTCGACGATCAGGAACATGTGGCCATGCAGATTGCCGGTGTCCGGGTCGAACAGCACCGCGTCGTGGGCGCCAAGCTGCACCGCGCCGATAGCGGTCGCGAGATCGGTGTCCATGGTGGTGGTCGACAAATGGCCGCCCGTGATCGTGGCGTTTATCGCGTTGACCGCATCGCCGGTGAGCTTGAACGTGTCCGCCAGCGCGTCGTAGCCATGGACCTTGTCGAAGCCCGTGCTCGTGGAATCGCTGACGCCGGTATAGACGAACTGGTCCGCGCCCGACCCGCCATACAGCGTGTCCGAGCCGCCGCCGCCAGTGATCGTGTTGGTGCCGTTGCCGCCCCTGATCGTGTCGTTGCCGTATCCGCCGGTCAGCGTGTCGTTGCCGGCGCCGCCATTGATGATGAAGCTGCCGCCGTCCTGATCCGCCGAACCGTCGAAGGTCAGGCTATCGCCGGCGCCGAGCCCCGTCGCCTTGACCGTCATCGTGGCGCCCAGCGCGACCGTGCCGTCGCTGGCGGTCAGATTGTAGTCATGCCCGGCGATCAGGGAGATGACCTCCACATTGGTCACCGTCGTGGCGCCGAACGTGACGCCCGCGGAATAATCGCCGTTCAGGACCAGCGTATCGAGGCCGTTGCCGCCATCGATCCGGTCGGCGGCGGTCAGGCCGGCACCGATGCTGATCGTGTCGTTGCCGTCGCCGCCATGGATCGTGTCGTTGCCGGTACCCGGACGGAACGTGTCGTCGCCGTGACCGCCGGTCAGCGTGTCGTTGCCGGCGCCGCTGACGATCGCGAAGTTGCCGCCGGTGACGTCGGCCGAGCCGTCGAACACCAGGCTGTCGCCGGCGCCCAGCGTCGAGGCGAACACCATCAGCGTCTGACCCGCAGCGACCGTCGCGTCGTTGATGGTGAGATTGTAGCTGTGGCCGGCCGCCAGTGAGAACGCCTCGATATTGGTGACCGTCGCGGCGCCGAAGACGACACCGCCCGAATAATCGCCGTCCAGCACTAGGTCGTCGGTGCCGCTGCCGCCGTCGAGCTGGTCGGCTGCGGTGAAATTGGCGCCCATGCCGATCAGGTCGTTGCCGCCGCCGCCGTGAACGGTGTCGGCGCCGCCGCCGCTGTGGATCACGTCATCGCCGCTGCCGCCGGTGATCGTGTCGTTGCCGGCGCCGCCGGTGATCACGAAATTGCCGCCGCTGACATCGGCGGACCCGTCGAACACCAGGCTGTCACCGGCGCCCAGCGTTCCCGCCTGGACGGTCAGCGTCTGCCCGGCCGCCACCGTGGCGTTGTCCATCGTGAGATTGTAGCTGAATCCCGCCGTCACGCTGAGGAATTCGACATTGACCATCGTGGTGGCGTTGAAGACCACGCCGCCGGAGTAGTCGCCATTCAGGATGACGTGATCGGTGCCCGTGCCGCCGTCGATCTGGTCCGACGCCGTCAGATAGGCGCCCATGCCGATATAGTCGTTGCCGCTGTCGCCGAAGACCTGATCGGTGCCGGAGAGCGGCGTGATCTGGTCGTCGCCGATGCCGCCATGCAGCGTATCGTCGCCGATCGTTCCGGTCAGCTTGTCGTTGGAATCGACGCCGTTGATGGTGATCGTCACCGTCACGGTCGAGCCGCCGTCGACCGTGTAGGTGAAGGTATCGGTCGCCGTCGTGTTGCTGGCGCCCGAGCCCGCGCCCGGCAGGTAATCGAAGGCATGGTTCGGGTTGTAATCATAGGAACCGTTGGCGTTGACCGTCAGCAGCGCGCCGGATGCCAGCGTGATCTGGGTGCCGACGCTGACGCCGCTGCCATTAACCGCGGTGATGACGATCGCGTCGCCGTCCTTATCGATGTCGTTGGCGAGCAGGTTGGGATTGCCGCTGCCGTTTACGGCATCGGCGTCCTCGGTGGTGGACAGGGCGTCCGCGGCCGCCACCGCCGGACGGTCGAGGGTGATGCTCAGGGTCTCGCTGGTGAAGCCACCGAAGCCGTCGCTGACCGTGAAGCTAATGGTGTCCACCGGATGCGAGCCGGTCGGCGCGGCATCGATCGCCATGGTGTTGTCGGCGGTGTAGTCGTAGCTGCCATCCGCGTTCAGTGTGATGTGGCCGTAGGTCGTCGGGGTCGAGGTGCCGACATTGTCGCCCGAGCCCGACACCGCTGAAATCGTGAGCGAATCGCCATCGCGGTCGCTGTCATTGGCGAGCACGCCGGAGGCCGCGTTGACGTTGAGGCTGCCGCTCTCGCCGGTGCTGTTGCTGTCGCCCACCACCGTCGGCGCGCGGTCCAGCGTGACCGTGAGCGTGGACATCGCCGTGCCGCCGAAGCCGTCGCTTGCCGTATAATTGAACGTGTCGGTAAGGTGCGAGCCGGTCGCCGCCCCGTCGATCACCGCGATATCGTCGGCGCTGTAGGTGTAGCTGCCGTCCGGATTGATGGTGACGTGGCCGTAAGTGCCGGCGACGGAAATGCCGACATTGCCGCCCACGCCGTTCACCGCCGAGACCACCAGCGTGTCGCCGTCGCGGTCGCTGTCATTGCCCAGCACGTTTCCGGTTGCGTTGGTGCCGCTCTCCACCGCGTCGCCGGTCGAGCTGTCGGACACAGCCGTCGGCGCGCGGTCGACCGTGACCGTGATGGTCGTCGTCGTCGTGCCGCCATGGCCGTCATTGTCGGTGTAGGTGAACGTGTCGATCAGGTGGGAACCGGTCGCGGCGGCGTCGATCGCCGTAAAATCGCTGGCGCTGTAGCTGTAGCTGCCGTCCGAGTTGATCTTGATCTGGCCGTAGGTCCCGGAGACGAAATTGCCGACATTGCTGCCCGTGCCGTTCACCGCCGACACCGTCAGCGCGTCGCCGTCATGGTCGGTGTCGTTGGTCAGAACATTGCCGATGATCGCCGAGCCGCTCTCCAGCGCCTCGCCCGCAGGATTGTCCGCCGCGACGGTCGGCGCGCGGTCGATGGTGAAGCTCACCGTTGTCGTCGTCACGCCGCCGAGCCCGTCGCTCACCGTGTAGGTGAAGGTGTCGACCGGATGCGAGCCGAACGCCGCCGCGTCGATCACGGACGTGTTGTTGGCGTTGTAGGTATAGCTGCCGTCGTGGTTCAGCTGCAGCTGGCCATATGTCCCGGTCACGAAATTGCCGACATTGGCGCCGGAGCCCTGCACCGCGGTCACCGTGATGGCGTCGGCGTCCTTGTCGATGTCGTTGCCCAGTACCCCCGTGCCGGCGGTGCCGGGCGTGCCCGTAGACGTCGCGCTTTCCACCACCGCGTAATTGTCGGCGGTCAGCGTCGGCGCGCGGTCGATGACAAGGGTGGTCGCCTGCTCGTTCGAATCCGACGTCGTCTGATCGAAGATGGTGGTGCCGTCGCTCAGCACCCAGTCGATGGTCCGGGTCGGATGGCTGCCGGTCGAATTGTCCGTGCCGGTGTCCTGGAACTGTACGGAATCGAGCACCTGCTGGTAGTGCGCGAAAGTATCGTCGCCGCTCAGCGTCAGCGTGTGGGTCGTGGTGTTGTACGATGCGGTGATCGCCGTGCCGCTGGTGTTCGCGGACAGGATGTCACCCGCCTGCGCATTGGTGATGATGACCTGGGCGTAGCCCATATTGGCGTCGTCGTGATCGCTGATGGCCGGCGTCGCCGTGAGCTGCGTGACTGCGGCGCCGCCCTGCACCGTTTCGGTGGTCGTGCCCACGATGTTGGTCAGCACCGGCAGATCGTCGAACAGCAGCGCGCCGGTATAGGCGCTGTTGGCATTGCTGTCGAAGACCTCGAAATTGCTGTTGCCGCCGGTAAAGGAATGGCCGTCGGTGCTGAGCGTCAGCTGGACGATATGACTATTGTCGTTATCGGCGATGTAGAGCTGCTGGTTGTTGTCGTCGATCGTCATCGCGTTGCTGCCGCTGCCGAAATAGCCGGTAAAGTGGAGCGTGACGCCGCCGGGTATCGTCATCGCCGTCGCGGTGCCGCCCGCGATCGGCATCCACCACACGGTGGTGGTGTGCGAGCCGACATCGTTGGTGGTGAAATAGATGATACCCTTCTCGGCATCGACCGCCATGCCGGCCATGTAGCCGTTGCTCTCATCGACCGGAAACTGGACCTGGCTGCTCAGCAGGGTCGCGGTGGGGCTTCCCGATGTCGTGTCGACGACATAGATGCCTTCCGATTGACGCCAGGTTTCGTTGGTGCCGCCGTTGGAAGAATAGGTAAGATCGTCGTCGATGTAATAGAGCTTGCCGCTGGCGATGTCGTAATGCATCGCGGTGGCGTCGACCAGCGTGCCGGCGGTCGAGGTGTTCGAGATCAGCGTGCTGCCGCCGGTCAGCACCCCGGTCGATGAATTGTAGGGCGACGTCATGACGCCGGTGACGGGATTGTAGCTGATCTTGATGATGGCGGTGTTGTCGTCGGTCTGCCCGAAGAGGTCCAGATAGATGATGTGATGGACCGGATCGACCGCGAAGGTATTGACCTCGTCGGTGCTGAAGATGGTCTGGATTTCGCCGCCGACCTGGTTCGAAAGAGTCTGGCTGGTCTGGCTGTTCTCGCCCGTCTCCGTGTCGTTGGTGATATGGCCGGAACGCAGGACGCCGTCGCCCGACAATGCGAAATACAGGCCGGCGGCGGTATCGAGGCCGATGGCCTGGAAGCCGGGATCGCTGAACTGGTTGCTGACGTCGGAGACGTCGCGTCCGGCGGTGTCGGAATCGATGTGGCCGACCTGATTGTCCGACGAGCCGCTGGATGTTCCGCCGTCGGACCCCTGGGCTCCGTACCAGAGCTGACCCGTGACGGGCACGCCGGACGGCGGCGCGGACAAATGTCCGTCGCCATGCGCGGCGGCGTCCGGACGATTGCCGAAATCGGCCGCCGCGAGGCGTTCGCCCAAGGCGTTGAACGATCCGAACTGCATGCCGGCCGGGACGAAGGCATTGGCATCGGAAACCGGCGGGACGACTGTTGCGAAACCGGAATAGGTGGCGACCAGCGAGCCGGTGTGATCGGAAACCGAGACATGCCGGTCAGAGAAGCTCGCGGCATCGATGGCGTGGCTTGCGACAGGGGTCGCGCCCGTCTTGGCGAGAGCGCCGTCGGCGTCATGGCGCGCAACGCTGCCGAACTGGATATGGCCGGACGTCCGCGTTTCGCTGGTGGTTTCGAACGGCTGCAGGCGGCCCAGGCTCAGCGATGCGGAGTCAGGCGCCGCGGTGAACGGTGCGCCGCCCGCCGGGGCTCCCGTCAGCACGGCCGCGGAATTGCGCAGCGTCGCGAGCGACAGCACGCCAAAATCCTGCAAGGCAAAATTGGAAAGCGATGAACCGCTGCGGTCGCGCGTCGAACTCATGAGAAACCCCTATGCCCAACGCCCCCCTGACGGTGCACACGATGTGCTGCTCGCCGGCGGATTCATCTGCGTGAACGCCGTCGAGTCGCCTGTCCGAGCGATCAGCCAGCCTACCAGCAAGAGTAGATGGGGACAAGCAACCGCCGCCCGCGGCGCGCGTTCAAATATTGAATTCCTGCATAAGGGTATACTGAGTTTCCGGGTGCGCTTTGCGGCTGCTGATCGCGAGAAGATGTTTGCGCAGGCGGGGCGATTGTAAATCGTATCTTGCGATGTTAAGGGACTCTCCGGGGAGGAATTTGCATGTCTCAACCATATGTCGGACAGATCCTGATGTTCGCCGGCAATTTCGCGCCGGCCGGCTGGATGACATGTTCGGGTCAGCTTTTGCCGATCTCGGAATACGATACCCTCTTCAATCTGATCGGGACGACCTATGGCGGCGACGGGCAGTCGACCTTTGGGTTGCCCGACCTGCAGGGTCGTGTGCCGATCCATATGGGTCAGGGAGGCGGTTTCTCGAACTACAGTATCGGCCAGTTTGCGGGCACCGAGAGCGTGAGCCTGAACTCGAACCAGCTTCCCTCGCACAATCACCTTCTGGCGACGGTGAACGCACCCGGCAACCAGAACACGCCCTCCGTCAGCGTTGTCCTTGCGAACGAGCAATCGGGCGTGGGCGGCACGACCGAACCGTTCGCCTATCTGCCCTTCAGCGGGGCGAACCAGGTTCAGCTCTCCACCAGTTCGATCGGCAGCAGCGGCACGGGTGTGGCGCATGAAAACCGACAGCCGGTCCTGGCGGTGACCTACTGCATTTCGTTGTTTGGCATTTTTCCCTCGCCGAACTGAGGAAACTCTTCGTCCGCGTCCGCGGGCACAGCGAACGGATACCGATCATGTCAATGCCTTTCATCGCGCAGATCACGATGTTCGGTTTCAATTTCCCGCCCAAGGGCTGGGCTTTCTGCCAGGGACAATTGCTGCCGATCTCGCAGAACACGGCGCTGTTCTCGCTGCTCGGCACGAATTATGGCGGCGACGGCAAATCGACCTTCGGCCTGCCCAACCTGCAGGGCATGGCCGCTGTCAGTCAGGGCCAGGGCGCCGGCCTCAGCCAATACTTTGTCGGAGAGACGGCGGGCACGTCGCAAGTCACCCTGGTCAACAGCGAGCTGCCGTCGCACAACCACAATCTGATGGCGACCACCGCGCAGGGCAATACGGCTCAGTCGGGCGGGAACCAGCTGGCGCATGCCTTTTCCGGCAGCAAGACGGTGAATTATACGGGCAATTATCTCAGCACCAGCGCTCCCAATACGCAATTCTCGCCCATTGCCATCGCGACACAGGGCGGAAATCAGCCGCATGACAACATGCAGCCTTTTCTCACACTGAATTTCTGCATCGCGATGCAGGGCATTTTCCCCGCACGCCCGTGAAACAGGAAGCGATCCAATGACGCCGTTTCTCGCCCAGATCGAAATCTTTTCGTTCAACTTCGCGCCCAAGGGCTGGGCGCAGTGCAACGGACAGCTTCTGCCGATCAACCAGAACCAGCCGCTGTTCTCGTTGCTGGGCACGACCTTCGGCGGCGACGGACGGGTCAATTTTGGATTGCCCGACCTGCGCAGCCGGGTTCCGATCAGCTTCAGCAGCAATTATATATTGGGTCAGCCCGGCGGCGAAGAGAACGTCCTTCTCAATATCAGTTCGATGGCACAACACACGCACACCTTGTTCGGCAATTCGGCGTCCGGCACTGCCAGCGCGCCGGCGACGAACACGCTGCTGGCCAAATCGTCGGGTACGTCCAGCACGGGCTCCGGGTTCAACGTCAGCCTGTACAGCTCCGCGGCGCCGAACAGCACCCAATATGCCGGCGCGATCACCAACACGGGCGGCGGCCAGGCCCACCCCAACATCATGCCCTATCTGACCCTGAATATCTGCATCGCGCTGCAAGGCATCTTCCCGTCGCGGAACTGACGCACAACGCCATGCCGGGCGGAACGACGGTTCAAACCCCGAACGGGCCGTTTACGCTGGCGCGCGGCTGCGACGGCTGCACGCTGTGCTGCAAGGTCCTCGCCGCCCCGCCGCTCGACAAGCCGATGGGACAATGGTGCGTCCATTGCGTGCGGGACACGGGCTGCGGCATCCATGCGACCCGCCCGCCGGTCTGCCGCAATTTCCACTGCTACTGGTTGATCGATGGTGCGCTCGGCGAAGAATGGCGCCCCGGGACGGCGCATATCGTGCTGTCGCTCGATCTGGACGGGCGGCGGCTCAACGCCAATGCCGACCCGGACTATCCCGACGCCTGGCGGCGCGAGCCCTATTACGCACAGCTCAAGGCATGGGCCGCGCAGGCCCTGCCGCAGAACGGCCAGGTTGTCGCCTATCTGGGCAACGAGGTGTTCGTGATCCTGCCCGACCGGCATGTGGCGCTGGGCCTGATGGGCGACGACGATTACATCTTCATCGAGCATCTGCCCGGCGGCGGCTGGGACGCGCGCAAGGTGAACGCGAAAGAGGCGGACGCGTTGCGGCAGGCCGGTCGCGTCTCCTGATGCGTCAGTTGAAAATCGCCTGATAATCCTGCCATTCCGGTTCGGGCGTGTGAACCGGCGAGACGTAGATCTCGTAGGTCGGGCCGTCTTCGAAGGCGCATTCGTAAAAGCCCTCGGCCAGATGTTCTCGTTCCTTGGGCGCGCGGAAGATCAGCATGAACGGTTCGCGCTTGGCCGCGGGGACGAATTTCTGGCCGGGAATGATTTTCGCAAGCGGCATCGCGAAATGCGTGCCCTTGAACCGCACGATTTTTCCGACCAGCGGCTCGAAATGATGAATTTCGAGAAATTCGGCCATGCAAACTCTCCGAAGGAACGCCTTACCGGGCGACTCTGCCCTATCGCCACCGAATTCTCCATATGGTGAAGTGCCTCGATGGAACGCCGCTACGACACGAAATACGGCACGCTCACGATGCGCCCGGAACGCGACGAGGACGACGCGTTCCTCTTCGCCCTGTTCCGCAGCCACGCCGGCAGGGAACTGCGCCAAGCGGGCCTGCCCGACGCAGCGCTCGATACGATGATCGGTTTTCAATACCGCGCGCAGACCATGACCCATCGCGGCCAGTTCCCCGACGCGGCCTATTCGATCATCGAAAGCGACGGCGCACCGATCGGGAGATTGATCGAGGCCGACGAAGGCGCGCGCGTCTATTTCGTCGATTTCGCGCTCCTGCCCGAGCGCCAGGCCAAGGGCCTGGGTACCGCCTTCATCGAACGGGTCGCCGACGAATGGGGCCGCAAGGGCCGCGCCGCCCGCGTCGAGGTGCAGATCGCCAACCTGCCCTCGCTGAAGCTCTGCCGCAACCTGGGCTTCGTCCCGATCGCGGAGGCACGCATGGGCTATGTGAACCTGCTGCGCACGCCGCCGGTCCTCCACAATTTCGGGTGATAATCAAACAGGGGATGTTCGTGAACGACGACAGAACGGACTTGGCGCGCGCTTCGAAAATCCCCGCGGTCACGCTCGGCTTCTGGGTTATCAAGATCGCCGCAACGACCCTCGGCGAAACCGGCGGCGACACGTTCTCGATGACGATGAATCTGGGCTATCTCGTCAGTTCCGCCATTTTCATCTCGTTCCTCGTCCTGTTCGTCGCCCTTCAGATCGCCGCTCGGAAGTTTCATCCGTTTCTGTATTGGATGACGATCATCGCTTCGACGACGGCGGGCACCACGATGGCCGATTTCGCGGACCGTTCGCTCGGCATCGGCTATGCCGGCGGCTCCCTCGGTCTCTTCGCCTGCGTCCTGGCCATATTGGGTTCATGGTATTGGACGCAGGGCTCGGTCTCCGTACGCACCGTCAATACGCCCCGCGTAGAGGCTTTCTACTGGGCAACCATCACCCTCTCGCAAACGCTCGGCACCGCACTCGGCGACTGGGTCGCCGATTCCGGCCTCGGCTATGAGGGCGGGGCGCTCGTCTTCGGCGCGACGCTGGCCGTCGTTGCGGCGGCCTATGCCTGGACCGACATCTCGCGCGTCCTGCTGTTCTGGTCGGCCTTCATTCTCACGCGGCCGCTCGGCGCGACGGTCGGAGATTTCTTCGACAAGCCCCTCGCCCAGGGTGGCTTAAATGTCAGCAGACCGCTCGCATCCGCGGTCATCGCCCTGTTCATGGTCATCTGCATACTGGCCATCCCGCAGCGGGCGGGATCGCATCCGGGTGACGCCGCCGCGCCAGTTTGATCCGAAAGAAAGTGCTTTTTCTGCGCGCCGATGAAGTGCTAGCCTCGCGTTAAATCCTGTGTAAGGAAAGAAAGGAATTTCGATGTTCCGGCGTTTCGCGCTGCTTCTTGCCGCGTCTTTCGCGGCCCTGCCCTCCCTCGCGGCGGCGCAGACCTTCACCAATCTGACGCATCAGCCGCCGGACGGCGTGATCATCACCATGCAGATGACCGACGGCACGGTGCTGGCGCAGGGCTCCAACGACAGCGACTGGTGGAAGCTGACCCCCGACATCAAGGGGAGCTACGTCAACGGCACGTGGAGCCGCATGGCGGACCTGCCCTCGGGCTATTCTCCCTACGCGCAGGCGGAAGCGGTGCTCGCCGACGGCCGGCTCATCATTTCCGGCGGCGAATACAATTTCAATCAGTTCTCCTTTACCAACCAGACTGCGGTCTACGATCCGCTCGCCAACAAATGGACCATGATCGATCCGCCCAAGGGCTGGACCAATATCGGCGATTCGCCGGAGATCGTGCTGCCGGACGGCAGGTTTGTGCTCGGCTACAAATTCAAGACCAAGATGGCCGCGCTCGATCCGAAGACGCTGACCTGGACGCCGCTGCCTTCGAAGGGAAAAAACGGCGAGCACGCCGAGGAAGGCTGGGTTTTGCTGCCCGACGGCTCGTTCCTCACGGTTGATGTGAAATCCCACCCGGAATCGGAGCGCTATGTTCCGGAAACCGGAAAATGGCTCGACGAGGGCAGCACGATCGTCGATCTGCGCGGGCCGCAGAATTGCTGCGGCACCTGCATCCAGTACGGCCCGAAGAACAAATGCTACGATCCGCCCGGCGAAACCGGCGCGGCGATTCGGCGTCCGGACGGCACCATCTTCGCCACCGGTGCGATGCCCGACGGACAGAACACGGCGCACACCGCGATCTGGACGCCTCCGAGCAAGGGCAACAAGAAAGGCCGCTGGACGCCGGGACCGGATTTCCCCAACGGCGACGAAGCGTTCGACGATCCGGTGTCCATTCTGCCGAACGGGAACGTGCTGGCGGAAGGCTACAGCGGCGCGCTCTATGAATTCGACGGCAAGCATCTGACGAGAGAGCCGTTCAACTCCGCGGGCGGCATCCTCATGCCTCTCCCGACCGGCGAGGTCCTGGTGGGCGGCTTCGCGGTCTACAAATCGACCGGCACCTATCAGCCGTCCTGGGCACCGACGATCAGCGCCTTTCCGTCAACCGTAGCGCGCGGTTCGAGCTATCAAATCTCCGGCACCCAGTTCAATGGATTGAACCAGGGCGCAGCCTATGGAGACGAATTCGACACCCACACCAACTATCCGCTGGTGCGCATCACCAACAATGCGACGGGGCATGTATTCTATGCCCGCACGCATGATCACAGTTCGATGGGGATCGCGACCGGATCGGCGATCATCATGACGAATTTCGACGTACCGAGCGCCGCGGAAACCGGTGCGAGCAAGCTCGAAGTGGTGGCCAACGGCATTCCCTCGACGGCGGTGGCGATCACGGTCAACTGACGGTCGGTCCAGACGGCACTTTCTCACCTGGTTCAGCCACCCGGAACGGGACGCTGAATTTCGGAGAAAGTGCCGTTGTGCCGGCCTGTAAAAAGCGAGCGGGTCTGTTCAATCACACCAGCGCCATGGCCAGGCGAGCGCGCCTTTGCCGTCCAGCGCCGCAGCCATTTCGCCGAACGCCCTGCGCAGCTTTGACAGATGCCTGGCGAACTCCACGTCAGGTTCGATCGCGCCGGCGTTGGCTTTAATGCGCTCATGAGACAGCGTGAACGCCGGCATCGTCGCGAGCGGCTTCATCTTCAGGCCCTTGAGCACCTGTCGCAATTGCCTGGCGCATTTGCCGCCGCCATGCCCGCCATAGGTGAAGATCATCGCCGGCTTTCCTGACCACTCCTTGTAAAGATGATCGAGCGCATTTTTCAACGGCGCCGGATAACCCCAATTGTATTGCGGGGTGACGAACACGAAAGCATCCGCCTCGGAGACCTTCCGGCTCCACGCCCGGGTATGTTCGAACGCGTAGCCATGAACGGCGGGCACACCCGGCTCGTCGTCCATCGGCAGCGGCCAGTCCTTGAGGTCCACGACCTCGAACTGTCCTGACACGGCTTCGCGGCCGACCTGCGCCACCCATTCCGCGATCTGCGGGCCAATTCGTTGCGCGCGCGTGCTGCCGACAATGACAAGGACCTTTGAAGCTTGTATCATACACGCAATATGGGGTCAACGAGGAGCGTTGTAAAGGTGCAAGATACACGCAATCTGGACCGTCTGGGATCTACGCTGATCGACCTTATCGGCTTCCTGAACAGTCCCCAACGCGACGACGCCCTGCTGCGCGAGGCGGGCGTCAGCCTCGATCGCGCCCTGTTCCCGTTGCTGGTCGGATTAAGCGCGCGCGGCCCCCTGGGCGTCGCGGAGCTGGCCGGCCAGGTGGGACGCGACCATACGACCGTCAGCCGCCAACTGGCGAAGCTGGAGAGCCTCAATCTCGTCAACAGATGTGAGAGCGGCACGGACCGCCGCAGACGAGCGGTGCAGCCAACATCGGGCGGCAAGAAGATCGTTCAGGCAATCGCGCGCGCCCGTCGCCGCCTGCTGACAAAGGTGCTTGCCGATTGGAGCGAAGCCGACCGCACGGCTCTTGCCGACCTGAGCCGACGCTTTGCCGACTCCCTGATCGATTTCGCCCGCAAGAACCGATGAACAAGTCGAAAATCACGCGAATTCACAAGCGCGAGACAGAGGGGTTTGCAATCCAGCGGTAAATTTTCCTCTGTGTCAGAAGCAGTAGAAAAAATCAGATAATTATTGGTCGGAGCGGCGGGATTTGAACCCACGACCCCCAGTCCCCCAGATATTTTATTGGATTTTCATGGCTGAACATAGCTTCTCGTAAGACACTGATGTCATTGACATTTATCGTGTTTGACTCACCATCGCTGCACATCGCGAAACGCCCCTTCGCGAGCCTTTTGTGAGCCTATGGAGAGCCTGTAATGGATGTCCTCGACCCTCCTTCCGCGCGACTGAAACCAAAGAGAGATACCGGTGAAATTGCACCCTCTTCGGTAGCCGCCCGGAGCCTTAAGAGAGCTCCGGTTCGCATCACCGACCTCTCCATCAAAAGACTGATTCCTCCCGTGAAAGGGCAGCGCACCTACACCGACGGGACGCTTCCGGGATTCGGCGTACGCGTGGCGAGCAGCGGCACGAAAACGTTTGTCCTGGTGCATGGCCGAAACCGTCGTCGCATCACCATCGGGCGCTACCCGACGATCTCTCTGCAGGAGGCGCGCGCTCGCGCGCGCGAACTCATCGCCCAGCGCGTTCTAGGCAAGGAAGACCTGCCGCCTATAAAGTTCGAGGACGCGATCCCCATCTTTCTTGCGTCCCAATACCCCGAGCACAGCCTTAAACCTCGGACCCGCGAAGAAGCGGCGCGTGTCCTGCACAAGCATTTCCTGCCGCCGTTGCGCTTCGAGGTGGTGAGTACCATCAACACCGACTCGGTGATGCGCGTTGTGGATCGGATGCGGAAGACGCCGAGCGAGGCGCGCCATGCTTTTGCCGTCGTCCGGCTGTTCTTCCGCTGGTCTGAACGGCGCCGATACGTGCTTCGGAGCCCTCTTTGGAACGTTCCTCCGCCCAAGGCGGCGCCGCCCCGCGAACGTGTTCTGTCGCAAGACGAGGTGAAGGCCATCCTGACCGCCGCACGCGCGTCCCCGAGCACCTATAACCGCATCGTCGAACTCCTGCTTCTCACCGGCCAGCGTCGCGGCGAGATCGCGGGGATTTGCCGCGAATGGATCGATTTCGAGAATCGTACGATTACCTTTCCGCCTAAGATCACGAAAAACAGACGCCAGCACACCATTCCATTCGGGCCGCGCGCCGAAGTCCTGCTGCGTGAAGGACACCAAAGGGGCTGTCTGTTTCGAGGTCGCGGCATCGAGACGCCATTCGACGGATGGTCGAAGGGAAAACCGAAATTCGACCGGACCTGCCTTCTTCCGCATTGGACGCTGCATGATTTGCGGCGGACGTTCGCGACCAATCTGGCGGTGCTTGGCGTTCCAGTTCACGTCACCGAGAAGCTCCTGAACCATATCTCAGGCACCATGGCAGGCATCGTGGCAGTGTACCAACGCCACACCTATCAAGAGGAGATGCGTGCAGCGGTCGAGCGATGGGAGCGTCATGTCGCTGTTTTGATGCGAGCAAATGACGCCCTTATACCAACCTGCATTGACGATCACGCAGGGGCCCAATCGCGCAAGCCGATGGACATGATGCGCCAAGGCTGATCGCGCGGTCGGTTCCAGGCCTCGCAGCAAAGATCGACGATCTGGTCGTGGGATTGGAAGACGCGGTTGGAGAGCCAGTTGTCGCGCATGAACTGCCAGACGTTCTCGACGGGGTTCAGTTCCGGCGTTTTGGGTGGCAACAGCAGGATGGTGATGTTGTCGGGCAGTCGGAGTTTGGCGGTGGCATGCCATTGCTACTTGCCCACGGCATGGGGCAGCAGGCGATCCAAACCAGGCTTCGTTTGTGGCATCTTCCGCTCAGATTTGTTCGCCTTCAACCTGATCACATCGTTGTTCAGCATTATGCATGATCAAAAGGTTGAACCCGCGTGCGTTGTAGAGGTCTGCGTCATTGAATCCGGCTGAATTCACGTCGTCGCATGGCAAATTCAGCGCTCATTGAGTTGTTTGCATCGGTATAGGACTGTGTCGTTGTTGCATCGGAGTTCTGCGCCCCCGTGCTGTTGGGAGCAAAAATCGTGCGACCGAGGCGTCGATCCGGTGCCGGATTGATGTCGGTCGACGTAGAAAATCCGCACCCTAATCCCGCTGAGCACTGCGATCGACTTCACCTCCGAGGAAGATTGAAGGTCAGATGATAGTCGGCAACAGAGAGATAAAATGCTATCCCTGTCATCACAACGATGCCGATGGCAGAAACGTATAGAGCAATGCGTTTTCTCTTGCTGAAGCTGTAGAACTGCTTTTCGAACGCAATTCCGTGACCGCGAACAACCAAAAAATAGTCGCCAGGACCGGCGATCAAAAAGAAGAAGATCATGACGAGCCAATGATTAAGCTCAATATATTGGTGGATTGCTATCTGCATCCACGACCAGATTGTCAGCGCGAGGACACCTTCTACTACGGATACGCATATGGACGCCGTGCTAGCTTTCATGCGTCCATCCCACCCTGACAATCGATAGAACAGGACAAAGATCGACAGATATAACTCCTTCAATGAGCGCATGATCGGGTGCCCAACGTCTGCTTTCGATGTCACATGGGTCATATCTTTCCGGGGTCAGTCGACAGATCGTAAGGGTTGATAACATCATTGCGTTTCTGCGGCTTCTTGTGATCGGGAACAGCGCCCGGTGCACGCTTTTTCGGATGGAACGCAATCTTCCCTGAGTCCGGGATTCCGTTCTGAAGATTCTGGTTGGCACTTGTTGAAAAGTCCTGAAGCGGTCCAGGCCAGCCACCAGGATAGAAGGCGTCTATGCCGTAGTAGAACGCTCCATAGGCACCGCCAGCTACACCACCGACAACACCAGCGACATCCACAGCGAGGTCTGATCCCAATTTCAAGTCTGATATTTGTCCTATGAGGTCCCCGTAGAGATCAAGACCAACAGATGCACTGAGCGATAGGCGGCCCATCATTTCGCCGCCCACCGCAATACGCCCGGCCCAAACAGACTGATTGCCGCGCCAACCGTCGGCGTATATTTTCGATCTGAGGATGTTGTTGAGGTTGATGCCGAGCGTCGCAGCACCTGCGCTGTACTTCGTGACATCGCTCAGGACGTTGATGCCGCCGACCAAAGTCGAAATATCTTCGAACCATCCGCCATTCGTACCGCTCGGGTACACGGTAACCTGTTTTATGCAGCAGTCGCCTGTTAGCTGGTCCACGACCCAGGTCGTGCCGTTCGCGTCGGTGTAGGACTGCGTCGCCGTTGCGTCGGAGTTCTGCGCCACCGTGCTGTGGGCGGCGGCCTGGGAGAGATCGGCGATCGTCGCGCTTTCGGCTTCAGTGGCGGGCGGCAGGCCGGACGGGCTTGGCTTGGAGCCTGAGGACATCCTGCTGATCCCGGGGGCCGCGCCGCCATAGCCCCCGTGCATCCCCCCGCCCGCGCCTCCTAGCCCGCCGTCGCCCTGTGGCTCGTAGATGATGAAGGGCTCGCTCGGGAAGAAATCCACGGGCACCGAAGTTGCCTCTACGATGACGGTCTCGAGGTCGACCCAATCATGGCCATCCCGATCGGTCAACGAGAGCGGATTGTTGAGGACATAGGAATAGCGGTTGAACGCTTGCGCGTCGAAAGGATCGGGGACGACGGAATCCGCCGATAGGAAGCGGCCCAGCGTGGGATCGTAGAGGCGGGCGTTGAAGTTGATCAGGCAGGCGGCGGGGATTTCCTCCTGGCCGGTGAAGCCGCGCGTGCTCGGCGACTGGGCGGGGAGCGAGCAGGTGGTGTCGTCGCTGCCGTTG
>JAATGL010000286.1 GCA_015654705.1 Alphaproteobacteria bacterium | reverse complement strand
GTGCGCGCCGACGTGCCGATCGCCGAGGCGCTGGGCCTGATCGTGCGCCAGACGCTGACCGGCGCCCCCCCGCCGGACTGCGCGCGCAACGCGGTCGAGCTGTGGCGGCCCTGGATCGAGGAGCGCGCCGGCAAGGACCTCGAAAAGCTCGGCCCCGCCCTGCGCGACCAGAAGGCCTTCGCGCGGCTGACGCGCACCATCCTCAAGGACCTCAATTTCGGCGAGGATTCCGATCTCGATTCCGAGGCCGACGAAGCGGGCGAGGACGGCGAAAACGCGCCCGAAAACCAGGAAGGCGACGGCGAGGACGACGCCACCGGCCAGACCGAAACTTCCGAGGCCGATCTGCAGGAGGCGGAAGGCGAAGCGAGCGCGGATGCCGACGCCGAAATGCGCGCCGAGCAGAGCGAGGAGATGGGCGACGCCACCGAGCCCGAGGACGGCATGAAGCCGTGGCGGCCCGAGCAGCCTTTCGCCCACCAGGACGAATGGGGCTACAAGATCCACACCACGCAGTTCGACGAAACCGTCGACGCGTCGGAACTGTGCGATCCGGAGGAACTGGCGCGGCTGCGCAGCTTTCTCGACCAGCAATTGCAGGCGATGCAGGGCGTGGTCTCGCGGCTGGCCAACAAGCTGCAGCGCCTGCTGATGGCGCAGCAGAACCGCACCTGGGAGTTCGATCTCGAGGAGGGCATGCTCGACACCTCGCGCCTGCCGCGCATCATCATCGACCCGATGTATCCGCTGTCCTTCAAGCGCGAGAAGGACATGACCTTCCGCGACACGGTGGTGACTCTGCTGCTCGACAATTCGGGCTCGATGCGCGGCCGCCCGATCATGGTGGCGGCGATGTGCGCCGACATCCTGGCGCGCACGCTGGAGCGCTGCGCGGTGAAGACGGAAATCCTGGGCTTCACCACCCGCGCCTGGAAGGGCGGCCAGAGCAGGGAGAAATGGATCGCCGACGGCAAGCCGCCCCATCCCGGCCGCCTCAACGATCTGCGCCACATCATCTACAAGGCGGCGGACGAGCCCTGGCGCCGGGCGCGGCGCAACCTGGGCCTGATGATGCGCGAGGGCCTGCTGAAAGAGAACATCGACGGCGAGGCGCTGATGTGGGCGTATAACCGCATCGTCGGCCGCCCCGAGCAGCGCAAGATCCTGATGGTGATCTCGGACGGCGCGCCGGTCGACGATTCGACCCTGTCGGTGAACGCCGGCAATTATCTGGAGCGTCACCTGCGCCGAGTGATCGAGGACATCGAGGACAAGTCGAGCGTCGAACTCAGCGCCATCGGCATCGGCCACGACGTGACGCGCTATTACCGCAAGGCCGTGACCATCGTCGATGCCGAGCAACTCGGCGGCGCGATGACCGAACAGCTCATCGGCCTGTTCGCCGAGGAGAGGGATCACGGCCGCGCCGGCTCGTCCACCCGCGTCTCACGCCTGCGCCACCAGCATCATCCCCGCGTCGCGGCGCGGTAGCGTTTCGCCGGGTCAATAACCCCCATAGCCCGGCAGCGGACGCACGATGCCGCGCAGCGTCCAGTAGGGCAGAAGCATCAGCACCGCGGCGCCAGCCAGAAGCTCCATGTGCTGCAGCATCCGGTGGCTCCACGGCGCCACGCCGGCATAGGCGGCCGGATAGAAGATCAGGCAGAACAAGACGACCGACGACAGCATGCCGATCAGCGGCGCCACCCACCAGCGCGGCCCCCGCGCGCCGTCGAAGACCACGATCGAGAGGAAACTGGCGATGAAGAAGGCGGCGCCGAACGCGACGGCGACGCGCATCTCCGGCACGATCCGCAACGGCGCCACGTCGGCGAGTGCGGGCACCGCGAACATGACGAAAGCGATCGCCAGAGCGAAGGCCAGAACCACCTGCGCGAACGCGAAGGCGGGGCCGTAACGCCGGTTGGTCATGTGCACGCAGAGGAAGCTCAACGGCAGCAGCAGATGGCCGACGCTCAGCCACTGCGCATCCGCCGCGCCGACGACGAGCGCCGCGGGCGTATCGAGATAGAGATAGATCGCGGCAAAGGAGACCAGCAGCAGGATGACGGGGAGCAGCAGTCGCCTGCCGGCATAGAGGCCTTCGGCGATCCAGTACGAGACGATCTCGCGCCGCGTATCGTCGCCCCAGTCCGGCCACAGCATATCCGCCGTGCCGTCCATGCGCCACGCCGGACCGCCCGTTGTCCCCGCACCCATCCGCCGCGGAGCGCATTCGCGCCCGCCGGCAGGATCGCCATACCCATACGCCCGCACGACACAGCCCCACTCGCACCAGCCGCTCAGCCCGGCAGCTTGATGCATTTTGATACGCTAGGGCAAAAGCCATGCAGGCGCCATGCCCAAAGGGCGGCGCTTTTGAAGATAATGGCGATTTAACTATGCGGCCTGCGCGGCCAGCTTCTTGGCGATGGCGCGCTTCAGTCTCAGCGCCTTGGGCGAGAGCACGGCGTCCTTGGCCTTCAGCAGGAAGGGATCGAGCCCGCCGGTGCGGTCCAGCGTGCGCAGCGCGTTCATGCTGATGCGCAGCCGATAGGAATTGCCCAGAGCCTCGCTGGCGAGGGACAGGGATTGTAGGTTCGGGCGATAGATACGCTTGGTCTTGTTGTTGGCGTGGCTGACATTGTTGCCGACCAACAGGCCCTTCCCGGTCAATTCACAGCGGCGCGACATGGCAGTCTCTTTGGGATTCGGTTGAGGAGCGGCTCTCATAAGGGCCGGACCGGCGCCGGTCAAGCGGGACGCAGGTGGCCGAGCAATTCCCTCGCCGCCGTATAGGGCAAGGCGGCCCCCGCCGCCACGGCATCTTCCAGGGCGCGGGCGCGCGCGGCGAGCGCGCTGTCGGACAGGATCGCCTCGCTCAGCATCGCCTGCACCTCGCTGCGATACCAGCCGCGCGCCTGTCCGCTTCTGAGACGGGCCAGTCGTCCGTCATGCGACAACGCCGCGTGGATGGCTGCGATCTCGGTCCAGGCCGCGGCGATCCCGTGCCCTTCGAGGGCGGACACCGCCACCACGTTCGGGAACAGCCCCGCATGTTTGGGCCGCATCAGGTGCAGGGCCGCATGGTAATCGGCGACGGCGCGACGCGCCGCGGGCAGCAGGTCGCCGTCCGCCTTGGTGACGAGGACCAGATCGGCCAGCTCCATCACCCCGCGCTTGATGCCCTGCAGATCGTCGCCGCCGCCGGGACTTGCCAGCAGCACGAACAGGTCGGTCATGTCGGCGACCGCGGTCTCGGACTGGCCGACGCCGACCGTCTCCACCAGCACGATGTCGAAACCGGCCGCCTCCGCCAGCAGCAGGCATTCGCGCGTGCGCCGCGCCACGCCGCCCAGCGTAGTGCCCGCCGGCGACGGGCGGATATAGGCGTTCGGCTCACGCGAGAGCTTCTCCATCCGCGTCTTGTCGCCCAGGATGGAACCGCCGCGGCGCCGCGACGACGGATCGACGGCGAACACCGCAACCTTCTTCCCCTGCCCGGTCAGGTGCAGCCCGAAAGCCTCGATGAAGGTCGACTTCCCCACCCCCGGCGCACCGGAGATGCCGATGCGCATCGCGCCGCCGGTGCGCGGCAGCAATTGCGTGAGCAGGCTTTCGGAAAATTCCCGGTCGTCCGGCTTTGTCGATTCCGTCCGCGTGATGGCCCGCGCCAGCGCCCGGCGCTCGCCCTTAACCAGCGCCGCGGCCAGCATATTGACCGTGGACGGATCATCGTGTCGTGTCGTGCGCGCCATATTTGCACCATACTGAACCGACAGGATTTGCCCACACCATGCCCGGCCAAATCACGACCCGGAGTTTCAGGATGACATCGCGTTCGGCCTTTCTGGCCCTTCTCGCCATGCCGCTTTGCACGCCGGCCTGGGCCGCCGGCGGCGAAGGCGCCGATGCGCCGGTCGCGCCCGCCTCCCAGCTCAGCCTCGCCATGACGCTCTATGCCGGCGGCATCACGCTGGGCAAGGTGGACATGGACGCCACGATCCGCGGCGACCAGTATCATGTCGTCTCCAACCTGGAGACCAGCGGCGTCGTCAACGCCTTCTGGCAGGCGCAGATCCAGGCGACCTCCAGCGGCAGGATCGGCCCCAGGACCTTCCAGCCCGCGCTCTACGATTCCTTCGACACCAACCATTCCGGCAAGCGGCAGGAAGTCTCGCTGACCTACGAGAACGACGCGCCGGTCCGCCTCTATGCCGATCCCAAATATCCGACCAGCGGCTACGAAGTGAAGCCGGAGCAGCAGAAGGCGACCTTCGACCCGCTGAGCGCGGTCGTCTATATCGCCTCGGGCGTGGGCGCGGACGCCAACAATCCCTGCGGCGTGGTGGCACCGGTGTTCGACGGGCGGCGGCGCTACAACATCGAACTGACCAAGGTGAAGGACACCGCGATCAAGCTGGACAACGGCCTCTACAAGGGCCGCGGCCTGCTGTGCGAGATCGCCTACAAGCAGCTCGCCGGCTTCAAGCCGAAGATGCTCAAGGAGAACGAGAGCTTTCCCAAGATCAATGCCTGGATCGCGACGTTCCCCAGCGCGATTGCCGGGCGCAGCTATGTGGTGCCGCTGCGCGTCTGGGCCGAGACGCAATACGGCGTCGTGGCGGCTGTGGCGACGGCGCTGAAGATCGACGGTACGACGCCGAAATCGTAGGGTCGGAACCAAACCCTACGCCGCCGCTTTCGTCCGTGCACGGATGAGGTCGAGAACCTTGCGGGCGGCGTCGGGGATGTTGGTGCCGGGGCCGAAGATGGCGGCGACGCCGGCCTCTTCCAGGAAGGCGTAGTCCTGCGCCGGGATCACGCCGCCGACCACCACCAGGATGTCGTCGGCCTTGCGCGCCTTCAGCGCCGCGATCAGTTGCGGCACCAGCGTCTTGTGGCCGGCCGCCTGGCTGGAGATGCCCACGACGTGCACATCGGCATCGACGGCATCGGCGGCGACCTCGTCCGGCGTCTGGAACAGGGCGCCGATATCGACGTCGAAGCCCAGGTCGGCGAAGGCGGTGGCGATGATCTTGGCGCCGCGGTCGTGGCCGTCCTGCCCCATCTTGGCGACCAGCATGCGCGGGCGGCGGCCCTCCTCTTTCGCGAAAGCCTCCACCTCGCCGCGGATGGCGGCGAACTCGTTGTCGCCTTCATAGGCGCCGCCATAGACGCCGGAGATCGAACGGATCTCGGCGCGGTGGCGGCCGAACACTTTTTCCATCGTGTCGGAGATTTCGCCGACCGTGGCGCGCGCCCGCGCCGTCTCGACGGCCAGTTCGAGCAGATTGCCGCTGCCCGCGGCACCCTTCTCCAGCGCCGTCAGCGCCGCCGCCCACCGGACGGGATCGCGCCTGGCCTTGACCTCTTTCAGCCGCGCGATCTGGCTATCGCGCACCGAGGCATTGTCGATGTCGCGGACGTCGAGGTGATCTTCCTTGTCGAGTGCGAATTTGTTGACGCCGACGATCACGTCCTCGCCCCTGTCGACGCGGGCCTGACGGCGCGCCGCGGCTTCCTCGATACGCAGCTTGGGGATGCCGGCCTCGACCGCCCTGGTCATGCCGCCCATCGCTTCGACCTCGTCGATGATCGCCTGGCCATGGACGCTGAGGGCGTGCGTCAGCGCCTCGACGTCATAGGAACCGCCCAGAGGATCGACGACGCGCGTCCCCTGCGTATCGTTCTGCAGGATGAGCTGCGTATTGCGGGCGTTGAGAGCGGCGAATTCAGTCGGCAGGGCGATCGCCTCGTCGAAGGAGTTGGTGTGCGGCGACT
>JAATGL010000165.1 GCA_015654705.1 Alphaproteobacteria bacterium | reverse complement strand
TGCGATCGGTCTCGTGCTGTCGCTGGGAATGACCGCCACGGCGTTCTGGGTGGCGCAAACGCAATCGCTCTGGGGCCCGGGGATTCCGATCGGGCTCTGCGTGCTGGCGATCGCCCAGATGGGCGTGAACCTCGTCTTCTTCCTGCACATCACCACCGGCCCGGACAACACCAACAATGTGCTGGCGCTGGCCTTCGGCATCCTGATCGTCTTCCTGGTCGTCGCGGGATCGCTGTGGATCATGGCGAACCTCAACCACAACATGCTGCCGATGGATCAGGTCATGACCATGCAGCCCTAGCCTGTCCGCCCGGCCCCGACGATGTGGAATTTGCCGGACCTGCAACAAGAGCGAGGATGAACGGCCATGGCAATGACGATCGCGGAACTGCTGGTGCGCACGCTGGCGGATGCCGGCGTGGAGCGCATCTGGGGCGTGACGGGCGACAGCCTCAACGCGGTGAACTGGCAGCTGCACAAGGACGGCCGCATCGCCTTCATGCATGTCCGCCACGAGGAGGCCGGCGCTTTCGCAGCCGGCGCCGACGCGGCGGCGACCGGCCGGCTTGCGGTCTGCGCCGGCAGCTGCGGGCCGGGAAGCCTGCATCTGATCAACGGCCTGTTCGATTGCCACCGCAACCATGTGCCGGTGCTCGCCATCGCCAGCCACATCCCGTCCAGCGAGATCGGGCTCGGCTATTTCCAGGAAACCCATCCGACCGAGCTGTTCCGCGAATGCAGCCATTTCTGCGAGATGGTCACCAACCCGCGGCAGATGCCCGAACTGCTCCACCGTGCCATGCGCACGGCGATCGGGCAGCGCGGCGTGGCGGTGCTGGTGCTGCCGGGCGACGTGTCGCTGCTGGACGCGGAAGGGCCGGTTCCAGCCTTCGCGCCGCCCTCGGTGCCGCATCTCGCACCCGCGCCCGAGGACGTCGCGCCGGCGGCCGAGATGCTCTCCGCCGTGGAGCGCGTCACCATTCTGGCCGGATCGGGCTGCGCCGGCGCGCATGACGCGGTGGTGGCGCTGGCCGACCGGCTGGCCGCCCCGATCGTTCATGCCTTCCGCGGCAAGGAGCACGTCGAATGGGACAATCCGTTCGATGTCGGCATGACCGGGCTCATCGGCTTCTCGTCGGGCTATCACGCGCTGAAGGAATGCGGCGCGCTGCTGATGCTGGGCACCGATTTCCCCTATCGCAACTTCTATCCGCAGGGCGCCAAGGTCATCCAGGTGGACCGCAATCCGGCCGCGCTCGGCCGCCGCGTGCCGCTCGATCTCGCGCTCGTCGCCGATGTCGGCGCCTTCGCGACCGCGCTGGCCCCGGCGATCGCCGAGGGACGGAGCCGGGCCTTTCTCGACAGGGCGCGCCGGCATTATGCCGATGCGCGACGCGGGCTGGACGAACTGGCCCAGCCGCGCAAGCCGGGCCAGCCGCTGCATCCGCAATATATCGCGGCGACTCTCGACCGCGTGGCCGGTGACGACACAATCTTCACCGCCGATGTCGGCACGCCCGTCATCTGGGCGGCGCGCTACCTGCGCATGAACGGCCGCCGGCGGCTGATCGGCTCCTTCAACCACGGCTCGATGGCCAACGCGCTGCCCCAGGCGCTGGGCGCCCAGGCCGCCTGTCCGGGCCGGCAGGTGGTTTCCCTTTCCGGCGACGGCGGCCTCGCCATGCTGATGGGCGAATTGCTGACCGCGGTCCAGCTCAAGCTTCCAGTCAAGATCGTCGTGCTGAACAACGGCACGCTGGGCTTCGTCGAGCTGGAGATGAAGGCGTCCGGCTATCCCGGCACCAACGTCACGCTGGAGAATCCCAACTTTGCCGAAGTCACGCAGACGATCGGGCTGCGCGGCATCCGGGTGGAGGATTCGGCGGCGCTCGAGCCGGCGCTGCGCGAGGCGCTGGCGCATGACGGACCGGCGCTCGTCGACGTGGTCACCGCGCGGCACGAACTCTCCGTGCCGCCGACGATCGAGATCGCGCAGGCGAAAGGCTTCAGCCTCTACATGCTGCGGGCACTGCTGTCCGGCCGCGGCGACGAGATCGTCGAGCTGGCGACCACCAACCTGTTTCACTGAGAGAGCCCATGCGCGTCGCGCTGTTCGTGCCCTGCTACATCGACGCTTTCGAACCGCAAGTCGGCATCGCCACGCTGAACCTGTTGCGCCGCTTCGGCCTCGATCCGGAATATCCGTTCGACCAGACCTGCTGCGGCCAGCCGATGGTCAATTCGGGCTGCCACGCCGAAGCCAAGGCGACCGAGGAATTGTTCGTGCGCAACTTCTCAGGCTTCGACTACATCGTCGTTCCTTCGGGGAGCTGCACGCACCAGATCCGCTGCCACATGACGGCGGCGGAACAGAGCGACGAGA
>JAATGL010000032.1 GCA_015654705.1 Alphaproteobacteria bacterium | reverse complement strand
TTGCGGCCGCGAAAATGTCACGCGACATGGTGTCCGGCGCATAGGCCAGCCAGAGCGACCCGTCCGGCGCGGTCGGCAGGTCGCGTCCCAACGCCTTGACGGACGCCGTATGTGGACCGCTGAAGAGGCCGCCGCCGTCGCCATCGAACATCAGGCGCGATCTGTGTCTGGCGACGCGCAGCACCTCGGCATCTAGCGTAGGCACCGCCTGGCCGCGCAGCCGGAGGACCAGCGGCAGGCGGCGCAGCCGGCCGTCGCGGTCGAGGACGAGATCGAGCGCGCCGATGCCCGCGGCGGCGGCGGCCAGCGGCGCGACCGGCCCCGCTGCGGCGTCGAAGGTGTGCATCCGTGCGAACAGGTCCTGCGATCCCGTCGCAGCGATCCTTTTCCACAGATGCAGTGGATTGCCCGGTGCGGCACGGCCCAGCGTAAAGCCCGTTACCGTCGCGATGCGCGCGAAGGCCTGGGCCAAAACGCCATCGGGCGACGGCATCTGCAGAAGCATCGTGCGCGCCGCCTCGGCGGACGGGCCGGGTGTGATCTCGGCGATCAGGTACCTGGGCGATGCCGGATCGGGCCTGTCGAGCGCGAAGGCGAAGACGATCAGTTGCGCGCCCTGGGCCCGCAATTCGTCGGTCAGCCGCGCCAGCACGGCACGCGGCCAGGGCCAGGGGCCGAAGCGCGCGATGCTGGGCGCGTCGATGTCGAGCACCCGCACGGCATAGCCCGCCGTCGCACGCGTATCGCCATAGGGCCTGGGACCGACATGCTGATAATGGTCGAACAGGGCGCCGCGCAGCCGCGTTGCCGAAGCATCCCAATCGCCGGCCAAAACGACAAGCACCAGCGCCAGCACGAACAGGGGAAACGTCCAGACGGATCGGGGACGGTTCGAAGGATTCATGGATGGTTCCGGGGGCTTCGCTCAGGCGACCCTATCACGCGGCGCCGACCCCGGCGGAAGCGTCCTCGCGGCAATCCGCGCAAAGGCCCGCGATCTCGACCGTTTCGCGCTCGGCCGCGAATCCGGCCTGGCGCGCGGTTTCCGCCAGCGCCTGGTCCAGGGCCGCGTCGAGGATCTCGGCCGCCCGCCCGCAGCGGCGGCAGAGCAGAAAATGACAGCGATGCGCCTTGGCCGGGGCGAAACAGGCGACGAAGGCATTGCGCGAATCGATGCGATGGACGAAGCCCTGGGCGCGCAGGAAATCGAGCGCGCGATAGACCGTCGGCGGTGCCGGCCTGGCGCCGTCCCGCGCCAGCGCGCCCAGCACGTCATAGGCCCCGACCGGCCGGTGGCTTTCCAGCACGATCTCCAGCACGCGCCGGCGTAGGGGCGTAAGCCTCTCGCCGCGCGTGGCGGCCAGCGCCTCGGCCTCGGCCAGCGTCTCGCGCATGCAGGCCTGGTGATTGTGCGGCGACAGGGGAAAGGCGGAGGTGCTCATCGGCGCGCGCTCAACATAGTGGCGGCGCCGGCGCCGAGCGTGGAGAGGACAAACAGCACCGCCGCGGCCAGCACGATGGCGGGCCCCGCCGGCAGGTCTTTCAGATAGGCGGCGGCAAGGCCGAGCGGCGCCGACAGCGCGCCGATCAGCGCGGCGAGGCAGGCCATGCCTCCCGGCGTGCGCGATAGCGGCCGCGCCGCCGCCGGCGGAATGATCAGCAGCGCCACGATCAGCAGCGCGCCAACCACGCGCAAGCCGAACGCCACCAGCGCCGCCACCAGCACCAGGAAGGCGATATCGGCAAAGCGGTTGGTGCGGCCTTCGGCGCGCGCGATATCGCCGTTCACCGTCGCCATCAGCCAGGCGCGCCAGAAAAAGACGCTCGCCAGAAGTACCGCGACGCTGGCCGCCGCGATGCCCATCAGATCGGTGTTCGACAGCGCCAGCACATCGCCGAACAGATAGCCCAGAAGATCGGTCCGCACCGTCTCCATACCGGCCAGCAGGATGAAGCCCAGCGCCAGCCCGACATGGCCGACGATGCCGATGAAGGTGCCGGCGGGAATCAGCCCGTCGCCGGCGCGCGCCATCAGCAGCGCCGCGACGATCGCCAGCACGCTGACGCCGAGGAGCGGCGCCACGCCCATCAGCAATCCGATCGCCGCGCCCAGCAGCCCCATATGGGCGATGGATTCGCCCAGATAGGCCATGCGCCGCCACAGCACGAAGCAGCCGATGGGCCCCGCCGCCGCGCCCAGCAGGCCGGCGCCGAGCATCGCGCGCCACAGGAAATCATCCATGGACGTAATCCTGGTGCGCAGGGTCGTGGCGGTGCACATAAAGCGCCAGTTCGCTCGCCACGCGCGGGCCGAACAGCCGGGCGAAGGCGGGATCGGTCACCACCTGCTCGGCGCTGCCTTCGCAGCAGACATGGTGGTTCAGGCAGACGACGCGGTCGGCCTGCGCCATCACCACATGCAGGTCGTGGCTGACCAGCAGCACGCCGCAGCCGATCTCGTCGCGGATTTGCGCGATCAGGTGATAGAGCGCCGCCTCGCCCGCCACGTCGACACCGGCCAGCGGCTCGTCGAGGATCAGAAGCTCCGGCTTCCCGGCAATGGCGCGGGCCAGCAGCACCCGGGCCAGTTCGCCGCCGGACAGCGCCGAGAGCTGGCGTCCGCGCAGATCGGCCGCGTCGACGCGGACAAGCGCCGCCGCCACCGCCGGCCCGTCGGCGAACAGGCGCATGAAGCGCCCGACCGTCAGCGGCAGGCTGCGGTCGCGCGGAAAATTCTGCGGCACATAGCCGATGCGCAGGCCGGGCTTTCGCGCGATGGCTCCGGTCGCCTGCAGCAAGCCCAGCAGGGCGCGCAGCAGCGTCGTCTTGCCCGAGCCGTTGGGTCCGATCAGGGTCACGATCTCGCCCGGCCGCACGGCCAGCGACACGTCGCTCAGAATATCGGCGCCGCCGATACGCAGACTGAGATGGGCGGCCGATAGCAGGGGGGCGTTTGAAAGCATGATGCTGTTATAACATAACATTCCGGCATCGCCGCGCTTTCCCACAGGATGGCGGGCCAATGAAAATTCCGTGACGGAGGCGTCAGTTTCCTTGCGGTTCCATCCAATCGGCGTATCGTCGCCAGACGAAGGGTATTGCCAGAGGGCGCGTATGGACAACATCACCAAGGATCCCGCCTACAACGCCGTCGATCCGCACGATTTTCCCGCCATGCTGGACGTCAACCGCTACGGCGACCGTTCCACCGCCTTCGACAAGATCATCTCCGCGACCCACGACCATTTCTGGGATCCGCTGGACAAGAAATATATCGACTTCGCCCAACCCTTCGACCTGACGAAGGACTATCTGGTCAATCCCAGCGCCAGCACCGACCTCAGGACCGCGATCGGCGACCGGCTGGACGAAGCCGGCAAGATCAAGCTGGTCAATCTCGATGTCTCCTGGTCGCTGTCCTCGATCCTGCATGGCGAGCAGGGCGCGCTGGCGCTGTCCGCCTCGCTCTGCCACATCCTGCGCGATCCCGGCGCCCAGGAATACGCCGCCAACCAGA
>JAATGL010000006.1 GCA_015654705.1 Alphaproteobacteria bacterium | reverse complement strand
GACCTTTGGCCGGTTTGAGGCTGGCAAGTCCTTCGGCTGTCGTGTCGGGCCGCGGCCCTTCATCGGTCGACAGGGTGATGTCCTTGTAGGAAACCGTTCCGGTCGCCTTGTCCATCACCGCCATTTTGGTCTTGATCGGCGCCAGTTCGTCATTGAAGCGGCCGCCCTGCTGCGCGGCGGCGGTGCGGCGCTGGCTTTCCAGCGCGTAGGCGTCCTGGCGCTCGCGCGCGATGCCGTAGCGCTCCGCCACCAGCTCGGCGGTCTCGATCATCGACATCCAGAGCTCGGGCTTGACCTGCATCAGATGTTCTTCGGTGATGTTGCGGGTGTTCATGCCGCCCATCTGCACCAGCGAGATGGATTCGACGCCCGAGCCGATGGCCAGCGGCGTGCCCTCGGTGATGATCTGCTGCGCGGCGCTGGCGATCGCCTGCTGGCCGGAGGAGCAGAAGCGGTTGATCGTTGTGCCGGCGGTGGTCGCCGGACAGCCCGCCCAAATGGCGCTCAGCCGGGCGATGTTCATGCCGGTGGCGCCTTCGGGCTGGGCGCAACCCATGTAGACGTCTTCGATCTCGCCCGGATCGATGCCCGCCCTGGCGATGGCGTGCTTGACGGCGTGGCCGCCCATCGTAGCGCCATGCGTGATGTTGAAGCCGCCGCGCAGCGATTTGGCGAGACCGGTGCGCGCGGTCGAGACGATGACGGCTTCTCTCATGGCTTTCCTCCGGCGTCGGGGGCGACCCTAAACCGCCGTCCGTCGGGGCGAAAGACCCGCAGTCGGGATCAGATATAGGCGCCCTGGTCGATCAGCTCCGGCGCGGCGCGCAGGCGCGTGCGGTGCGTGATCATCGTCTCGTGCAGGTGCCGCACCGTGGCGCTGCCCGTGGTCACGAACAGAAAGGGGAAGACGCCGTGCAGCAGGCAGGCGCAGCCGGCGAACATCATCCGGCTGCCGAAGCGGCTGGCGCTCATCAGGTGCTGGAAATAGGTCTCGCCGACCGATTGCGGATGTTCGCCGAAAATCCGGGCGATGCTTTTCACGGGCTGAGTCCTTGTTTAACGGCAGGCTTCTTTAACGATTTTCGCGCGGCCGGGCAACGTGAACGTGTCGTCTCGCGTTGTGCCCGCCGCCTTAGACCGTCAGCGCGGCGAGGCGGGCGCGCATGTTGCGCTCCGCCATCGCCTTGAAAACGGCGTACTGGACCAGGAACAGGATGACGATGATCCCGGTCGGAACGAAGGTCGAATAGAGCGCCCACAGCGAGAAATCGGCGAGGAACGCGACGGCCACGTTCACCAGCGAGAACGCGATCATCAGCGCCGCCCAGGCATATTCCGTGCGGTTGATGATGCGGACGCTGACGTACTGCCGCACTTCGGCGGGGAGATAGGGCGTCATCCAGTCGCGCGTCGCCATGAAGACACCGACCGCGAAGTCGATGACGCTGGGTTTCAGCTTAATGAAATGCTCGTCGTGCATCACGATCGTCATGGTGCCAAGCGTGGCGACGACGCCGAGGCTTAGCCATTGCAGCGGGCCGATCGGCTCGTGGGCGAGCGTCTTGACGACCAACTGGATGAGCCCGATGGCGATCCCCGCGCCGGTCGCCGCATAGACGCTGACCAGGCCCGGCAGGTGAAACGCGTTCTTGGCGATGAAGAACACCGCCGCGAACGCGATGGCCGCCAGCAGATCGAGAACGATGGGCTTTGCGACCTGCAACGGGGTCATGTCTGTCCTTTTTGCCGCCAGGCCGTGCGGCCTCGAGCCTGATGCCGCTGAGTTAAGATAAGCGCTGCGGCGCGCCCCACAAGATCGCGGTCACCGTCGCTGTCCGCAGCGCGGCGGATGTCAGCCGGTCCACCGGCTGACATCGCGCCTGCCGGCTATTGCGCCGCCGCGACGGCGCCATATTTGCGCTGTGCGTAGAGCGTCCAGAGATGGGCGATCTTTTCCTGGATCGGATTGCCCGTCACATGCGAGAAGGCCTCGACCGCTTCGGTGTTCTTGCCCTCGCCGATCAGCGCCATGCCCAGAACCAATGGCGCCTCCAGCGGATCCTTCAAGCCGCCCTTGGCGATGGCGCGGCGCGCAGCTTCCTCGGCTTCCGGGTAGCGGGCATAGCCGTAATAGGTTTCGGCCAGCTTCACGTCGTAATCGCCGGTCTTGCGCGCGCGCGCCTGCGTGTCGAACGCGGGCAGGCTGCGCTTGTCCTCGGCCTCCTTCTGCCGGGCGGCCGGAAGCGCAGAGCCCGCCTTGTCGCCGGCGTTCAGCACACCCTTGGACAGGCCGTGCTCGAGCATCGCCACGGTTTCGCCGGGATAGCCCTGCTTGGTCGTGACCTGGACCATGATCGCGTAATCGTCGACGCTGGTGGTCGCGTCCACGACCAGACGCAGGCGGTAGAGATCGAGCGCATCGAGATCGTGCAGCCCCTTGGTGGTGAAGGCCAGGTCGATCAATTGCGCCCAATCGTTGGGATCGCCGAAATTCTGCACCAGGGTCTCCAGTGTGATCGCGGCAGCGGCAAAGTCGCTCTGCTTCAACTGCGAACGCGCGATGATGTCGAGCACGCCCTGATTGGGCACCTTGCCGGCGGCGGTCGACGCATCCAGTTCCAATTTCGCCACGGCAAGCGCCTTGGCCGTGTCGCCCTGATTGTAATAGGCGACGGCGAGCGGCGCGGCGACCTTGGGGTCGAGCGGGCCCATCGCCTGCAATTGCTCGCCGTAACGCACGACATTGGCCATCTGGTTTTCGTTGGAGGCCAGCAGCGCGGCATTGGTCAGCGTGGTTACCTTCTTGTCGGCCGGCAGCATGGGCGAATCCGCCATGGCCTCATAGGCGACCGCCGCGGTCTTGTAGTCCTTCATGCCGATGGCGATGTTGGCGAGAAACTCGTTGATGGTGAAATCGTCGAACGGCGTGCGGTTGGCCACGGCCTGGGCCTCGTGCACATGGGTGAGCGCGGTGGGCAGGTCGTTGGCCTTCATCGCGGTCTGGGCGGCGACCAGCGGCTTGGCGACATCTTTGCTCACGGTCGGGGCGGCGGCGTCGGCCGCCAGGGCGCCAGACGGGGCGGCGACCAGCACCGTGCCGGCGGCAAGCCAGACGGCCAGTGCGGTGCGGATGAACGGCATTTTCATCGGGGTTCCTCTTGATGTGGTCAGGCAGTGCGCAATAGCGGCCCTCGCTTCGCGCATCTTCGGGCAATTTGCAACTTTACTGTGGCAAGCCGCTGTTTCCAATGTGGCAGGCCGCGATGCTGCGGCGCAGCACGATGACATCCAAGTACGCTCCGACCGGCGAAGTCAGGCGACAAACCCCACAACCCTTTTCACATCCGCCACGATCGGCGCCGCGATGGCGCGGGCGCGCTCGGCGCCGCGCCTGAGGATGCGATCGATCTCGGCCGGGTCGGCCAGAAGGCGGCGCATCTCTGCGGCGATGGGCGTAAGCCTGGCGACGGCAAGATCGGCGAGCGCATTCTTGAAGCCGGAGAATTGCTGGCCGGCGAAGCTGCCGATCACCCGGTCGCGCGGTTCGTCCGCCAGCGCGGCATAGATGTTGATCAGGTTGGCGGCCTCGGCGCGGCCTTCCAGGCCCTCGGCCGAGTCCGGCAGCGGTTCGGCATCGGTGCGGGCCTTGCGGATCTTCTGCGCGATCGTATCGGCGCCGTCGGTCAGGTTGATGCGCGAAAAATCGGACTCGTCGGATTTCGACATCTTCTTGGTGCCGTCGCGCAGGCTCATTACCCGGGTCGCGGCGCCGGTGATCACCGGCTCGGGCTGCGGGAAATAATCCGGCACCTCGAAGTCGTTGTTGAACTTCTGCGCCACGTCTCGCGCCAGTTCCAGATGCTGGCGCTGGTCCTCGCCCACCGGCACATGCGTCGCCTTGTAGGCCAGGATATCCGCCGCCATCAGCAGCGGATAGGTATAGAGCCCGACCGACGAACGTTCCTTGTGCTTGCCGGATTTCTCCTTGAACTGGGTCATGCGGTCGAGCCAGCCCAGCCGCGCCACGCAGTTGAAGATCCAGGCGAGCTCCGCATGCTCCGGCACCTGGCTCTGGTTGAAAAGCAGCGAGCGGGCGGGATCGACGCCGCTGGCGATATAGGCGGCCGCCACTTCGCGCGTCGACTGGAACAGGTCGCCGGGATGGCGATAGCCGGCGTCCTGGGTGATCGCGTGCAGGTCGACGACGCAATAGATGCAATCCATCGTGTCCTGGATCCTCACCCAGTTCTTCAGCGCGCCCAGATAGTTTCCCAGATGCAGCGTATTGGTCGGCTGCATGCCGGAGAAGACGAGGGGCTTGTGCGTCGGCGCGTCGGTCATGGGGAAGCTCTCAAAGGCCGGCGTTTATGCCCGCTTCATCCTGGTGCATCAAGCAAAGCCGGCCATCTCCGCGATTTCGCCGTCCAGCGCCCGCAGCAGCCGCTCCTCCACCGATCGCAACCGGGTGGGATGGATGATCTTGTGGCCGAAGCCGTCGCGGACATAGAAGACGTCCATCGCCCGCTCGCCATAGGTCGACACGATGGCCGAGGAGATCGACAGGCCGGATTCGAACAGCGCGCGGGTGACCTCGTAGAGCAGGCCGGGACGGTCGAGGCCTTCCACCTCCACCACGGTGGCGATGGTGGAAGCCTCGTTGTCGAAGCCGATGCGCGGACGCACACGGAACGCGGTGGCGCGCCTGGTCTGCGGGCGCTTGGCGAACAACGCGCGGGGCTCGATCTCGCCGGTCAGGGTCTTCTGGATGGACTGGCGCAGGCGCTCGACACGCACCGCGTCGCCGAACGGGCCGCTCTCCGCATCCTGCACCGAGAAGACGTCGAGCGCGAAGCCGTCGGTGGTGGTGAACACCTTGGCGTCGACGATCGAGCCGCCGGACACCGAGATCGCGCCGGCGAGCTGCGAGAACAAGCCGGGATGGTCGGGCGTATAGATCACGATCTCTGTCACGGCGCGGAATTCGTTGCTCTGCGCCGTCAGCGCCATCAGTTCGCCGCCGGCGTCGGCACCGGCCATCAGCCGCGCATGGCGCTCATGCGCGGCGTCGTCGAACACCAGCCAGTAGCCGTCATAATGGCGGCTGAGGACGCGTAGGCGCGCGGCGTCCGGCAGGTCGGCGATCCGCGCCGCCAGCGCACTTTTGGCCTGCTCGATGCGGGCGGCGCGGGCGGGCGCGGCGTCGCCGCCGCTCATCACCGCCTCCGCCTCGTAATAGAGCTCGCGCAGCAATTGGCCCTTCCAGCCGTTCCAGACGCCGGGGCCGACCGCGCGGATATCGGCGACGGTCAGCACCAGGAGCAGCCGCAGCATCTCCGGCGACTGCACCGCGGCGACGAAATCGCGCACCGTCTTGGGATCGCCGATGTCGCGCTTCTGCGCCGTGTCGCTCATCACCAGATGGTTGCGCACCAGCCAGGCGACGGCGGCGGTCTCCTCGCGCGACAGGCCCCAGCGCGGGCAAAGGCTCTCGGCGATCGCCGCACCGACATCGGAATGGTCGCCCGGCAGCCCCTTGGCGATGTCGTGCAGCAGCATCGCGCAATAGAGCGTCTCGCGCGACTGGATGCGCTTGACGACATCGCTGGCCAGCGGATGCTCGTCCTTCAGGCCGCCATGCTCGATGGCGGCGACGTTGCCGACGGCGCGGATCAGGTGCTCGTCGACCGTGTAATGGTGGTACATGTTGAACTGCATCAGCGCCACGACGCGGCCGAACTCCGGCACGAAGCGGCCGAAGACGCCGGCCTCGTTCATCCGGCGCAGCGCGCATTCGGGATCGCGGCGCGAACAGAGAATGCCGAGGAACAGCCGGTTGGCCTCCGGGTCGTGCCGCAGATCGTCGCCGATCAGGTCGAGCGAGCGCGTGATCGTGCGCAGCGCCGAGGGATGCACATCGACATTCTTCTCGTCGGCAATGTGGAAGATGCGGATCAGGTTGACCGGATCGTGGCGAAAGGCGTTGGCGCGCGCGTTCAGGCGCCCGTTCTCGACATAGAAATCATCGTCGCCGGTGCGCGGCTTGAGGAAACCAGGCAGCAGGCTCGACAGGCTGGGCCGCGTCTTGCGGTTCTGCTCCTCCAGCGCGGCGCAGAAGATGCGGGTCAGGTCGCCCACGTCCTTCGCCACCAGGAAGTAGGCTTTCATGAACGCCTCGACGGCGCGGCGCGGATCCTTGTCGGCAAAGCCCATCGCGGCCGCCAGCGCCGGCTGCGAATCGAACGACAGCCGCTCCTCCGCGCGCCCCACCAGATAATGCAGCCTGACGCGCACGTCCCACAGGAAGGCTTCCGCCTTCTGGAAGGTCTTGTACTCGTCCCGCGTGAAGACGTTGTGGCCGACGAGGTCGGCCGCGTCCTCGACATGATAGAGATATTTGCCGATCCAGTAGAGCGTCTGCAGGTCGCGCAAGCCGCCCTTGCCCTCCTTGATGTTGGGTTCGACCAGATAGCGGCTGAAGCCCTGGCGCATGTGGCGCTCGTCGCGCTCCGCCAGCTTGGCCTCCACGAAATCGAGGCCCGAGCCCGCCGCCACCTCGCTCCAGAATTTCCTGCGCAGTTCCTCGAACAGCTTCCTGTCGCCCGACAGATAGCGCGCTTCGAGCAGCGCCGTGCGGATGGTCACGTCCTGTTTGGCCAGCCGCACGCATTCGACCAGCGACCGCGTCGCGTGGCCCACCTTCAGGCCGAGGTCCCACAGCATGTAGAGGATGAATTCGACGACGCTCTCGCACCAGGCGGCCTGCTTGTAGGGATGCACGAACAGCAGGTCGATGTCCGATCCCGGCGCCAGTTCGCCGCGGCCATAGCCGACGGTGGCGACAACCGCCAGATGCTCCGACGCGGTCGGGTTCTGCGCGTAATAGAAATGCTTGGTGGCGAAATCGTAGAGCACCTGGATGATGCCGTCCTGCAGCGCCGACAGCGCCCGCGCCGCGGCGATACCCGAAAGTTCGCCGGCTTCGACCGCGGCGCGGATCTGCGCGCGCGCCTCCTGGAAGCGCGCCTTGATCAGGGCGAGCGCCTCCTTGCGCAATTTCGCCTTGTCGGGCTCGGCCTGGGCGCGCGCGGTCAGCGCCTGGCGCAGCGCATCGCCGTCGAGCAGGCCGTTGCCTGCGGGTTTCTCGATGCCCAAGCGTCGCTCCATTGCCGAGCATAGATGGGCGCTAGGCGGTCCGGGGGCAAGCCGTTGACGCCCGCGCCACCTGTAATTACTTTGTGGGCATGAAAAAGTCCAATTCCGTCACCGCCGAGATCGTGCGCATCGGCAATTCGCACGGCGTGCGCATCCCCAAGGCCATCCGCGAACAGGTGGGCCTTACCGGCACCGTGACGCTGACCGTCACCGACGATGCGCTTGTCATCCGCGCCAAGCGCAAGCCGCGCGAAGGCTGGGCGGAGGCCTTTGCGCAGGCCTTGAAGGAGGATCCCGAGCAGGAACTGCTGCTGCCCGATGACATGGGCACGGTCTATGACGAGGATTGGACATGGTAGCGCCGGGGCGCTTCGATGTTTTTCTCGTTCCCCTCGATCCCGGCCGTGGCGCGGAAATGCAGAAGACGCGCCCCTGCATCATCGTTTCGCCGGACGAATCGAACACGCTGTTGCGAACCGTCGTCATCGTACCGCTGACATCGAAGCCGAAGAATTTTCCCGGCCGCGTACGCGTGATGTTCCAGGGGCAGCAGGGAGAGGTCGCTACCGACCAGCTACGTGCAGTCGACAAGAGCAGGCTCATTCGCAAGGTCGGCGTCATACAGGTGGCGGATCGTGCGCGCATCGTCGGCGCGCTCATGGAATTCTTCGCATGAATTAAGGCCGGCCCGACGAGGTGGGGCAGAAGCTGGCCGCCACGCTCGTCGAGTTCTTTGCCTGATCGATCCGGACTACATCTTGGTTTCGGTGCGCGTGCGGTCGCCGCCGGAGAGCCAGCGGTGGAAATAGCCCGCGACGACGCCGCCGATGATGGGCGCCAGCCAGAACAGCCAGAGCTGCTGCAGCGCCCAGCCGCCCTGGAAGATCGCGACGCCCGTGGAGCGCGCCGGATTGACCGAGGTGTTGGTCACCGGGATCGAGATCAGGTGGATCAGCG
>JAATGL010000195.1 GCA_015654705.1 Alphaproteobacteria bacterium | reverse complement strand
GGACGGCGGTGGCGGCGGAGGCGCCGCGGGCTCGGTGCCGCCGCGCAGCGCATCCGACGAATATTTCGCCTGGCTGCGGTCGGCATCCAGCGACGAGGCGACCTGCTTCTGCTCGTCGGCAGTGGAGGACGGCGTCGGGCGATCCGGGATGCTGGCGAGGTCGGGCGTTTCGCCGGCAGGCTGGCCGGTATCGGAAGGGCCGCTGTCATCCACCCAGTTGGTCGGATCGGCCCAGTCGGGGATGTCCGAACAGCCGCTGGCGCCCACGGCCACCAACGCGACCACCGCCGCGCGTGCGCAAATCGTCCTCATGCCGTCGAACGTCATCCGGTGAGCCTCCGTCACCCGCGCCGAGACGCGGGACCAGCGAAATCCCTATACAGGTCCGCCGCCCGCCTTCCAAGCCGAGCGCGGGCGCGAATCCATGAAAATCTTATAACAACTTGGCTCTGTAGCCGCCGAATCGGCCCGCCTTGCCTGCATCCCTGCGCGCGGCTATCACAGCACGACGCCAGCAGGCCGAAACGATGCAGAAAAAGCGCGACAGGACGACGGCGGAAACGCCGCCCGCAAACGAATATGCGATCGGCGATCCGGCCCTGTTCGCGCGCAACATGATGCAGGTGGGCGTGCAGTCGCAGCGCCTGCTTTCCGACTTCGTCAAGCGGCAGGCGGCCAAGGACGGCGGCGCGCCCTTCGATCCGCTCAACATCACCGGCGCTTTCACCGCGCTGCTGAAAAGCATGGCGGCCAATCCGGCGGCGCTGGTGGAAGCGCAGTTCCAGCTCTGGCGCGATTTCATGGGGCTGTGGGAAAACACCGCCAACCGGATGCTGGGCGGCGAGAGCAAGCCGGTGGTCGCGGCCGGCCCCGGCGACAAGCGCTTCCGGGACAAGGACTGGGACCAGAACCAGATTTTCGACTTCATCAAGCAGAGCTATCTGCTGACCGCCAACTGGATGCAGGACACCGTCGCCAAGGTCGACGGCGATCTCGATGCCAGGACGCGAAAGCGCATCGCCTTCTACACCAAGCAGTTCGCCGACGCGATCGCGCCGACCAATTTCGTGCTGACCAATCCCGAAGTGCTGCGCGCCACGCTGCAGAGCAACGGCGAGAACCTGGTCAAGGGGCTCAACAACCTGCTGGAGGATATCGACCGCGGCGACGGCCAGCTCACCATCCGCCAGTCGGCCGACGCCTTCGTGATCGGCGAGAACATCGCCACCGCGCCGGGCAAGGTGGTGTTCCGCAACGCGCTGATCGAATTGCTGCAATTCGATCCGACGACCGCGCAGGTCCATGAGAAGCCGCTGCTGATCTTCCCGCCCTGGATCAACAAATTCTACATCCTCGATCTGCGCCCGGAGAATTCCTTCATTCGTTGGGCGGTGGCGCAGGGCTACACCGTGTTCGTCGCCTCCTGGGTGAACCCGGACCGCAAGCTGGCGCAGAAGACCTTCGAGGATTACATGCGCGAAGGCATTTTCGCGGGCCTCGACGCGGTGAAAGACGCGACGGGCGTCGAGAAGATCAACTGCATCGGCTATTGCATCGGCGGCACGCTGCTGTCGGCCACGCTCGCCTATATGGCGGCCAGGGGCGACCACCGCGTCAACTCCGCCACCTTCTTCGCGGCGCAGGCCGATTTCAGCGAGGCGGGCGACCTGCAGGTCTTCATCGACGACGAACAGCTGGATTCGCTGAAGCAGCAGATGGACGCCGACGGCGGCCTGCTGGAGGGGCGCAAGATGGGCACCACCTTCAACATGCTGCGCGCCAACGACCTGATCTGGTCCTTCGTGGTGAGCAACTACCTGCTGGGCAAGGAGCCCGCGCCGTTCGACCTGCTCTACTGGAATGCCGATACCACGCGCATGCCGGAGGCGACGCATCTGTTCTATCTGCGCGAGTTCTACAAGAACAACGCGCTCGCCACCGGCAAGATGAGCTTCGACAATGTGAAGCTCGATCTGGCCAAGGTGAAGATCCCGATCTATCTGCAGAGCGCGAAGGAGGACCACATCGCGCCGTTCCGCACGGTCTACAAATCGACAAGGCTGTTCAAGGGGCCGATCCGCTTCATCTTGGCGGGTTCGGGCCATATCGCCGGCGTGATCAATCCGCCGGCCGCAAAAAAATACCAGTACTGGACCAACGATAAGTTCGGCGGAGCCAAGAAAAATCCCTACCCGCCGACCGTCGAGGAATGGCAGGCCGGCGCGACAGAGCATCCCGGTTCCTGGTGGGGCGACTGGGACGCCTGGCTTGCCAAACTCTCCGGCCCCAAGATCCCCGCCCGCAAGCCCGGCTCCGGCAAGCTCAAAACGCTCGGCGACGCGCCAGGGACCTATGTGAAGCTGAAGGCGGGATAACGCTGGCCTGCACGCCAACGCTTTCCGATAGGTCGAGAAACCGGGTGCGGACGCGCCTCTTGCGAAGGCATAGTGGCATTCGGCTCACGGCGTCCCGCGACAATCGAGCGAAAGCATTTCAATAGGATAGAGGTTTGACCGAGACTCACGTTCCCCCGCGCGCGTCCCATTTCAGCGCCACGCTGCTGCTCGGCTTGCTGTCGGCGCTGGGGCCGTTGTCGATCGACATGTATCTGCCAGGGTTGCCGCAGATCGGCAGCGCGCTGCATGTCGATCCGGGCGCGGCGCAGCACACCGTCGCGGTCTTCTTCGCCGGTATGGCGATCGGCCAGCTCGTCTATGGCCCGCTTTCGGACCGGCTGGGGCGGCGCGGGCCGCTGCTGGCCGGGCTCATGCTCTATATCGCCGCGACCATCGGCTGCGCCTTGGCGCCGTCCATCGACATCCTGCTGGCGATGCGGCTGCTGCAGGCGTTTGGCGGCTGTGCGGGCATGGTGATCGCGCGCGCAGTGGTGCGCGACCGCTTCGCCGCGCATGAGACCGTGCATGTCTATTCGCTGCTGATGCTGGTGGTCGGCATCTCACCGATCCTGTCGCCGCTGTTCGGCGGCTGGATCCTGCTGATCGGCAGCTGGCGGACGATCTTCTGGCTGCTCGCGGGTTTGGGCGTCGTGTTGACCGTCGCGGCCGTGGTCGCGATGGCCGAATCGCGCTCCGAGGATTCCGCCCTGTTTGCGCGCAACGAACATTACCTGCGCTCCTATCTGGCGCTGCTGCGCAATCGCGAGGTGGTAGGCTTCGTTCTCGCCGGCGCCTTCGCCAACGCCGCGATGGGCACCTATGTGGCAAGCTCGCCGGCCCTGTTGATCGGGGTCTATCAGGTGCCGGTGCAGTCCTTCGGCTGGATCTTCGGCATTAATGGCATCGCCCTGATCGGCAGCAGCCAGATCAATGCGCGCCTGGCGCGACGCATGGCGCCGGACACGATCCTGCGTTGGGCCAACCGCATCACGCTCGGCATCGCGGCGATCATGCTGGCGGACGCGGTGAGCGGCTTCGGCGGCATCTGGGGCGTGCTGGTGCCGCTGTTCCTGGTGATCGCGAGCCTGGGCTTCAACCAGCCCAACGCGCTGGCCGGCGCCATGGCGATGCAGCCGATGCGGGCGGGCAGCGTCTCGGCTCTGATCGGCTGCGCCCAGTTCGGCATCGGGGCGATCTGCGCCACCATCGCGGGCGGCCTGCTCGACGGCACGGCGAGGCCGATGGCCGCGGTGATCGCGGGCACGACGCTGATCGCCGTGATCGTTCTCAAGATCTTCGTGCCGCACAAGGTGGCGGCGCTGCACCCTAGCCCGCGACAGAAGATTCCAGCAGCCTGACGAACTCCGCCTTCTGCGCATCGTCGATCCAGCGCACAACGGCGACGATGTCGTGCTGATAGTCGGTGAAGACGATGTTGTCGCCGTTGCCGATGAACATCACGGAGTCCTCGCGCGCCGCGGGCGCCAGCTTGCGGCCGGTGTTGAGGAACCAGTTCATGTAGCCGTAGCCGGGGTTGGGTCCGGTCGGCGTCTTCGACAATCTGATCCAGGCATCGGAGAGAACCTGCCGGTCGCCCCAGCGGCCGTTGTTGAGGCTGAGCAGACCCATACGCGCCATGTCGCGCGCGGAAATGAACATGCCGCCGCCCCAATGGCCGCCGCCCGGCACGACGGGAATGCGCACACCATCGATTGTCACCCAGGAATTGTCATAGCCTTCCCAGTGCCAGTCCGGCGACGCGCCGATCGGGTCCATCACATATTGCCGAAGCACCTCGGGCAACGGCCGCTTCCACAAAGAGGTCAACGCCAGCGCCAGCGCGTTCACCCGCACATCCGAATATTTCCATTGCTGGCCCACAGGCGGCGGCCCGGCGGCGAGTTCGTCCCAGGGGTTCTTTCCAGGCCGGTCCGCCCACCACGGCTTGCCCCACATCGTGCCGATCCAGCCGCTGGTCTGGCGCAGCATCTGGTCCCAGGTGATCGGCCTGTTGTGCTCCAGCGCGAAGTCCGGCGTAGGCTGCACGTAATCGATGACGCGGTCGTCGACGTCACGGATCATGTGCCGGTCGAAGGCCACGCCCGCGACGGCCGACAGGAACGTCTTGGTCACCGAATTGGCCATGTCCACGGCCTGCGTGTCGCCCCATTCGGCGACAATATAGCCGTGGCGGATGACGATGCCGTTGGCCGGCGCATGCGGCTTCAGCGGCCCGATGGGATCGGAGAACGGCCCGGCGAATTGCAGCGGGATCGCGAGGCGCAGATCGCGTACATCAACGGCCTTGGCCAGTTCGGGCGGGAATTTCGGCTCGCTGGCGATGGCGAAATCGATGGCGGATTTGAGTTTCGCCGGATCGAAGCCTTCCTGCCGGGGCGTATGCGTCGCCCAGCCTTCGCCGCGCGGCGGCAGATAATCGGCGGCACAGACGAGAGCCGTGCCGGCAAGAAAGATCGCGGCAGACGCTACATATTTGAGGAGCGGCAGAGGCGCGCTCACACCAGCCCCGCCGTCTCCGGCAGGCCGAGCATGAGGTTGAGGTTCTGCACCGCCGCGCCCGACGCGCCCTTGCCCAGATTGTCCAGCACCGCGATCAGGCGCGCCTGCTGCGTCTTGTCGTTGCCGAGGACGAAGAGCTTCATGCCGTTGGTCAGCTTCAGCATCTCGGCGTCGATGCTCTGCGGCGGCATGGTCATTGCGGGCCTCGGCACGTCGACCGGTTCGCCGCGCCGCGCCGCCTTGCTGAGCGCCATGTAGAAATCGACATGGTCGAGATCGACCAGCTTCTCGCCGCGATAGGCCTCGGCCAGTGCCCCATAGAGATCGAGCACCAGTGGCTTTCCCGGCAGCGCCCACAATTGCAGCGGCACCTCCACGATCATGCCGCGATAGAAGCGCCCGACATTGGGCGAGAACACCGGCGCATGGGCGAGGCCGGCATGGACGCGCATCTCCGGCGCGTGCTTGTGCGCCAGCGTCAGGCCGTAGGTCCGCACCACGGTCTCGACATAGCGCGGCGAGTCCTTCGCCTCGAATTCCTCGATCATCGCCTTGCCGCCGCCGGAATAGCCGGAGACGCCGCTGACCGTCAGCGGGAAATCGGGCGGCACGATCCCGGCGCGCACCAGCGGCCGCACCAGCGCCAGGAAACCGGTCGGCCAGCAGCCGGGATTGGACACCCGCCTCGCCTGCGCGATCCTGGCGCGCCGGTCTTCCTCCAGTTCGGGAAAGCCGTAGACCCAGTCCGGCGCCACGCGATGGGCGCTCGACGCATCGATCACGCGCACGGCCGGATTCTCGATCAGGGCGACGGCGTCCCTGGCGGCCTCGTCCGGCAGGCAGAGGATCACGATATCCGCATCGTTGAGCGCGCCGGCGCGGACACGCGTATCCTTGCGCTGCGCATCGCTGAGTTGCATCAGCGAAAACTCGCCGCGCCCGGCCAGCCGCTCGCGGATTTCGAGACCGGTCGTCCCCGCCGCGCCGTCGATAAAGATGTTCGCCGCCATAATTCCCGTTCGGATCCCGTTGCCCTGCCCCCGTCATTGACAGGCTGTAACATCGCCTTTTAGCTCATGCGCGGTGATAATTCCGAGTCCTTCGGAAGGCCGGCGGAAACGCCGGACGCGGCAACGCAATCGGCCGAGGCGGGCTGCCTCGTGGGGAGAACAACAATGGGCCAGATCGATTTCAACAAGCTGTGGCAGAATTTCCTCGATACGATCACCAATCACTACATGGATTTCCGTGGGCGCGTGGGGCGCGCGCAATTCTGGTATTTCATCCTCATCTGCGTGCTGGTCACGCTTGCCGGCGCAATCATCGACAGCATCTTGCGTACGGGCTTGCTGGTCGCGGTGATCGGTCTGGCGCTTCTGCTGCCGACCGGCGGCATGGCCGCGCGGCGGGTGCAGGATTCGGGCAACAATGGTTCGCTGGTCTGGATCTGGGTCATCGCCAGCGGCATCAACCGCCTGATCGGCCTGATGCTGGCGCTGAGCGGGCCATTCGGCGCGGTGGGCTTTCTGTACTTCTTCTTCTCCATCGGCTGGCTGATCAGCCTGGTGGAACTCGTGGCCGTGATCGCGCTGATCTATTTCTGCGTCCAGCCCGGTACGCCCGGCGACAACGCCTATGGCCCGCCGCCGCCCGTCTGGACGCCCGGCCCGGCCTAGGAACGTCGCAGGCGGCCTACGCCGGACGCAGCGGCGGCAAGTGATAGCTGCCGTCGAACAGCGCCTTGCGGGGCTGGTAGGTGCGCAGGATCAGCTGGTACGGCCCGGCCGGCGCGGGCAGCCAGTTGGCCTTGTAGTTGGGCGCCTCGTGCTGGATCGTGATCTCCAGCGCGCCGTCCGCCGCACGGACAAGGCCGGGCGTGCGATCGCCGATCGCGTATCGCTTGATCGGATTCTCCACCAGCAGGAAATCCGGTCCGTACAGGGTGAGCGACCAGAACGCATCCACCGGCGGAAGGCCGTCCGCCGCGAAGCGGATCGCAACCGGATGCGAACCGTCGAGCGCTTTGCCCTCCTGGCTGGAATGGGCCGAGAAATACAGCGCCTCCTGCGCGATGTTGGTGCCCGGGCCGTACTGGTTGATGGCGGCGCGCAGCAGCGGATCCCAGATCACATTGGCGACGTGGTAGTTCACGCGCCAGCCGTTCACGATGGTGGAAAAGTCGGCCTTCTTGATCCTGGCGTTGGCGACGGGCACCGCGTCACGCAGCACGGCAGCGAGCGGGGCGCCGGCCGATTGCGTCGGGCGCAGATTGGGGCCGATGCCGAGCCTGGCATAGCGCTTCAACACGGCGCGGTCGCGCGGCAGCGGTGGGTTGACGGCCAGCGCCTCGCCCAGATCGTCGAAATAGGCGGCGCCCCGCGCCGCAAGATCGGGCGGCGGAAACTGCAGCGGCGTGTGGGCGAGGATCGAGGGCAAGGCGGCGGGATAGCCGCTGAGCAGCGCCGCCGCGAATTTGCTTTGCACCGCGAGCGCGCCCGGCACGTCGCCGTCTCCCGAAACCAGCGTCCGCGTGAAGGCGAACACGTGCGGCGTCGTGGCCGCGATCCGCTTGACCCCGGCGGGCAGGTTCCCGGTCCAGCCCGGCGCCGTGACGGCATAGGCGCCGGCCGCCGTCCCGGTGGCGCGCCGTCCGATATAGGCGAAGGAATTGCCATAGGCATCGACCAGCTCGATGGAATAGTAGCGGTCATGCGCATCGGGCACCGTGATGACGACCGGCTCCCGCGCCAGGTCCAGCCAGGTCAGTCCGTAAAGCGTGTCCACATTGGGGCCGGCCGCGTTGGTCGCCGGCGTCGACAAGGCGCTCTGCACCACGAAGCGGTTGAGCACCGCGCCGTTCTTCAGCGACCGCTTGAACAGCGTATGCGTGAGCACCAGCGGGAAGCCCCAGATATAGGCTTCCTGCGCCAGCTCCGTATCCGACAGCGCATCCGCCGCAAATGCGAAGGACAACGGCGTGGCGGCGCAGGCGGCGCCCAATCCCGCCATTTCCAGAATGCTGCGGCGCGACAAAAGCGAATTCATCGGCATTTCAAATCCCCCTGTTCGGCGATCGACCCGAGGCCGCCTTACGACCAAAACCTATGGGCACTCGCCCGCGCGCGAGCGGCAGCGATGGTATGAATTAAGTCTATCTAGTCAATATACATTAACCCGCGCATCTGCGCGCTGCGCATTGGACATCGCCGAGCGTCCGGCGTGCTCCATAATAGTCTATAGTACTAATATAGTATCCGCAGCCCAAAGCGGGTCGGAGTGCCAAGGCAGATCACATAAAAGATAGTCTATCAAGTAACTAAACAATCAATAGCTTTGAATACAGCCGGCACTTCCATATAACAATGCAATCCTGTTTGGGCGGATTCGATGCTTTCTCAAAAGGCGAAATATGCATTCAAGGCGCTGCTCGCCCTGGCGGAGTGCGGCGGCGATGAATTGCTGCAGGCCAACGAGATCGCCGAACAGCAGCAGATCCCCAAGAAATTCCTCGATCTGATCCTTCTGGACCTGCGCCGCCATGGCATGGTCGAGAGCCGCCGCGGCAAGAAGGGCGGCTACATGCTGAGCCGTCCGGCAGACGCCATCATGATCGGCGCCATGATCCGGGCGATCGACGGACCGCTGGCGCCGATCTCCTGCGCCAGCGTCAGCGCCTATCGGCGTTGCGCGGATTGCGTCGACGAAAGCGCCTGCGTCGTGCGGCTCCTGATGCGCGAAGTGCGCGACGCCGCCGCCGACATCCTCGACAACAAATCGCTGGCCTCGGCCGCGGCAAAGAAAGCGTTGCCGGCGGGCAAGCCGGGCCGGGCGCGGCGGGC
>JAATGL010000284.1 GCA_015654705.1 Alphaproteobacteria bacterium | reverse complement strand
GCAGGTGGAAGTCACCTTCGACATCGACGCCAACGGCATCGTGTCGGTGACCGCCAAGGACAAGGCGACCAACAAGGAGCAGCAGATCCGCATCCAGGCCTCGGGCGGATTGTCCGACGCCGACATCAAGAAGATGGTGCAGGAAGCCGAAGCCCATGCCGCGGACGACAAGAACCGCCGCGCGCTGGCCGAGGCCAGGAACCAGGGCGATGCGCTGATCCACTCGACCGAGAAGGCGCTCAGCGAACACGGCGCCAAGATCGATGCCGGCGAGCGCACCGCAATCGAGAACGCGATCGCCTCGCTCAAGGAAGCGGTCAAGACCGACGACGTCGAATCGATCCAGGCCAAGACGCAGACCCTGGCGCAGGCTTCGATGAAACTGGGCGAGGCGATGTACAAGGCGCAGCAGGCCTCCGGCGAAGGAGCGGCCTCCGACGGCGATGGCGGTGCGGCGCCCAAGGACGACAATGTCGTCGACGCGGAGTTCTCCGAAGTCGACGAAGACAAGAAGAAGGGCGCGGCGTAAGCCTGCCCGGCCGGGACGCGGGATGGTCCGGTCATCTGGCATCAATGGGCGCGTCGCCCTTCGAGACGGCCTTGCGGCCGCGCCTCGGGGTGACGCGCTTTTTTATTGCCGTCACGCTAAGGCGGCCGCGATGCGGCTTCCGAAGCACGGCATCACGGATCGGCAATGAGCAAACGCGATTACTACGACGTCCTGGGCTGCAAGAAGGGCGCGCCGGCGGAGGAGATCAAGGTCGCCTATCGCAAGCTGGCGATGGAGATCCATCCCGACCGCAATCCCGACGACAAGACGGCGGAGGTCCGCTTCAAGGAAATCAACGAAGCCTATGACGTCCTGAAGGACGGGCAGAAGCGCGCCGCCTATGACCGCTTCGGTCTTGCCGCCTTCGAACAGGGCGGCGGGCGCGGCCAGGGCAACCCCTTCGATTTCGCGTCGTCCTTCACCGACATCTTCGACGATCTGTTCGGCGAATTCACCGGCGGCAAGCAGCGCCGTCGCCAGAACCGCGGCGGCGACCTGCGCTACAATCTGGAGATCACGCTCGAGGAAGCGTTCAAGGGCCGCGCCACGCAGATCATGGTGCCGACCGCCATTGCCTGCGAGGCCTGCGGCGGCAGCGGCGCCGAAGCCGGCTCCAAGCCCGAGCAATGCCCGACCTGTTCCGGCATCGGCAAGGTGCGCGCGCAGCAGGGCTTCTTCACCATTGAGCGCACATGCCCGCAATGCCGCGGCAACGGCCGCATCGTGCGCAATCCCTGCAAGCCCTGTCATGGCACGGGCCATGTCCAGAAGGAGCGCACGCTCAGCGTCGACGTGCCGCCGGGCGTGGAGGAAGGCACCCGCATCCGCCTCTCCGGCGAGGGCCAGGCCGGGGTGAATGGCGGGCCGGCGGGCGACCTCTACATCTTCATCTCGGTCGCGCCGCACGCGATCTTCCAGCGCGACGGCCACGATCTTTACTGCCGTGCGCCGATCTCCTTCGTGACCGCGTCGCTCGGCGGCGCCATCGAGGTGCCGACGCTCGACGGCGGCCGCGCCAAGGTCAACGTGCCCGATGGCACCCAGTCCGGTCGCCAGTTCCGCCTGCGCGCCAAGGGCATGCCGGTGCTGCGCGGCGGCGGCATGCAGGGCGACCTCTATGTCGAGGTGGCGGTGGAAACCCCGGTCAAGCTCAGCAAGAAGCAGCGCGAACTCCTCAAGGCCTTCGAGAAGGAAAGCGCCGAAGGAACGCACCCGGAATCCGAGAGTTTTCTGTCCAAGCTAAAAGAGTTCTGGAACGGCGAGCAGAAAGCGTAAGCTCGCCGCCCGTCCTTCGGAACCGCGATGTCAGCCACCGACGTGCTTCAGGACCAGTTGCGCTTCCTGCGCGGCCTGCTCGCGCGGCCGAAAGGCGTCGGCGCGCTGGCGCCCTCCAGTTCGGCACTGGCGCAGGCCATCGCGCAGCAGGTCGATCCAAAGAGCGACGCGCCGGTCCTGGAATTGGGGCCGGGCACCGGCATCGTGACGGGGGCTTTGATCGCGCGCGGCATTGCGGCGGAGCGGATCGTCGCCATCGAATATGATCGTGATTTCGCGGCGCTGGTCGCGGCCCGCTTTCCGCGCGTGCGGGTGATTGCCGGCGACGCGTTCGACCTGGACCGGACGCTCGGCGCACGCTTCGTGCAGCCCTTTGCCGGTATCGTTTCGGGCCTGCCGCTGCTCAATTTTCCGGTCGCGCGGCGCCAGGCATTGCTCGACCGGATCTTCGCGCGGCTGGCGCCCGGCGCGGCTTTCGTCCAGTTCTCCTACGGCACACAGGCCCCGGTCGCACCGCCACCCGGCACCTCGGTACATCGCGCCGCCGTAATCTGGCTCAACCTGCCGCCCGCGCGGGTGTGGGTGTATCGGCGGACCTGACTACTCCGCCGCTTCGGCCAGGACCGGCGCGGCGGAGAGGACGTCGGGGCCGACATGGGCTTCGAACTTCTTGAAGTTCTCGCGGAACATGGCGACCAGTTTCTTGGCCTGCGCGTCATAGGCCGCCTTGTCGGCCCAGGTGTCGCGCGGGTTCAGGATCTTCGCATCCACGCCGGGCACGGCGACCGGCACGCGGAAGCCGAAATGCGGATCGATGCGCATCTGGGCGTTGACCAGCGTGCCGTCCAGCGCCGCGGCCAGCAGCGCGCGCGTCGCCCGGATCGGCATACGCGAGCCCACCCCGAACGCGCCGCCGGTCCAGCCGGTGTTGACCAGCCAGCAATCGGCCTGGTGCTCGGCGCTCAGGTCGCGGCGCAGATTGCCGTATTCGGACGGATGGCGCGGCATGAAGGGCGCGCCGAAACAGGTCGAGAAGGTCGGCTGCGGCTCTTTTCCCAGACCCTTTTCGGTGCCCGCCACCTTGGCAGTGAACCCGGACAGGAAATGATACATCGCCTGGCTGGGCGTCAGCCGCGCGATCGGCGGCAATACGCCGAAGGCGTCGGCCGTCAGCATGATGACGTTCTTGGGATGGCCGGCGCGGCCGGTCTCGCTGGCATTGG
>JAATGL010000239.1 GCA_015654705.1 Alphaproteobacteria bacterium | reverse complement strand
TGTCGGGCAGCGAGCAGCAGCGCATCGCTATCGCTTGCTCCGTGGTGTCGCGTCCCGATCTGCTGCTCGCCGATGAGCCGACCGGCAATGTCGATCCGGAGATCGGCGCGCGGCTGATCCGCCTGTTCGCCGAACTGAACCGGCTGGGCACGACGGTGCTGATCGCCACCCATGACCGCGCCCTGCTCGAAAGCACGCGGGCGCGCGAGATGCGGCTGGTCGACGGGCGGCTGGTCGAATTGCGGGCGCAGCGGCCATGAGCCTGCGCGGCGCCGCGAATTCCATCCTGCCGCGCGAGAAGGGCGCGGCGCCGCTCGACGTGGTGATCGCGGTGATGGCGTTCCTGGCGGCGCTGGCGCTGGGCGCCTCGCTGATCGCGGAGCGCACGGCGCTGGGCTGGCGCGCCGGGCTGTCCGACCGGCTGACGGTGCAGATCCTCCTGTCGGCGCATGGCGCCCCCGGTCCCGGCCTCGACACCGAAAGCGCCGCGGCATTGTCGGTGCTGCAGGCGACGCCGGGCATCGCCCATGCCGCGGTGCTCTCCGAGCAGGACACGCTGGCGCTGGTGCAGCCCTGGCTGGGCGCCGATTCGCTGGTCGCCGAACTGCCGCTGCCGCGCCTGATCGACGCGACGATCGCGCCGGGCGCCGAGGTCGATCTGCCGTCCCTGGCCAGGCGATTGAAGCAGGCGGCGCCCGATTCGCTGCTCGACGATCACGCGCGCTGGATCGCGCGGCTCAAGGGCCTGGCCGACGCGATCACATGGTCCGCCTACGGAATATTGCTGCTGATCGCGATTGCCACCGCCGCCGCCGTCTCCTTCGCGACGCGCGCCGGACTTGAGGCGCATCACGAGATGGTGGCGCTGCTGCACCAGATGGGCGCCCACGCCAATTTCATCGCCCGCGCCTTCGAGCGGCATTATTTCGTCTCGGCGCTGGGCGCCGCGGCGGTCGGCGCGGCGCTGGCGGCGGTCCTGTTCCTCGCCGCCGGCGGACTGGAATTCGCCGGCATCGAGGCAGTGCCCTTCCTGCCGCCGCTGGCGCTGCGGCTGACCGAAGTGCCCTGGCTGCTCGCGGTGCCGGCCGTCTCCGGCCTGATCGCGCTGGCGACCGCGCGGCTTTCGGTGCTGGCGGCGCTGCGCGAGATTTACTGACATCCGCCATACGGTGACGGATCGTCCGCGGTCCGCTATAAACCGTCAAAATCGTTCGTAATGCATACGAATCCGCGGGGAGAAACAGATGGGCGTGGTCGATCAATCCGTGGAGCGGGCGCCGCCCGTCAAGCTGGGCAGCACGGCCTATCAGGTGATGCTGGTGGGCGTGCTGAGCCTCAATTTCGGCGTCCTGTTCTTTGACCGCAACGCGCTCAACTACCTGATGGTCTTCGTGCAGCCGGACCTCAAGCTCAGCGGCACGCAGGTGGGGCTGACGGCGTCGGCGCTGTCGTTCAGCTGGGCGATCGCGGCGATGGTGGTCGGCGCCTGGGCCGACCGCACCGGCAAGCGCAAGCTGTTCCTGATCGCGGCCTCGATCGCGTTCGCGCTCTGCTCCTTCCTGAGCGGGCTTGCGAATTCCTTCGTGGTGCTGTTCGCCGCGCGGCTCCTGATGGGCGCGGTGGAAGGCGGCGTGGCGCCGGTGTCGCATTCGATGATCGTGCTGGCGGTGCCGGCGGAGCGACGCGGCCTGGCGCAGGGCGTGACGCAGAATTTCGGCTCCAACCTGTTCGGCTCGTTCGTCGCGGCGCTGTTGCTGGTGTGGGTCGCCCAGCATCTGGGCTGGCACAACGCGTTCTTCATCGCGGGCCTGCCCGGCCTCGTCTGCGCGGCATTGATCTGGCTGTTCATCGACGAGCCGCCGATGCCGGCGCGGCCGGCCGAGCGGCCCAGCCTGTTCGCGCATGTCGCCGAGATCCTGGCCGTGCGCAACATGGCGTTGTGCGTCGCCATCGCAGTGCTGCTGGTCTCCTATCTCGTCGTCTGCTGGGCGTTCATGCCGCTGTTCCTGACCCAGGTGCGCGGCTTCAGTCCCACGACGATGAGCTGGCTGATGGCGACGCTCGGCATCTCGGCGACCATCGGCAGCTTCGCGGTGGCCGGTCTCTCCGACCGCATCGGCCGCAAGCCGGTGATGGTGGTCACCGCGTTCCTCGGCGTGATGCTGCCGCTGGGGGCGATGTATTACGGCGGCTCGGCCTTGGGTCTCGCCGCGATCTTCTTCTTCGGCTGGGGGCTGACCGGCACCTTCCCGATGTTCATGGCGACGGTGCCGTCGGAATCGGTCGACCGCCACCTCGTCGCCACCGCCGCGGCGCTGGTGATGTGCGTCGGCGAAATCCTGGGCGGCGTGCTGGCGCCGCTGATCGCCGGCCGCGTCGCCGACATGACGAGCCTCGCCGCGCCGCTCTGGATCATGACCGGGCTCTGCGTCGCCGCCGGCGTGCTGGCGCTGTTCCTGCGCGAGACCGCGCCCGCCGTCCTGAAGGCGCGCGCCGTCCGGGATGACGGGGTATTGATTCAATGAAATACGAAAATGCCCTAGGGTCTGTACTCAATAAGGATTCCAGCTAGAGGCTGTTTGTGATTCAAGGTCTCCGAGGATGATTTGGAGGCTGAGATGGCAAAGCCGATCTATCTATTGAGTGATGCGGAGTGGCGCCGGATCGAGCCGCTTTTGCCGCGAGGCCGGCGCGGCGCTCATCGCGTGGATGACCGCCGTGTGATCAGCGGGATCGTCTACATGCTGCGTTCTGGCGGCCGCTGGCGGGATTGCCCTGCGGCCTACGGTCCTTACACCACGATCTACAATCGCTTTAACCGCTGGAGCCGACAGGGGATTTGGCACGCCATCTTCGAGGCCTTGACCGGCCACAGTGGCATCTACGGCACCGTGGCCATCGACAGCACGCATATCAAAGCCCACCGCTCGGCGACCGCCGCAAAAGGGGGGACTTCACGCAAGGCATCGGCCGCTCGCGCGGCGGCCGCACGACGAAGCTCCACGGACTGACCGACGCCAAGGGACGCCCCAGGGTCCTGTTGCTCACTGCTGGCAACATCAACGATATCACTGTTGCCGCCGATCTGGTCCGTGCCATCGGCCCATTCCGCCGCCTGATCGCTGACCGCGGCTACGATGCCGACTACCTGCGCAACCTGATTAAGAGCCGCAACGCTGAGCCCGTGATCCCCTCGACCACATCACGGCGCAAACCCATCCCCTATGACAAACGCACCTACAAGCAGCGAAACCGCGTCGAACGCATGTGGTGCAGGCTCAAGGACTGGCGCCGCATCGCCACTCGATACGACAAGCTCGCCAGAAATTACCTCAGCGCAGCCTTCATCGCCGCAACTGTCTCCTATTGGCTTAATTGAGTCCGGACCCTAGGCTTGCCGCGCTGAGCGGGAGCGGGCGATGGGCGGGACGCGCGACAAGGACCTTGGAATGGACCGGCCGATCGCGCGCCGCGATTTCCTGCAGGGCGCGGCGGCCATCGGCACGGCGGCGGCGCTGGCCGGCGGCCCGGCGCAGGCCGCAGCCGAAGCCGAGCCGCAGAACGCGCCGGACTATTATCCGCCGGCGCGCCTCGGCCTGCGCGGCAGCCATCCCGGCTCCTTCGAGGCGGCGCACGAACTGCGCGACGGCGATTTCTGGAACAGCGCGACGGCGTTGCGCGACACGCAGGAGCGCTACGACCTGATCGTGGTCGGTGGCGGCATCAGCGGTCTTTCGGCGGCGCATTTCTATCGCGCGGCCAGGCCCAGGGCGCGGATCCTGATCCTGGAGAACCACGACGATTTCGGCGGCCATGCCAAGCGCAACGAATTCCATATCGGCGGCCGCACCGAACTGATCAATGGCGGTACGCTGGATATCGACAGTCCGACGCCCTACAGCGCGGTGGCGTCCGGCCTGTTGAAAACGCTGGGCGTCGATCCCGTGGCGCTGGCGAAGGCGTGCGACGATCCGGCGGTCTATGACCGTCTCGGCCTTTCGCGGGGCATTTTCTTCGACAAGGAGACGTTCGGCGTCGACCGGCTGGTCGTCACCGGCGAGAGGAGCCGGGATCTCTCGCCGGACAGGCTGAAGGCCTGGCTCGACGAGGCGCCGCTTACGCCCGCGGTGCGCCGCGACATCGTGCGGATCGAGACCGGCCGCGAGGACCACCTGCCCGGCCTCACCTCGGACCAGAAGAAGGAGCGGCTGTCGCGCCTCTCCTATCAGGATTATCTGCTGAAGACCGTGAAGGCCGATCCCGGCGTGCTGGCGTTCTATCGCCATCGCACCGACGAGGAATGGGGCTGCGGCATCGACGCGGTGTCGGCCATCGATGCCTGGGGCTACGGCCTGCCGGGCTTCCAGGGATTGGGGCTGGCGCCGGGCGCCACCGCGCGGATGGGCTATACGCCGGCCGGCTATCTGACGACCGGCGGCTCCGACAGGTTCCATTTTCCGGACGGCAACGCCTCCATCGCGCGGCTTCTGGTGCGCGACCTGATCCCGCCGGCGATGCCGGGCCGCGATGCGCACGACATCGTCACCGCCAGGGCCGATTACGGCCAGCTCGACCGGCCGGGCGCGGCGGTGCGCCTTCGGCTCAACAGCCTCGTCGTGCGGGCGCGCAATACCGCCGACGGCGTCGAGGTCGCCTACACCAAATCCTCCGGCGGCGGCGACGTGTTGCGCGCCCGCGCCCGGCACTGCGTGCTGGCGAGCTGGAACATGATGATCCCCTATCTCTGCCCGGAGATGCCGGCGGCGCAGAAGGCGGCCCTGCACAAAATCGTCAAGGCGCCGCTGGTCTATGCCAATGTGGCGCTCGCCAACTGGACCGCCTTTGCGGCGCTCAAGGTCCGCCACGTGTACTGCCCGGGCTCCTATTTCGTCGATTTCACGCTGAATGCGCCGCTCCATATCGGCGCCTACAGGAGCCCGCGGACGCCCGCCGAGCCGATGCTGGTGCGCCTGGTGCGCACGCCGGCCAAACCCGGCCTGTCCGAATACGACCAGAACCGGGCCGGCCGCGCCGAATTGCTGGCGACGCCGTTTTCGACCTTCGAGCGCCATATCCGCGACCAGATGGGGCGCGCGCTCGGCGGCGGCGGCTTCGATCCGGCGCGCGACATCGAGGCCATCGCCGTCAACCGCTGGCCGCACGGCTACGCGCCGGAATACAATTCGCTGTTCGACGGCGACACGCCGCCGGACCAGCTTCCCTACCTGATCGGCCGCGCCCGCTTCGGCAACATCACGATCGCCAATTCCGATTCCGGCTTCGCCGCCTACACCGACGCCGCCATCGACCAGGCCCACCGCGCGGTGCGGGAGCTGGTGGGGTGACGCGTTGGGGCGCGCGCGCCACGTCGGATGACTCTAATACCGGTACGTCGCCGTAATCCCGATGGTGCGGGGGCGGAAGGTGGTGGCTTCGAAGAGCTTGGTGTCGGAATCCTGGTGGTTCAGGTCGAGCCGCGGATTGGCGTTGAACACATTGTCCATGAACAGCGCCACGTTGACCACGTCCAGCGTCGTCCCGGCGCGCAGCGAGACCATGTGGGTCGGCGGATCCGGCACCAGGAAGCGGTCGAACAGCGTCGTCGCCGCATCGCGCTCCGGCGTCAGGCCGGTCTCGCGGCTGGCATATTCGTAATCGACGCGCACGAACGCGGCGTGGCCCAGCACTTTCGCGTTGTACTGGGTGCCGAGCGAGAAGGTCCAGGGCGAGCCCGGCAGCTTGTCGCCGTCGCGCGCCAGGACCAGCCCGGCCGAGGCGCTGGTGCTGGTGTAGCGCGCGTCGGTGTAGCCCAGGCTGAAATCGATATTGAGCGCGTCGGTCGCCAGCCATTCGCCTTCGAGGTCGAAGCCGCGGCTCTCGGCGGCGCCCTGGTTGGTGGTGTAGCGGAAGCCGCAGGACGGCAGCGAGACGATCTGCTGGATGTTGTTCCATTTCAGATAGTAGACGCTGCCCGAGGCTTCGAGCCGCCCGTCCAGGAACTTGTCCTTGGTGCCGCCCTCATAGCTCACCACCGTGTCGGAATTGTAGGATTCCGGCTCGGTCGAGATCTCCGAACAGGCATCGACCGGGAACAGCGGATTGGCGCCGCCGATGCGGTAGCCCTTGGCCACCGTGGCATAGAACAGGTCGTCTTCCGTCGCCTGCCAGGAGACGCTGGCCATCGGCGTGAACGGCGTTTCGTTCTTCTTGCCGGGCGCGCCCTGCAGGGGGCCGAAATTCTGCGCCCCGTCGGAGAAATTGTTGAAGTCGAAATGGGTCTGGGCGATGCGGGCGCCGACCTGCAGCTTGACCTGGTCGGTGATCGCGTAGGTCGCGTTGGCGAACAGCGCGGTCTGGTGCTCGTGGCCCTGGGTATGGTTGATGTAGTCGTCGCCATTGGGCAAAAGCCCTTCGCCCCAGACGTTCTCGATCGTGTCGCCCCAGAGATATTCGGTCAGCGCCGGCAGTTGCGGATCGTTGATCTCCTCGACGCTGAGCTGGCTCTGGTTGGTGTGGAACAGCCCCACGATCCAGCTCAGCCGCGCCTCGGGATCGCTCGATTGCAGGCGCACCTCCTGGGTGAAATTGCTCTGCTTGTTGGTGACGTTGTTGGTCGCCTCGTAGTGGCCGAAGCCCGGAAGGTCGATGCCGGTGGAGGTCAGAAGCGGCATCGGGGAGGTGGCGCACAGCCCGCCGGGACAGGGCGTCACATAGTCCGGCTCGACGCCGGAGGATTCCGAGCCCTGGAAATAGGACAGGTCGTAGAGCGTGCCGCTGTAATCCTGCACCAGCTCGTGGCGGTCGAAATAAGAGGTGTTGGAGATCAGCTCGAAGGCGCCGAAATCGTAATCCGCCTTCAGCGCCGCCAGCGTGAAATGGTCCCGGTCGCCCATGTTCTCCGGCGTGCCGGTCCTGTAATTGCCGCGCTCCGGGTTGGAGATGCCGACCCAGTAATCGTCGATATTGTTCTGGTCGCGGTTTTGGTAATAGACGCTGGGCGTGATGTTGAGGCCGGCGACCGGCTGCCACGACAGCGCGCCGCGCACCACATAGGTGTCGACGCTGTTGGTGTCGGGTTGCAGGCTGGCGCCGGTCGCGTAGTCGACCTTGTCGATCCAGCCGCCGTCGCGCCGTCCCCAGGCGCTGATGCGGAAGCCGAGCTTGTCGTCGACGATCGGGCCGCCGACCGCGACGCCGCCTTCATAGCTCGGCGCGCCGTATTGGGTGGTCGACAGCTCCGCCTTTCCGTAGACGCTGTAGTCGCTGAGGCTCGGCTGCGGCGTGATGTAGCGCACCGTGCCGCCCTCCGAGCCGGCCCCGAACAGCGTGCCCTGCGGCCCGCGCAGGACCTCGACGCGCTCCAGGTCGAACACGGCGGGCAGCGTGTTGTCCGAACCGAAGCCCAGCGCGCGCAGCTGGATCGGCGTGTCGTCGATATAGATGCCGGTGGTGGCGTCGCCGGCGGTCGAATTGACGCCGCGGATCGAGATGCTCTTGCTCTCGGCATCGAAGGTCACGCCCGGCGTGAAGGCGACCAGGTCGGCGATCGACTTGGCGTCGAGCTGGTCCATCCGCTCGGTGGTGAAGGCGCTGATGCTCTCGGGCACCTTGCTGAGCGATTCCGAACGGCGCGTCGCGGTGACGACGACTTCCTCGATCGGGGCGCCGCCCTCTTCGGTGGCGGCGGGCGCCGGCGGGCCTTCGGTCTGCGCCCGCGACGGCGCTGCGGGCAGGGCGAAGGACAACAGCGCGATTGCGGAAACGACGCCGCGCCTGGCGAAACTGCGTGCCATCCGAAAACTCCCCCGTGCGGCTGCAAAGCCTAGCGGGGCTCTATCCGCATGAAAAGCCAATAGTCTCGCGCGGCGGCAGGACGGCGGCGCGCGATTGCGCGTCCTGTTCCAGCGCCGCGGCGAAGGTCGCGGCGAGCCGGTCGTTGACCGTCGCGTCGATCACCAGATGCACCCGCGCGCACGCGCCGCGATTCCATACCGCGTGCGGATCGCTCAGCCTGAGATACCAGACGCTGCCCGCCTCCATGTCCACGCGCGTCGCGTTGAGGCGGAACTCGACATCCGCGTTGGTGAGGATGGGGATGTGGATGCGCACGGTGCCGTCTTCATAGGCAAGGTCGGGATCGGCGTGTTCCCGGATATGCGAGCCCGGCGCCAGCCGCATCAGCCGCGCGGCGCGCAGCGTGCACGCGAAATGGTCCAGCACCTGGCGAAAATAGGGGCAGCTTTCCAGCACCGGCGTGTCCACGAACGTCTTGGCCGTCGGATCGGAGTAGATCAACGTCACGGGATGGCGCGCGCCCTCGGGCGCCCGCAGGGCGATGACGCTCCACTCGCCCTCATAGTTCTGGCGCACGAAATGGGGGGTCCAGCCGCCGGCGCAGGCCAGGGCCAGATCGCGCGCCAGGAGGCCGGGATCGAACGTGACGGGCAGGCGCAGGCGGTCGGGCAGGCGCATGGGCAAGCCTAGTCGCAGCCGGCCTTTGCCAGCAAGGCGGCGAGATGCGCGTTCATCAGCGTATCGACCAGCATGTGCACGCGGTCGCTGCTGCCGTTGTTGGCGACGCTGTGCGGATCGCTGAGGCGCAGATACCAGGCGCTGCCCGCCGCCATTCTCACGCGCGATCCGTTGAGCAGGAACACGACATCGGGGTTGGTGACCACCGGGATGTGGAGGCGCAGCACGCCGTCATCGGAGGTGTATTCATGGTCGGTGTGTTCGCGGATCGCCGAACCCGGCGTCAGGCGCAGCAGGCGCACGCCGCGGATCTCGGCGCGGAAGGACGCGATCACCTCGCGGAAATAGGGACAGGACGCCAGCAGCGCCGTATCCCTGAAAGCGCGCGCGCCGGGTGTGGCGGCGATCATCATCACCGGATGCGTCGCGTCCGCCGGACCGCGCAGCGGGATGACGTCCCAGTTGCCCTCGTAACGGTCGGTCAGGAAGTGATCGATCCATTCGACTGCCGCCAGGCTCGCCAGATCGCGCGCCAGCCGCGCCGGATCGAAAGCAACCGGCAGCCTCAGGCGATCCGGTCCGCCCCTGCGGTCGCCGATCAAAACGAATCCTTGCGCCGGCGCATTTCGGCGAAGACTTCGACGTCGCCGGCGCCTTCCAGTCCCAACGCCCTGCGGATTTCGGGCGAGGCCGGGCGCAGGAACGGGTTGGTCTGCTTCTCCAGTCCCATCGTCGAGGGGATCGTCGGGGCGCCCGCGGCGCGTGCCGCCTCGACCGCGCCCATGCGCGCGACGAGCGCGGCGTTGGCCGGCTCCAGCGTCAGCGCGAAGCGGCCATTGTTCAGCGTGTATTCGTGGCCGCAATAGACCCGCGTCGCGTCGGGCAGGCGCATCAGCTTGGAAAGGCTCGTCCACATCATCTCCGGCGTGCCTTCGAACAGTCGGCCGCAGCCCATGGCGAACAGCGTGTCGCCGGTGAACGCGGCGTCGTCGAAGACGAAGGCGATATGCGAGCGCGTATGCGCCGGGATTTCCAGCACCGTCACGGTGCGGCCGCCGAAGGTCCAGGGCGTGCTCTCGTCGACACCCGTGTCGATGCCCGGGATGCGGTCGCGATCCTTGCCCGGCCCCACGATCTCGGCCGAGAAGTCCTGCTTCAGCGCCAGATTGCCGCCGGTGTGGTCGGGATGGTGATGGGTGTTGAGGATGTGGGTGAGGGTCCAGCCGCGCGCCGCCAGCGCCCGCTTCACCGGCGGCGCCTCGGAGGGATCGACGACGGCGCACAGCCCCGCCTCGGCGTCATGCACAAGGTAGGCGTAGTTGTCGCTGAGGCATGGAACCAGTTCGATTTCGAGTGGGGTCACGGCGGTCTCCTTGAAGGCCCAGACCCTAGCAGTCCCGGCGGCGGCGTTGAACTGCGGCGTTGGCGGGTCTACGCCATGGCCATGCAGCTCGACGCGCGCGATCTTTACGAATTCTACGAATCGCCGATGGGCCAGGTGGCGCGCCGGATGATTCTGAGGCGCCTGCGCCTGTTGTGGCCGTCGGCGGAGCGCTGCCGCGTCTTGGGCTACGGCTTTGCGATTCCCTATCTGAGGCCGTTCCAGGCGGAGGCCGAACGGGTCGTCTCGCTCATGCCGGCGCAGCAGGGCGTAGTGGCATGGCCGTCGGGAAAGCCGCTGGTGGCGCTGGCCGAGGAGGATACGCTGCCCTTCGCCGACGCGCTGTTCGACCGCATCCTGGTGGTGCACGGGCTGGAAGGCGCCGACGCGCTGCGCCCGCTGATGCGCCAGCTCTGGCGCGTGCTGGCGCCGGAGGGGCGCATCCTCGTCGTGGCGCCCAACCGCACCAGCCTGTGGGCCCAGATCGAGCGCTCGCCCTTCGCCCAGGGACGGCCCTTCCACCGCGCCGAACTCGACCGGCTGCTGCGCAGCGCCATGTTCGAGCCGCTGCATTGGGACCGCGCGCTTTACGGACCGCCGCTCAACGGCCGCAGCCTGGTGCGCAGCGGCGCAGGCTGGGAGCGGCTGGGGCGCAGGCTGTGGCCGGGGCTCGGCGGCGTGCACCTGGTCGAGGCCGCCAAGTCGCTTTACGCCCCCGTCACCGTTCCGGCGAAAAAGCGTCACGAACCGATCCTCGCGCGCGCCTGAATTTCGGCCATTCGCCTGGCGCATACGACGCATGCAAGGGTGATTCAACCTCGCAATAGCCCGCGATCCGCGGCTTCTGCGATGACGTTTTCGTGCATGTCAGACAATTCACGCGGTGATGATCGCGCGGGGGCTTTCATCGCGCAGCGGCGTCCCCACCTCCCTGGCACGGCATCGCGCCGTGCAACCAAACCCCGGAGGGAGTTATGCGTATCTCGACACCGACAGCATTCGTTCTGGCCCTGTGCGTCGCCGCCGGATCGACGGCCGCGCTGGCCGGCGATCAGGAAAATTCGTCATCGTGCGTTGCCGCCGGCCGGCAGGTCTCCGCCGCGCTCGAGTCCAGCCAGCAGGCCAACGCGGATGCCGCGCGCCAGGAAAAGCGGATGGGGCTCGAATTCTGCAACGCCGGTTTCTATCACCAAGGCTTGGTGCACTACGCCAAGGCGCTGGAAATCCTCGGCGCCAAGGGTTGAGGCGGGCTGCCATTCATCGAAAGCTTGAGCGGGCTGTGCTCGATTTAAGCGTTTGTCATCCCGGCAGAGTGCAGCGAGCGCCGGGACCCATCGGGAAAGCTCCACGATGGGTCCCGGATCGCCTCGCTGTCGTTCCGCGTCCGGGATGACAAGTTTGTCCAGGTCAATCCGGTCACACGCGTCAGCGCGGTCGCAGCAGGAAGATCGCGCCTTCCGCAAAGATGTTCGGTCCCCACGCATCCGGGCGCATCGGGTGCGTGGCACCGTCCTCGCTGAGCGCCAGCGCGCGCTCGATCACGGCGCCGCATTCCTTCGCCAGCGCCACGAAATCGGCGATGGTGCAGAGGTGGATGTTGGGCGTGTCGTGCCAGGAATGGCCGAGCGCGCGCGTATGCGGCATGCGCCCCTGGAAAAGAAGACTCGCGCGCACCCGCCAATGGCCGAAATTGGGCAGCGACACCACCGTGCGCCGGCCGATGCGCAGCAGATGGCCCAGCACGGCGCTGGGGCTGCGCGTCGCCTGGATGGTCTGGCTCAGGATCACCACGTCGAAGACCTGCGAGGGATATTCGTTGAGGTCGGTGTCGGCGTCGCCCTGCACCACGGCGAGGCCGCGCGCCACGCAGGCGTTCACGTTCTGCTGCGACAATTCGAGGCCCCGCGCGTCGACGCCCTTGGTCGCCGCCAGATATTCGAGCAATTGCCCGTCGCCGCAGCCGACATCGAGCACGCGCGCGCCTTGCGGGATCATCTCCGCGATGGCGGCAAGGTCGGGACGCAGCGCACGCGTCATGCGACGCCGCGGCCCTGGGCGACGGAGTTGAGAAAGCCGCGCACCGTCGCGAACATCTCCGGCTCGTCGAGCAGGAAGGCGTCGTGGCCGCGGTCGGTCTCGATCTCGACGAAGCTGACCGTCGCGGCGGCGGCGTTCAGCGCATGCGCGATGCGCTTGTTCTCGACGGTGGGGAACAGCCAGTCGCTGGT
>JAATGL010000293.1 GCA_015654705.1 Alphaproteobacteria bacterium | reverse complement strand
CGCCCCGCCATGCCTTGACGATGGCAAGGTCGGCGCGCAGCCAGGTCTCGCGGACATAGGTCTCGCCTTCGAAAGTCTCGGTCGGCTTGCCTTCGGCCACGACCGTGCCGACGCCCGGCTTGGTGTAGAACGCGGGAATGCCGACGCCGCCCGCGCGGAGCCGCTCGGCCAGGGTGCCTTGCGTGTTCAGTTCCAGTTCGAGCTGGCCCGACAGGTAGAGGCTTTCGAACAGCATGTTCTCGCCGACATAGTAGGAGATCATCTTGTCGATCTGGCCGTTGTCCAGCAGCATCCACAATCCAAAATTGTCGGCGCCGCAATTGTTCGAGATGACGGTGAGATGCTTCGCGCCGTTCGCCTTCAGCGCGGCGATCAGATTCTCCGGATTGCCGGAAAGCCCGAAGCCCCCCGACATGACCGTCATCCCGTCGAACGGAATTCCGGCAAGGGCGCTCGCGGCATCGCTGTAGACTTTGCTGATCATGAAAACTCCAACAAGAGAGGCGTGCGTCCTTAGAATGCCTTTCCGATGGTGAACCGCACCGAGACCGGTTCCAGCGGATGGACATGAACATCGGCGACGCCGCCCGCAGGCTCACCCGGCAGGCGATCTATGTACCAGAACTCCGCGGCATTGGCCCTCGTGTTGAGGATATTATAGACGCCCATCCCGAGCTTCCAGCCCGTCTGCAGCGTGTAGCCGATTTCCGCGTTCCATTCGCCATACCCCTTGCCCCGCACCCGGTCGTCCGACGACAGCGGATAGGCGCCCAGATAGCGATAATCCAGACCGCCGCCCCACGGCCCCAGGTCCTTGATATAGGCCGCGAAGGAGGCCACCGCATCGGGGGCGTTGGGAATGAAGCGGCCGATATGACCCGTGCCGTCATCCGTGCTCTGGGTGTAACGGGCGTTGCTGGCCGCGATGCTTCCGTAAAGTTCGAGCCATTCCAGCGCCTGCCAGGTGGTGTTCAGCTCGATGCCCCTGCGGCGGCTGGGAGGGCCGGCCGAGGTCTGGCCGATATCGGGATCGTAGGTCAGCTCGGATTGGAATTGTATCTCGAACGCCGTCAAGGTGGCCGAAAGATTGGGCAGGAATTGCTCGCGCATGCCGGCCTCCCAGCCGGTCGAACGCGCGAGCAGCGGCGCGCCGGAAAGCCCATGCTGCGCCGCTTGGGTGACGCCGCGCACGTCGTCGCTGTGGAAGCCGCGCCCGGCGCTGAGATAGAGTTCGGCATCGGGCGATAGCGTGGCGATCAGGCTGCCCTTGGGCTGGAACAAGTCCTGTTCGGCGTGGCCGTGATTGGTGCCGCCGTCCTGGGCATTGAAGTAGTCCTCCCGCACGCCCAGCACGCTGCGCAGCCAGCCTGTCCAATGGGTCGTGAGCTGGGCATATCCGGAGATGCTGCTTTCCTGGATCCGGTCCCGATCGGTGAGAGCGAGGAAGATGCGATCCTTTGTATGCAAATGCGCCAGATGCACATTGTCGTAACGCGTCTCGACGCCCGCGGTCAGATCGTTGGCGAAGCCCAGGATGGCGTCCGTCTCGTCGTAATGCGCGCCACCGCCGAGCGTGAGACGGTTTTCCGTTTGCGCCTCCTGATCGCCGTTCAGCGGGTCGATCAGGAAATGGGTGAAATCGTTCCACAGCGTCAAACGGTTTGCGATGGCATAGGCGTTTGCCTTTAGTTCGCCCGGGCCGAGCGCCGCATGATACTGGCCCGAAAGGCTGTAGCGCTGGGCCTGGCCGCCGTCGCTGGGGTCGAGCGAACCGAAGCGGCTGATGAGCCCTTCGCCGATCGCACGCTGCGGCTGGTCCGTGGTCGCGTTCCACACGCCCCCGTAATACATGCCGGTGACAGAATAGCCGTCCTGTTCGTCGCCGGCGCTGTAGCGCAGCACCGCGTTGAGCTTGCGCTGATCGTCCGCGTGAACCCAGGGACCATCGTAATGCTGCAGCTCCAGCGCCCCCAACATCACGCCGTCACTGGTTTCGGCCGAACCAGCAGAGAACAGCCGCTCGAACCCCTGGCTGCCGACGGACAGTTCCGCCTGATCGTTGATCGTGTCGCGATAGCTCAGATCGACCGACCCGACGGAGGAAAAATCGCCCTTCTCCGCGAAATAGGGGCCCTTGGTGAACCGCTCGTCGACGGCGAGTTCGGGCACCAGGAAATTGAGATCGGCATAGCCCTGGCCATGGGCATGGCTGCGCTCGTTGACCGGCATTCCGTCGACGCCGACGGCCAGGTCGGTGCCGTGGTCCAGATTGAAGCCGCGCAGCAGGTACTGGTTCGCCTTTCCCTCGCCGCTGTGGCTGGTGACGACCAGGCCCGGCACGGTTTCCAGCATCTGGCCCACGCGAAAGGCCGGCGTCAGGGTCAGCTCGTCATCGACCACCACGCCCTGGCTGGAGGTCAGGGCCGTACCCAGCAACTGGCGCCGCTCGGCCGTGACCGTCACCGTTTCGATCGTGTCCGCATTCTGGGCACGGGCATTCAAGCTCAGAAGAATGCCTACCACGAGAAAAGCGCAGCCGTTCCAGGTCCTGCCTTCGATCGAAACCGGCATGCCATGTCAGTGCCCCAGCGTCTCTTGCTATACGGATGCCGGTGCCCTTTCCCGCGGAACACACGGCGGGAATTGGTCCATGCGAGGGATGCTACTGCTCGTCGCGCATCAGCATCTCGACCACTTTCTGGTCGTAGATCTGGCGCTGGGCCGGCGTGAGCACGTCGCGCAGCTCGACGATATGCGTGATGGTCTGCGTCTGCAGGTCGCCCACGATCGTCTCCATCTGCTTGATCGAATCCTTGGTCGGGCCGCTCAGCGTCATGTTTTCAGAAAAGGCGCCGCCGAGCTGAGCGCGTGTCATGTAAAGGTTCGCCATCAGCCCGTTGCGATCGTGCGTGTACCGGCTGTTGATCGCCGCGACCTGCGACTTCTGCGCCGGCGAAAGACTGATCTGCCGTTCGAGCAACTGGTTGATCGTCTCCGCGAGCGTGCCTTCATTTGCCGGCTGAAACGCCGAGATCGACGCCGTGTTGCGACCGGCGCTGAGTTCGGCCCCCGTGAAACCGGAGAAAGCCGCGACCACCGCGGCGATGAGCGTGCTTTTCCAGTCCACGGATCACTCGATCAAGGTTGAGGGCGGCAGTTCGGTCAGCATCATGGCGAAAGAGGCGTGCCGCGCCTTCACAGGCGACGCGATATGCACAAAGCCCATCGTCGCGCCGATCAGCAGCGCCATCACGGCAATCGCGCAATGGCTCTGGATCCGCCCCGACATCCGCCGGCGAAGATTCCGGCGCCGCTCGATCTCATGCCATACGCCCGCTTCCATGCCGTCCAGTCGCGGCAAGGCGGACGTACCGGCGCGAAGACCGTCGATCAGCGCATCCAGATTCTCGGCCATCGAACATTCCTTTTCCGCAAAACCCGCTTGCGAAGTCCCGCCGCGCTTCCGGCGCGTCAGGTCGACACATTATAGCGAGACGGGCTTCAGCGGCTCCATATTTAATTCAAGGACGGCGGACGGCCGTGCCAGGCATCATCGAGAAGGGAGCGGATGGCGTCCCGATCGAGCGGGCGCGGATTCCAGTAAGGATTGGCCAGCGCCAGATCGGCCGCCCGATCGATGCCGCTTTCGGGCATGCCGAGCGCCTTGAGCGACGTCGGCGCGCCCAGCCCGACCGCCAGATCGTACAATCCGCGCGGCGCATCCTTCACGCCGAGCGCCCGCGCCAGCCGTTGCATGGCCGGCGCCGCGTTCGGCGCGTTGTAGGCCGCGGCATGCGGCAGCACCACGGTATGGGTCTCCGCGTGCGGCAGGTCGAAGGTACCGCCCAGCACGTGGCAAAGCTTGTGATGCAACGACATGCCGACGGTGCCCAGGCAGATACCGCAAAGCCATGCGCCGTACAGCGCTTCCGACCGCGCCTGCCTATCCTGCGGATCGCGCAGGATGTCCGGCAGCGCATGGGCCAGCGTGGCGACCGCGTCTTCCGCCATCAGCGACGTGACCGGATTGGCGTCCTGGGAATAGAGCGCCTCGACCGCGTGCGCGATCGCGTTCATGCCAGACGTCGCGGTCAAGCCGGTCGGCAGCGTCAAGGTCAGCTCCACATCGTAGATGATGACTTCCGGCAGCACCTTGAGGCTGCGCTCTGTGGTCTTGAGACCGTCCTTCGTCTCGCCCAGAATCGGCGTCGCCTCCGAGCCGGCATAGGTCGTGGGGATGACGATCTGCGGCAGGTCGGTACGCAGGGCGATCGCCTTGCCCAGGCCGATGGTCGAGCCGCCGCCGAGCGCTACGGTGCAATCGGCGCCCAGGGAGCGCACGGCCTCCATCGCGGTCTCGGTGACGGCGACCGGGGTGTGCATCAAGGCGCCCGCAAAGACCCCGACGGCCAGATCGCCGAGCTGCGCGGCCAGGGCGCGTGCGGCCGGCTCCTGCTCCGGCGTCGAGAGCAGCAGCGCCCGGCCGCAGCCCAGCCTGCCCACTTCCTCACCAGCACGCGCCAGCGCGCCGGCACCGAAGATGACCCGGCTGGGCAGGCCGGTATAAGAAAAATATCTCATTGCCTCCCATTCCGGCGGACGGAGGATCAGCTCTTGATCGGCCCCGACGGACGCGGACTGAACACCGTGCCGTCGGCTTTGGTCGCCTGGAGCAGCGCGCCGGCGGGGCGGCCGTCCTTCATCGGGTTGGCGATGATGGTCACCTTGTCGCCCGGCTTGAAGGTCGAGAACTTGATGCCCGCGCGCAGCAGCGTGCTCGGGCCTTCGGCCTCGAAGCTCCACAGGGTCGGCTTGCCGTCCTGGCCCTTGACCATGACCAGCAGCCAGGAGTGGGGATTGGTGTACTGGAACTCCTTCACATTGCCGCTCAGCGTGACCTTCTTCTGATGGTCGAACATCGCGGCGGAATGGTGCGCAAGAGCCGGCATCGCGCCAAGCCCAAGCGCAAAGGCAATCGCTGCCGTACCGAAAACAAATTTCATCCTGTTGCTCCTTCCTGACCGATCGTCCGCCCCAAGCGGCACCCATTCGCCACATCCGAGATGGTGGCACACCACTTCCAAAGCTATACGTGCGCGCCGACGCCCTTCCCACGAACGGTGGTGGAAAAAGCCGGCGCTAGATCACGGTGAAGCCGATCCAGCGGCCGCAGAACACCACCCCGATCCAGCAAAGCAGGGAAAATCCCCCGGCCAGCTTGGCGCCCAGCAGCGTGGGAACGTCGCGGTCCCATTTCTCCACGCTTCTGTAGGTGAAGAGATGGAAGACGGCCATGTTGACGCCGGCCAGCACGATCAAGACCATCTTGTAGCGGAAGAAATCGTCGGCGTAGTAATTGGTTGTCTTGGACATGAACATCAGCGTGCCGGCGATCACGGCGATGACGAACGTGCCCCAGGTCCATGGCAGGACCTCCTTCGCCAGCTCGGTGACCGGCTTCTTGTTGGAGGTGATCCCGAGAAGCCGCAAATCCACGACGAAGATCGACCCGACGACCAGGCAGATGCAGACGACGTGGACGGATTCGAGGAACGGAAACCAGAAATAATCCGTCCGGATCGCCGCCGAAATCGGCCAATTGTAAATCGCTTCCAGGATGGCGTCGATGCTCATGTCGCTGTCCGGATTTCGCGTTCAGGCTGCCGCATAGTCGACGATCATGTAGGCGATCCAGCGACCGGCCACGGCGATGGCGATGAAGAGAACCAGCGTCCCGACCGCGATCAGCTTCAGGCCTGCGCGATGCTCCGGGGTTTTGTTCCAGAACTCCGGGTGGCGGCCGACGCTGATCTGGAACGCGGCGATGATCGCCACGCCCACCAGCACCATCACCATTTTCAGCTGAAAGGCCGCATTGGTCAGTTCGCGCTTCGGTTCCCCGATCACCAGGAGCGTGCCGGTGATCGCGAGCACGACGATCGCGCCCCAGATCCACGGCACATAGCGTTTGACGGTATCGGCGATCGAGGTGCGCAATCCCGCCTTGCCCATCAGGCGCAGCACCACCATTGCAACGGAGGAGAGAACGATGGAAACCGCAAGGATATGAATCGACTGGATCGTCGGGATGATCCATTCGTAATTCTGTATCGCCTGGCTCAGATCGGTGCCCGCCAGCAGAGAAATAAAGCGATTCAAAACCGGCCCCGTGTCGGAAGTTCTTCTCGGAAGGTCATACGCATCGAAACGCGCTGTCCCTTGTCGGCAGGCTGCGTTTTTTGGCCGTTTCTTGGGGCCGCCGGACGCAGAACGGACCGGCATCGAAGGGAAGCGGCACGGCGATGCGTATAGAGGAGACGAGCCAGTCACCCGGATCGCGAGGAAAAGGCGGACTCGATGGCGCGCAGGACAGGCGACACGGCCCTGGATCGATGGTTCTTGCGGCGCGTGGCTCTGATCGGGGCCGGGCTGCTGATCGTCGCCGGTATCGCCTGGATCGCCTATGTCTGGGTCATGGATGATGCACTGCTGACGACGGACCCGGACCTGGTGCCGCAGGATCCCCGGCTCGTCGCCTATGCGAACGCCATGGCGCGGCCGCTCTGGACGGAAAACTGCGCGAGCTGCCATGGGGCGGACATGAAGGGCAAGGCCGATCTCGGCGCCGCGAACCTGGTCGACGACGATTGGCTCTACGGCTCCGGCCATGTGTCCGAGATCGAGTACACCGTCACCTATGGGATTCGCTCCGGGAACCCGAAGGCGCGCAATCTTGCCTTCATGCCCTCCTTCGTGCGGCCCAACGACACAAAGGAGAAACTCCAGGCCCTGAGCCCCGCCGAGATCAGGGATGTGTCGGCCTATATCTTTTCGCTCGGCGGCCGGCGCCAGGAGCCCGGCGCGGTCGCGCGTGGGGCGCGCCTCTATACCGACAAGGGGGCCTGCTACGATTGCCACACGCCCGATGCCCGCGGCGATCATGAGGTCGGCGCCCCCAATCTGACGGACAATATCTGGCTGTATGGTGACGGCTCGCCGCGCTCCGTCTTCCGCTCCATCGCCGAAGGCCATGCCGGCGTGTGTCCCGCATGGCAGGGCAGGCTGACGCCGCTGGAAATCCGCGCCCTCGCCGTCCTCGTCAACGACCGCTCGCATGCGGCGCCAGCCGCATCGCAACCATCTGGAACAGCACCATGAGCAAGACGGAAGCCAAGGTCCGCGGTAGAAAACCGAGAGAGAAGGACTGGCTGTGGAAATCCTTTTCCCAGACCAATCCGCGGCGGGCCTTCCTTCTGCTCGGCACCGGCGCCGTGCTGGGGCTTCTGATCGCCGGCTTCGGCCTTTTCACCTCGAAAGGCACGACGGTGGACTTCGTGCCGACCGAGGACGTGGCCCTGGTCAACCAGCAGCCGATCCTGGCGGTCGATTTCGACGCCCAGATTCAGACGCTCTACGGCCTGACGTCCGACAAGGCGAGCGAGCAGCAGAAGCGCAAGGTTCTGCACGACATGATCCGCGAGGAAGTCTATGTCCAGCGCGGCCTGGAACTGGGCATGCCGGAATCCGATCCCGACACGCGCAATGCGCTGGTATCCGCGGTGGAACAGCAGGTGCTGGCCGACGTCACCACCGACGTCCCGAGCGACGCGAAGCTTGAAGCGTATTATCGCGATCACAGCACCCGTTATGCGACGGAAGGCTCCATCACGGTCGGCGATTTCATCGCGGGCACCGAACAGGCGGCGACCCAGGCCACGGCGGCGCTGCGCGGCGGCATGAACATCGCCGATGCCGCCGCCCGATTCGGCCTCAGAGATACGCAGAAGACCAGCGGCGAGGAATTCTACTTCGCGGCCAGGATCCATCTGGGAGACACGCTGTTCGCGGCCGCGACGGCGCTCGCGGCAGGACGGGTTTCGGCTCCGATCCAGCAAGCGGATGGCTATCATCTTCTGGTCGTGAGCCAGAACACGCCGCCCGTGAGGGAGAGTTTTGCGGACGCGCGGGAGAAAGTGCTGACCGACTACAAGAACGACGCCGAGGCGCGCCTGCAGGCCAATGAGGAGAAGTTCCTCGTGGGCCGGGCGAACATCCTCCTCTCGCCCCGTTACAGGCGGTACGCGCAATGAAGGTCCTTGCTTTTCTTGCGCTGGCCGCGGCGCTGCTCATGCCGGCGCTGGCAAACGCGCACACGCTGAGCGAGACGCATTCCGCCTGGCACATAGCCGGCTCCACCGTCGATCTCACCTTCACGGTGCCAGACCAGGAAGCCAAACGCCTCACGCCGCCGGGCCGGAATCCGACCGACCAGATGGTCGGCGACTATCTCCTCAAGCGCCTGGGCGCGAGCGCCGGGGGCAAGCCATGCGCCATAGCCTACGGGCCGGAGAAGGGCTCGGCGGCGCAAGGCTACAGCCGCTTCGAGTTCTCCTATGCCTGCGCGCCGGGGAAGGAAATTTTCCTGATCGACAAGGCGTTCTTCGACATCGTCCCGTCGCATATCAACTACGCCCAGATCGTCACCGGCGACGGCTCCTTCGTCGAGCAGCTTTTCACCGGCGACCAGACCACGCTCAGCGCATCGGTCAACGGCGACAATCCGCTGCAGAATGCGAGCTTCTTCTCCTATGTCGGCCTGGGAATCAGGCACATCCTGACGGGCGTCGACCACATGTCGTTCCTGCTCGGCCTGATCCTGATCTCGCGGCGGCTGAAGGATCTCGCTTTCGTCGTCACGGGCTTCACGCTCGGACACAGCGCGACGCTGGCGCTCGCCGTCACCGGCATCGTGCGCCCGCATCCCGAATATATCGACGCGCTGGTGGCGCTCACCATCGCGCTGATCGGAGCGGAGAACATCGCCGTCTCCCTGCGGCGGCCCGGCACCATCGCGCTCGCGTTCGGTGGCACGCTCGTCGTGATGGCCATCATGCAGGTCGCGGGCCTGGGCGGATTGCCGGCGTTGCTGCTGCTGGGCGCCGGGCTGTTCACGGGCAATTACCTGATGATCACCGGCCATCTTCAGGACGCGGCGCGACTGCGTGTCGTCGTTACGCTGGTATTCGGCCTGATCCATGGTTTCGGCTTTGCCTCCAGCCTTCTGGAGATGCGCCTGCCGACCGGCCGGCTCGCGGAACTGCTGGTGGGATTCAACACCGGTGTCGAAGTGGGCCAGCTCAGCCTGGTGCTCGGCGTGAGCCTGATCGTCTATCTGATGGTAAAGATGAAGCTCGCCCTGCCCCGCCCGATCGTCACGGATGTCTGTTCCGCCTTTCTCGTCTGTATCGGGGTCTTCTGGTTCATCAGCCGCAGCTACGCCTGACCCTGCGAACAAGGCTGAGGGTTCAGCTATCGCCCGGTTCGCTGCCGTCGCGGATCTCGATAAAACCATCGCGCTCGCGGACGGCGTAGCACTTCAGCGCCTGTTCGGCGGGCCCCGCGACCACCGCGCCGGTCCGAATGTCGAAGCGGGCATGATGGAAGGGACATTCGATCACGCAGCCCTCCAGCAGGCCGTCGGACAATTCCGCCCATTCATGGGTGCAGATGTTGTCGGTGATATAGAAGGCGCCGTCCACGCGATAGACCGCCAGGTTCTCGCCGTTGAGCCTGAAGGCGCTCACTTCGCCCTCGGCCGCATCCACCGCCGGCATGACGACTTTCCAGGCGGCGTCGTCGCCGGTCTCGGGATCACAGGGCATAGAAATCCACCACGCTGGGCATCCGGTCGTTGACCAGGACGATCGTCTTTGCCGCGATCAGCCAGCCGCCGCCGGGCGCGCAGCGGAACGAATGCTCATAGCGCAGCGCGGCGACGTGGTGCGCCGCGGTCCGCGCATCGTAGACATGGACCGCCGCGTTCGACCGCACGCGCATCGCCTCCGTATCGGCCTCCGCGATCGTCAGGCCGGCGATCAGGTGGAGCGTGCGGGGGAGCGGCGTCGCCGTGATCGATTTTCGCGATTGTATGCGGCCGACCCGCTCTTCGAGCCCGCGCCGCGTCGTGTGATAGATGAGGGAAAGCTCGGTGTCCGGATCGGCGGTCGTCCTGTGTTCGTCGATCCAGGCCGGAACCCAGTATCGCGCATCTTCGCGATACATCGCCAGCCAGTTCGCCCAGTCCTGATTGTCGAGCGCGTCCGCCTCCCGGAACAGCAGATCGGCCGCCAGCGCCCGCAGGGCCGGGTCCACCGATGCCGGGGTCATCGATTCCTTCCCCGCGACAGCAAACGGCGCCACTCACGATAACCGGGAAGGAAATTCATTTCGCCGCCGAAAAACAATTCGCCGACGGCGCTTTCGACGGGCGAGATGCCGAGTTCGGCCGCATAGTCGGCCGCGCCATCCGGCCGCGACGCCAGGCCCCGTTCATAGCCCTGTGTCGGCCCGGCTTCGGCGGCGTAGCCGTCCTGGCAATATTCGAACATCAGATTGTCGTCGGACGACGCCAGGCCGGTCGGATTGAAGAAGTCCTCATAGTTGCGAATGCGCAGGCGGCGGGCCTCGGCGCTTTCGCCGACGATGCCCAGACAATGGGACGTGATCTCGGTCACGCCGACCGCAAGAGGCCGCCAGGTCCGCAGCTGCATCGATTGCACGTCGATGATCTGGAGATTGGGAAAAATCGTCAGATTGCGTTGCCGCAGCATCCATTTTGCGCGCGTGGCGCCCACCCGCGCGCGGACGGCGTCGACCTCCAGCCGCAGCGGCTTGCGGCCGGATGCATTGTCCGTGTTCTTGATCGACCAGTTGACGGCGTGGCCGTGGCGGAAGTTGAAACTGCCCTGCACCGGCGCTTCCTGTTCGGGCTCGGCGCTGAGCGCGCCCGCGGTTCCCTCGGCGAAGCGCTTCGCCACGATGTCGAGATAGGCGCTGTGCGTCGACTGGAAATGATAGAAATCGAGCCCGTTCTCGAACTGAAGCTTCCAGTTTCCCTGGAAGGTGTAAGTCACATCGCCCGGGACAAACTCGACCTGCCCCACCGGGCTCTGATCGAGCACCAGGTCAATGAAGGTCCTGGCTTCGTCCAGATGCTCTTCAAGATCCGGAACGTCCGGATTCAAGCTGGCGAAAAGCAGGCCGCGATAGCCGGCGAGACGCGGGACGCGGACGAGATCGTGGTCCAATTGCGCAAAGCGCGGCGTGTACTGGCCGACCTGCCGGTCGGTCACCAGCGCGTTGCGCCCGGACGAATCGTAGGTCCAGCCGTGATAGCGGCAGGTATGGAATTTCTGGTCTCCGCGCCGGAACGGACACAGGATCAGGCCACGATGCCGGCAGGTGTTGAGAAAGGCGCCGATTTTGTCTTCGCCGTCGCGCATGACCAGAACGGGCTGGCGGCCGATGTGAGTCGTGAAGAAGCTGTGCGGGCGCGGAAGCTGCGTCTCGAGCCCGACGAACACCCAGGTGCCTTCGAAGATCAGCCGCAACTCGTCCTGGAAGACCGCTTCGTCGGTGAAAACGGACCGGTCGACCCCGAAGACCTTGTCCTGGGGCCGGTCGTCGATCAGCGCGTCCGCATTCTTCGGCGTCATGGTCTCCCTCCGGCCGTCACGGCGAGGAGCGTCCGTTCACATGGACGGCGCGGCAGGCCGACATCTCCCACCAAAGCCGCAATTCTCAGTTCTGTCTGCAAACGAAACTCGAAGCCTCGTTGACGTCGCGGTCTCCCAGATAATGCGGCCATTGCGGATAGGGGCAGAGCGGCCGACTGCGATGCGCGACGTGGAAAAAGGACGGTTCCGACGCTTCCGCCGTGATCTGGTCGGGCGGCGTTCCCTTCTCGACCCAGTTCACCAGAGGCGTCAGCAGATCGAATCTGTCGGTGGCCGGGCCTCCGGTGCAATGATTCATGCCCGGCACCAGGAAGAGCCGGACAAAGCCAGACGCTGCCATGCGCGCGTTCATCCGCGCGTACCACTTCGCCGTTTCGGTGTAGGGCACGGAGGGATCGCCGACGCCGTGATAGACGATCATCTTTCCGCCGCGCGACTTGAAGCCCGTCAGATCGGTCGAGTCCGCAGGCGCATAGAGACCGGGCGCCTCGGTGAAGATTCCCGATGCCGGGTAGTCCCTGGCGGCATCCGGATCGGCGCGGGAATAGTCGTAATTCAGGACGTATTTGAGCCTTTCGGATGCCGCGACCGGACGAGGCGGCGTGATCCACAGCATCGGAACGGCTTCCTCGACCATCGAGAGCTTGCCGGAAACGGCGGCGGGATTGCCCGGCGGCGCGCCGAAGACGCCCAGCATCGTGGTGTGCCACGCGGCATTGAGCCCCTTGTCCGAATCCCCCGCCATGCCCGGATCGAGCACATTCCCCGCCGAGATCTCCTCTCCCCGCGCGTTCAACACCGGGGCTTCGATATCCTTGAGGGCTTTTATCTGGTCGTGGGTGAGACACGTGTCGTTCTTGGCGCCGCTGCAGGTGATCTCATCCAGCCTGGGATAGATCTTCTCGTCCGTACAGGCCTGGGGATTGCCGACCAGTCCGTCTTCGAGGCCGTCCAGACCATCGCAGGCTTTCAAGACCGCTTTCGCGACGACGTCGATATCGAGATCGCTGAAGGTCTTGTTCAGCGGCGCTTCCGCATCGCCGGAGACGAGCCCCTCCTTCTTCGCCAGATCGGTCAGGACCTGCGCATTGCGGATGCTGGCATAGCTCCAATAGATCGAGCGGAACACCGGATCGCCGGCAATGATGCCGTCATACTCGTCGTAGAAACGCTGCGACATCAAAAGGCCTTCGCGGCCGCCTTCCGAGCATCCCACGAAATACGATTTGTTGGCGCCGCGGCCATAGTAGAGCCGCACCAGCGCCTTGCCGACGCGCGTCACCTCGCCATAGGAATTGTAGAAGAAATCGGACCGCGCCTGCGGGTCTCCGCCGAAGGAAAGCGGGCCGCCGGCGTCGGGATTGTTGTTGGTCTTGTTGTCGTGGCCGGAATCGGTCGAGACGACCGCGAAGCCCAGCGACAGGCCGTCATCGGGCTGGCGACCGCCGAGCGGCCCGAACGCCTCGCTCAGGCGGCCGTTATAGCCGCCGCCGCCTTCAAAGAAGAAACGCCCGTTCCATGCCGACGCAACGGGAAGGCGCATGTGGAATTTGATGGCGTAGGACTGGCCATCCACCGTGCTGACGCGGGAATTGATGGTTCCGAGCACCTCGCAATGCGCCGCATGCGCCGGCGTGCCGTTCGCCGCCGGCGCGGCCTCACGATAGACGGCCGAACTGATGACCGTGGTCGCGTTGGGAAAGGCATTCTTGCCGTTTTGCGCGATCAGAGACGAACAAGCCTCGGCAGGCGAACCCGATGTCGTCGGCACGGCGCGCCGCGGGGGCGAAGCCCCCTGGGCGAGCGAGGCGCCGATGGCAAACGCCCCGGCGCCGACGCTCAGAAGGGCAACCGACCTGCGCATCACAGACTGGCTCTTACGCCGACAGTGAAGTAGCGGCCGATCACGTCATACAAGCCCGTCGTCACGGAATAATTGGCGCCCTGGCCGCCATTCGTCGCCGTGATGCGCGGGTTCTGGTCGAACAGATTGTCGACCGTGAAATAGAGTTCCTTCTTGCCCCAGCCGTCGTCGCCATCGAAAGCGTACTTCATCGTCAACGTCGTGTATTCGGCGTCGGGCGTGTTGTTCAGGTCGATCGTCGTCGGCGGTGTCTCGCGATGAACGCCGCCGATGAACCGTTCGGTCAGGATGAGCGACCACTGGTCCTGCACATAGCCCGCCGACAGCGTTCCCTGCCAGAGCGGAAGGCTTCCCGAACCGGCCTGGAATATGGGAGCGGCGTTCGGCGTATAGGATACGCGGTTCGCCAAATAGGTTCCCAACAGACGGAATGTGAGATCCCCCTTGTACAGCGGGGTCGTATAATTGGTTTCGAAGTCTACGCCTGATGTCTTGAGCTGCGACAAATTTAGGTTTGTGGCGTAAATAGTGGTGATCGTGCCTAGCGGATTCGTGTTCGTCGGCGGGGACCTGAGGATTTGGGAACAGACCGCAGTATAGCCCTCAGAACAGGCATTGACGACCTGCTGGGCCGTGAGCGCCGCGATCGCGCCGGAGATCGCGATGTGATAGTAATCGACCGACGCGCCGAAGTTGGGAAGCCAATTGGGATTGTAGACGACGCCGCCTGTTGTCGTCAGCGCCGTCTCAGGCTTCAGATTCGGATTCGAGCCAGAATACTCGAAGACGTTCGGGACCGATTGGTTGTTGTTTTCTGGATCGGTTACGGTACCGACGCCGAACGTGGTGCCGCCGAACAGTTCGCCGACATTCGGCGCGCGAAGATCGCGCGACATGCTTCCGCGCAGGCGGACTTCGTCGAGCGGCTGATAGGTTAGTCCCGCCTTCCATGTCTCCGCGTCGCCGGAGGCGCTGTATTCCGCGTAGCGGAATGCCGCGTCGAGATCCAGGCTTTCCAGATACGGCAGATCCTTGGCGAGCGGAACAAAGACCTCGCCGAAGGCTTCTTTCACGTCGTAGCGGCCCGCCGAGGGTTGGATATTGACGTTGGTATATCCGCCCGTGAGCCCTTTGATCGTGGGAGGACAGCCGCGTATGCCCTGTGCGGCGCAGTCTATTGTCTCCGTGGAGGTCGGATCGACCCTCACGGAGGCATATTCGCTGCGATAGGTGAACCCCGCTGCGGCCGTGATGTCGCCGGCCCAGTCGGGGATCACCGTTCCATGCACGGTGGTCGAAGCGACTTCCTGCTGCGTGAAAGACCGCGCCCTGTTCTGGCCGATGATATAGGCGCGCTGCGCCGGGCTCAGCGGATGAGACCCGAACAGGTCAAGCGGCACGCAGCCGTTTCCCGGATCGGTGAGCGTCGAATTGCAGGTGATCGCGCCATTGGCGGGATTCACCACCGCGTCCACCGCCTTGTAGAGATTGTAGCGTATGGGCAGGTTGCCGTCGGTGTTGGTGAGCAGGTTGCTGCCGTGCTGCACATAGGTGTCCCAGGACCAGTCGTTCCACAGCTTCACCCTGCCGCCAGCATAGAGATCGATCGTGCTGTTGAGCTGGGTCGAGAGAATCGGACCCAGATCCGTCCAGATCTTGCCCAGCTGAAACGAGTTAATTCCCTGGGTCGTCATCTGGGACTGCAGCGACGCCGGGAGATAGGCATTGCCGCTGAAAATCGTGAAGGACGAATTCGCGATGAAGTAGGGCACCGCGACGCTGAAGACCGATGAGTTGTAGCCGTAGGCGCCCTGGACGAACAAACTGATCCTGTCGTTCACGTCGTATTTGACGTTCGCGAAAACGTGCTCCGCGTTGACGCCCGCCGAAATGGTGCTGGGCAACCGCAAGCCGCTCGACCCGATCTCCTGCGCGCCATTGCCGCTGATCACGCTGGCATAGGGGAATTGATAGGGATTGCCGCTGGCGTCGAACGCGATGCCCGACAGACCGGGCGACGACGTGATGATTCCGGTGCTCAGCCCGTTAATCGTGGAGACGCCCTTGCGCAGGAGATATTGTGGCTGGCCGGGGCTGGTGTTCGGATTGGCGAACGCGCTCCATCCTTCGTTGTCCCAATCCCTCGCACGGCCGGCGAGGCCCGATTCACCCGATGTGTCCGCGGAGACGACGACATGCCCGTGTCCGCCGGCGAAGGTCGTGCCTGCGGCAAGCTCGACGCCGTACAGCGGCGAGTCGGCATTGCCGGACACGCCGCCCTGCGCCTGGCTTTTGAAGCCCACGAAATCCGTGTCCAGAATGAAATTGATCACGCCCGCGACCGCATCGGATCCGTACACCGCGGATGCGCCGCCGGTGACGATATCGACCCGCTGCACCAGAAGATCGGGAAACATGCTGGTGTCGGTGTAGCCGCCGCTGCCGCCGGGCTGGGTGCGGCGTCCGTCAAGCAGGACAAGCGTTCTGCCGGTACCCAGATTGCGCAGATTTTCCGCGCTCACGGTCGCCGCGCCCGAACCGTTGATCAGGTTCGGCGTCAGGGACGACGTGGAGGTTCCAAGCTGCGGAAGCAGTTGCAGGCCGGCCACCACGCTCGGCGCCGCATCGTGCAGCTGAACGCCGGACACCACGGTCACGGGGGTCGGCGCCTGGAAGCCGTTGGTCACGACAAGCGAGCCGGTGACGACCACGGTTTCGATGTTGGAAGGGGTATCGGACGCCTGCGCCGCCTGCGGCTGCGCGGCAGGCGCCTCCTGCGCCATGGCTGCACTCGCGGTCAGAGCGAGGGCTGAAACACCGGCGAGCAAAAAAACAAATCGATTGCAAAACATCTTCCATCTCCCCCTTGATCGCGCTTTCTGAGTCGAAGCGCGATCGTTTATCGCAACGATCATCTGCGTTGCGCGCGTCGTCACACCGTGATGTGACGACGCTGTTTGGATGTGATAATTGAAATACCCAACCGTCGTGTAAAGCCGCCAGACGTTTGGCTTCCCCGAACCAATCGTTCTTGTTTTCAGAACGGTGGAAGCAATGGCGAGGTTGGGATTTTCCTCTAACTTTCGGGTCGCGATGAGATCGGGCGCGCGTTCTGCGCCGCATTCGGCATGCCGCCGATGACGACAAAGATCAGCGTCCGCGCGGCGCTGGCAGGGAAGGGAAAGACGACATGAAGAACGCGGAAAAAGGCATCGACGTCGATCGTCGCCGGCTCATGGCGGCGGGAGGAATGATCGCCGTCGGGTTGGCGATGGAGAGCATTCCCGCGATCGCGGCGGACGCGCCATCGGCGAAGACGGCCTATGGCGAGATTCGCGGCGCCGCATACGGCACGGTCAAGGCTTTCAAAGGCGTCCCGTACGGCGCGTCGACCGATGGCGGGAACCGCTTCATGCCGCCTCAACCGCCCGCACCATGGACGGGCCTGCTGGACACGACAGAACTCGGCCATCAGTCGCCGCAACCGATGTCGGAAGGCGCAGTGATAAAGGAAGAAGCGATCTCGAACGATCAGACGCCGCTCGGCGAGGATTGCCTGCGGCTCAACATCTGGACCGCCGGACTGCGCGACGGCGGGAAGCGCCCGGTGATGGTCTGGCTGCATGGCGGCGGATTCACCAGCGGCTCGGGCGGCGACGTGCATTACGACGGCACCAATCTGGCGCGCAAACGCGACGTCGTGGTGGTGACGGTGAACCATCGGCTCAATGCGTTCGGCTATCTCTATCTGGCCGGCATCGGCGGCACGAAATACGCCGACTCGGGAAATGTCGGACAACTGGACATCGTGGCCGCGCTGCGCTGGATAAAGGACAACATCGCGGAGTTCGGCGGCGATGCCGCCAACGTCACGCTGTTCGGCCAGTCGGGCGGCGGCGGCAAGGTCACCACGCTGATGGCGATGCCCCAGGCCGCCGGCCTCTTTCACCGCGCGATCGCCCAGAGCGGCCTCGCGTTTAAGGCGATCACCGCCGAGCAGGCTACGGATACCGCAAAGCAGGTGCTGGCGAAGCTCAATTTGACACCGAACCAGGTCGATCAGCTGCAACAGATGCCGTTCCAGAAAATCCTGGATGCGATGAAGGCGGCGGGGCCCGCGGGCAACCGGTTCGGGCCGGTGATGGACGGCCGCAGCCTCGTGTCGGGCAACGGTCCGCTCGATCCCGTGGCGCCCGCCCTGTCGGCCGACGTGCCGCTGCTTCTCGGCAGCAACCTGACCGAGGTCACCTTCTTCACCGCCACGCCGGTCGATCCTATCGACGACGCGACCCTGCAGGCGGACGTCAAGCGTAATCTGCATACGGACGATGCCGAGACCGGCAGGATGATCGCGCTGTACAAGCGCGACTATCCCGATGCGAGCAACGTGCGCCTCTATCAGATCATCGCCAGCGACAATTGGATGACGGCGAACGTCGCGGTCGCCGCGGAACGCAAGGCGGCGCAGGGCAAGGCGCCAGCCTATGTCTATCATTTCGAGAAGCCGACGCCGGTGCGCGACGGCAAACTGGGCGTGCCGCATACGCTTGAAATCTGCTACGCGTTCGACAATCTCGACGTGCCCACCGCCCGGGACATCACCGGCAGCGGCAAGGAGCGCTACGCGCTGGCCGACCGGATGAGCGCCGCGTGGACGAATTTCGCGCGCACCGGCAATCCCGACGCGCCGGGCCTGCCGCACTGGCGGCCCTATTCGCCGTCCGACCGCGCCGTGATGATCTTCAACGACGAATGCAAAATCGTCGCCGACCCGCATCCTGAAATGCGCAAGGCGCTGATCGAGATGCACGTTCGGCAGGGGCAGATCAGCCCGGGATGATCGGCTCGACCGGGACGATCCGCGCGGGCGCGACATCGCGCTCGCGCCGCAGGATGCCCGTGTGGATCTGGCCGAGCACGAGCACGCAGGCTCCGACGAGCAGCGGGCAGATCGCCAGGATGGCGTAGACGCTGTGAACGGCCAGCGACGACGACAGCACGAGGCCGCCCGCCAGCGGACCGCAGATCGATCCGACCTTCGCGACCGTGGCGGCCCAGCCCGCGCCCGTGCCGCGATAGGCGCTGGGATAGAAGATGCCGGCGATGCTCATCAGCCCGATATGGGTGCCGAGAATGAACGCGACGCCGGTGAACGCCAGGATCAGGAAAAACGCGGGCTGTAACGCCACGAGGCCGCAGACCAGCAGGACCGGAACGGCCAGCGCCGGCATCACGGTCAAGGCGATGGTTCCATGCCGGTCCGTGAAGCGCATCAGCGCCAATCCCGCCAGCGCGCCGCCGAACTGGCTGACGGAACTCACGAGCGCAGCGGTTGCACGCGTGAAGCCCAGGCTTTCGAACATGATGGGACTCCAGTTCGCGGCGAAATAGACCGCCATCGAACTCATGGCGAAGCCCAGCCAGAGCAGCGGCGTGATCCAGCGCAATTCTCCGGCGAACAGCCGGCCGGGCCTGAAGCCGCCCTGCGCCGCCTCGGTTTCATCGGCCAGGAAAAAGCGCGTGGCCGAAGGGATGCTGCGGCCGGGCGCCAGGCTGCGCGCGGTGCGGGCGATGGTTTCCGTGCCGATCTTGCGGGCGCATAGAAACCGCAGCGATTCAGGCAGCGTGAAAAAAAGAAGACACGCCGCGAGCAGCGAGCCGATGCCGCCGAACAGAAACGCCGACGGCCAGCCGAAGCGCGGAATGAGCCAGATCGCGATCGGCCCGGCCAGGCTGGCGCCCAGCGTATAGCCGAGCATGACGATGGTGACGATCGTCGAGCGGTAGCGCCTGGGCGCGTATTCGATGTTCAGCGCCCACGCCGCCGGCAACAAGCCGCCAAGCGCGATTCCCGCCGCGAAGCGCAGAATGAGGAGCTGCAGGTACGAGCCGGCGAAGCCCAGCAGGCACATCAGCACACCGAACACCACGCACGACCAGATGATCGCGGGACGGCGGCCGAAATAGTCGCCGAGGCCGCCCACAATGATCCCGCCGCACAGCGTACCCAGGATGCCGATGCTGAAGACATTGGCCAGCATCAGCTTGTCGAGATGAAACGCCGCCTGCAGATAGGGCGCGACATAGGCGATGCCCTGCATGTCGTAGCCGTCGAAGAAGGTCACAAGCACCGAAACGGCGATCAGCCGGACGATGAAGCGGTTGAGCGGTTGCCGTTCTATGATCTCGGAGAGATCGATCGCTTGTGTCGGCATCAGGTGCTTGCGCCCATCCGTTCTTGCAAACCGCCGCTCGCTATTTGCGTTTGGTGATCTCGACGATCCCCGCGTCGCCGTCGACCCTGACCCGGTCGCCGGTCTCGATGACCTCGAACGGATCGCGGTCGAAATCGGTGACCGAGGGGCAATGCATCGCGACGGCGCCCATCGCGATCTTCGTCGTCATGACGGTGAACACCATCGCCGCCGGCGCCGTCCCGGCGAGCCGCGCGGTGTGGAAGATCGTCGACCATCCGGACGATCCCTTGGCGCCGGGAAACACCAGGACCTTTCCGCTGAAGCACTGGCCGCAAAGCTCATGGCGCAGCTCGATGATCGTTCCGGTCATCGGATCGACGCCGCCCCAGCCCGAGATCGTCTGGCGCGTCACCAGGGCCTCCGCCTCGGCCGTGCCGCCGACGACCTTGCGGCCGCGCAGGATGATCGTGCGTCCGCCGGCGATTGCGTTTTCCAGGATTTCGCTCGTCATGGCGCGCTCGCGTTCCAGCGCCCCGTCGTCGCGGCGGCGATGCAGTCCCTGGTCGTTCCGAACCAGGCCTCGACGCCCATCATCGCCGGCAGATAGTGCGCCTGTTTGGCGGAATCCAGGGCGACCACCTTGGTGTCCGGCGGCATCGTGCGGCCGAACGCCGAACAGGTGTCGGTCATGATGTAGCCGCCCGCATCGCGGATGATCTTGGTGTAGCCCGTGGTGTCGGCGACCGATTTGACCGAGCGCGAGGTGAATATCCAAAGATTGGTGCCGCTGTGCAATTTCCGGCCGTCCAGCAGGGTCGCGACCTCCCATATCTGCTCGATCGAGGCGTGCGGACAGCCGATCATCACGAAATCGACGTCGGCGTTGCTGCCGACCGAATTGAGCGTGTCGTAGACCTGCCGCCGCTCGCGCCTGCCGTATCGCAGGTTTTCGACCGGCTTGCGCGCGCCGAACGCCATTTCATACGACGCCGCTTCCGGCGTGAGGCCGACGATGTTATAGAGCTCGATACCGCCTGACGAGGCCGCCGCGGCGCCGAAATGCTTGTGCTTTACCAGGCTGGGATTGCTGACGTCGCCGGTCAGCACGGGGATGTTTTCCTGCACCGCGTCGCCGACGAAATATCCCAGCATGCCCCAGTTGAAGACGTCGGCGACCGGCACCTCGACCGCGATGTGATGGGTGCCGAGACGGCCCTCGTCGCGATGCAGGCCCCAATCGGGAATCTTGCCGGTCAGCATCGCCGAACTGGTGCTTTCGCGGCCCTCGACATTGATGCGGGCGCCGATGACGGAGTTGCCGAACACCACTGCAGAGGATTCCATCCAGGCGCAATGCTCGCCCTTCACCGGCACATTGCCGGCGAGATAGGGCGTGCAGGTCTTGAGAACCTGGATGCCGTGCGCGGCGACGCCGGCCTCGTCCTGCAGATAGTCCGCCAGCGCGTCTGCCGTCTTGCCCTGCTCCTTCCAGAGTTTCGGATCCATGCTGCCCTGTAGATGACAGCTATAGACGCTCATCTTCGGCACCTCGACGATCTCGTCGCTGTCGAGATCGAACAGGGAAAAGATCGCCTCGTAGGACGTTCCACGGTCCTTGTAATAGTGGCGCAGGAAATCGGTGGCCCAGCCCGGCACGCCGGTGACGTTGTTGGTATCGACGAACCGCTCGGCACCCAGGGCTTCGCCGTAGCGGATCAGCAATTCCATCGCCTTGCGCTTGGCGGCGCCGCCAGCGCCGTCCAGCATCGCCTTTTCCTGATCGGTCAGTTTCATCGGCGTCTCCTCGCGTGGCGTTCTAGTCCGGATCCCGGCGTTCGACATTGTCGCGGACGCGTTCGGCCAACGCGGCAAGGTCGATCTGCTGCACGCTTCCGGTCCCGGCCAGATCGAGCGCGTGCGCCGCCGCCATGCCTTCGGCCATGCAGGGCCCCATGACGCGCACGCTCGACAGGGCCGCCTTGTCGCCGTCGATGCAGCGTCCCGCGGCGACCAGGTTGTCGGCTTCCCGCGGGATCATCGCGCCCAGCGGAATGTAATGCACATGGTCCTCGTCGAAGGTCTGCCAGACATGCCCCGTGGCGTGATCGTGCAGCTCGACCGGCCAGGCAGTGCGCCCGATCGCGTCGGCAAAACGCGTGCCCGCCTGAACGTCCTTGAGCGTGAGTTGCTGCTTTCCGACGATCCAGCGCGTCTGGCGAATCCCGGGCAGGCCATAGGCGCGCACGGTCGCATCGCCGAAACAGCGGGGAAATTCCTTCTTCAGGAAGTCGACGGCCTTGTCGGCCTCGTTTTTTCCCGTCAGCCCTATGGCGGACACTTTCAGCGGATCCAGCGGCGTCTCGATATGAGTCATGTTCAGGGCGACGATGCCGCGTCCGGGGATGAGGAACGGAAAGCATTCGCGCCGGAAGAGGCCGTATTCGTCGCCTTTCTCCCGCATCCGCGCGGTGATTTCCTCGCGCGGCGGATAGTGGCTTTCGTCGATGTTCTCCAGCACCACCATCTGGGTGCCGTAGACGGTGCCGACATCGGGTTCGCGGCATTCGAAGCCGGCCTGCCACGTCAGGGCGGCGTCCCCGCTGGCGTCCACATATCCCGTCGCGCGCACCTTGACGTCCCCGTAACGCGTCGCGATCTCCAGTTCCTGGACCCGGCGTCCCTCCACCACGACCCGGCGCAGCACGGCGCCGACGATGACGGTGATGCCGGCCTTGCGGACTTCCTCCTCTATCCAGCGCGACAGCGCGATCTCGTCATAGAAGACCACCACCGTGTGCTTGCGGTCGTAAAATAGCGTGCGGGGCCGCGCGCCGAGATCGGCGAGCAATTTGTCCACGACGCCATGGGTGAAACGATAACCGTTGGGACCGTTGGAATAGAGGCCGCAGAAGGTTCCGATGATCGAGTTGACGGCCTGGCCGCCCAGGGCCGGCAGGCCGTCGATCAGGACGACCTTGCGCCCGAGCCGGGCCGCCTGCAGCGCCGCCGACATGCCCGCGGCGCCGGAGCCCACCACGCAGATATCCGCATCCACGCGCCAGGCGTCCCCGCCGCCGTTGAGCCTCACCACGCGGGTTTCCGTCGAGACGCCTTCAGGGACACTCATCACGCATTTCCTCTCTCACGCCATTTTCGCTCCCGGTCAGCCCGCCGAAGCCGAAAACGGCCCTTGGGTTCCGGGATGCGAAACAACGCCTATCTGCCTGGCGTCAGATCGAGCTTGTCCGGATCCCGGTAGCCCTTGTCGCCCGGCAGGAGAATATTGGTTCCGCCCGTCGCTGTCTTGCTCACATTGGCATTTTCGTCACAGGACCACATGTCGATGCGGTTGTCGTCGCTGGTGACGCGGCCCCAATGCTGCACGACGTGCCAGGGCTTCGCCAGATTGACGGGATCCCAGACGGTGACGTCGTCCTCGATCAAGTTGGGATTGGCCATGCGGATCCGTTCGACGGTGCTCGTCTTGTTGGAATAATAGGGCTGGCTGCGCTGATAATAGCTCGGCCGCACATTGACGGTGTGGACCACCAGCGTGTCGCCGTCCCAGAACCCGATCGAATCGCCGTCCCACAGGGGGTAGGCTTCGTCCTGCGGCACGTGACCGCGTCCGTCCGTATAGATATTTCTCTGTTCGCTCTGCTGCTCGTAGAGAAACCAGGTCTGCTTGGGGGTGTTCACGAATTCCCACTGGAACAGCGACGCGAGCAGGCGCGGATATCCGGCAGGCAGGCAGCTCGAAATGGGATCGTATTCGTTGCCCTTGGCGATATCGGCCAGCTCCTTCTTGAAGGCCGCCTTGCCGGCCGGCGTGAGATCGGCGCTGACCTTGCCGTCTTCCATCTTGCCGGGCTGGTTGACGTCGAATTTCGGCGGCCCGATCCGCACCCAGATGCCCGACCAGTCGGGAACCGTTGCCGGCGTATGGCGCGTACCGCCATGCGCTTTGGCTTTCATGTCCAGATAGACCTTGTATGAAGCCTGGGCATAGGCGGGAACCGGCGTATCCGCCGCCGGCTCGTTGTGACAGGCGGCGTTCGGTACGCTCGGGCACACCTTGACCGGAGCGCCTGCCGGCGCCGCGGCCGACAGCATCATGGCGCCTGCAAAGGCCACTCCACCCAGCAAGATCGACCGCAAGCCCCGGCGCGCGGATGTGCCCGCGGACATTGCCTTCTCCCGGACATGATTGTCGCCTGTTTGATTCCTTTTCATTTCCGCCCCTTCTTGAGTGTTATTTTTTCCTGACCCGGACTCAAATCCGGCCGCATCTGTGCGGCGTCGAAATCCGTTGCCGTTTCCTCCTGACGACCCGACCGCCGTCTTCAGCGCGGTTCGGCGGCTTCAACGTGAAACTTTGGGATCACGCCGGGCCGTCGCGATAATCTGGACCAGCAAAAAATCCAGTCAAGAAATCCCGCCGCCGGACCGTTTGCCGTGGGCGAACCCCGCGTTCGGCCTTTTCGAACGGAACGGCAGCCCGCCGAACGTCCTACCGGAGATTTCCGTCCAACCGCCGCATCAGTTCCGCCGAGAACGTCTCCACCGTCTGAAGAGGGCTGTGCATGAGGCAGACCCGTTCGATTTTGCCGGCGGGGTCGCGCGTCAGCACGGTGAGGCCCTCAACCGGCAGGCCGTTGAACGTCCTGCCCCGCCATTCCAGATAGGTCTTTCGACCGTCGATCGTCTCATGGGTGAAAGCGATGCTTTCATACATGCCCGAAGTGGCGGCAAAGACTTTCCTGATCTTCTCCGCACCCTCTATCCGCTGCTTCAACACGGAGGCATCGAGCACCGCGTCGATTGTAAAGGCCTCGGCAAAGGCCTCGGGCGTTTTTCTCCTGATGATTTCGATCCAGCCCGATCCTGGCTGCGCGCTTTCGGGAACCACGGACATGCTTTCCTCCTGCGCAGCCTCGAGCCGCACCCGACGAGCGGGACTGCGATTGTGCGAGGCGCAGGACATAGCAGCAAGAAAATTCGTGACGGGGTCGCGACGGCCGCGATCATGCACGTTCTGAAATGCAGAACATGTGGTTCTGCGAAACCAAACGTGCCTCGGTAGGCTGCGATTGACTGCCATACGGGAAGCTTCAATATCTCGAAACATGAGGTGACGGCACAAAAATCGCGGCTTGCGAGAGCCAGCGGCGCTACACCGGGCTCGCACAAAAATCTTGGAGGAATCCGTGAACCCCAATCCGCATATAAAACGGCACCATCACCTCACCTTGAGCGTCGGCGGCGCACAAGAGGACTACGATTTCCATACCAAGATCTTGGGCCTCAAAAGCGTGAAGAAGACGGCGCTCTATGACGGCGATGAGCCCATCCACCACCTCTACTACGGCAACGATCTGGGCGATCCCGGAACGTTGATCACCTGTTTTCCGATGCGCGCCTCCGGCCGCAAGGCGCGCAAGGGCAGCGGGCAGATCTGCACGATCAGCATGGCGGTGCCGGAAGAGGCGCTGCAGTTCTGGCACAAGCATCTCAATGAGAAGGGCTTCGAGGCAAGGCTCGGCGAACGCTTCGGCGAGAAGCTCGTCGCCTTCGCCCATCCTTGCGGCATCGAATACGAGCTGGTCGGCGCCAAGGCCGACGACCGGGCGCCCTATTCCAACGGCGCGGTTCCCAAGGAATACGGCATTCGCGGCACGCATGGCATTGCGGTGTCGGTGCGCGACGGCGAGAACTCGGATGAATTCATGCATTACGGATGGACGGGCCAGAACCGTCAGACCGACGGCAACTACATCCGCTACCATGTCGGCCTGGGCGGCCCCGGCACGATGGTCGAATTTCGCGTCGAACCGGATCTCGAACAGGGCAGCTGGGCGTATGGCGAGGGTGTTCCCCACCATGCCGCCTTCGAGGTGTCCGATCTCGACGTGCAGGGCCAGGTCAAGTTCCATCTCGAGGGCCTGGGCTATACTGACGTGTCCGATGTCAAGGATCGCGGTTATTTCGAATCCGTCTATGTGCGTACGCCCGGCGGCGCGCTGTTCGAGGCCACGGTATCAAAGCGCGAAGGGTTTCTGATCGACGAATCATACGAGAAGCTCGGCACGTCGATGCAGATCCCGCCCTTCTTTGCCAATCGCAAGGAAGAGCTTTTGAGCAAACTGGAGCCTCTGTCCTACTGATGCGCAACCCATTGCTGGATCGTCCCACGGTGTCGCTGGAACCGGCCGCCGGTTCCTCTGCCGTGATTGGTGTGCTGCTGCACGGACGGGGCCAATCCGTCACCTACATGTTCGAGCTGATGCAGCGTATCGCGCTGGGGATATCCTGCGTGGCGCCGGATGCCTGCGATTCGAGCTGGTATCCGCAGAGCTTCATGGCGCCGCTGGAAACCAACCAGCCGCATTTGGATTGGGCGCTCGAACGCGTCGATCTGGCGGTGCGTTCGCTGGAAGCGCGCGGTTGGCCCAGGAACCGGATTGCGTTCATCGGCTTTTCGCAAGGCGCATGCCTCGCTGCGGAATATATTTTCCGCAATCCCTCCCGCTGGGCGGCGCTGATCGCCTTTACCGGCGGCCTGGTCGGTCCGCAAGGGACGGTGTGGGAAACGTCGGGAGGCGATTTCGGCGGGATGCCGAGTCTCTTCTCCAACGGGGACAATGATCCCTGGGTGCCGTGGGACCGCGTTCAGAAGACTGCCGAGGTTTTCCGCGCCATGAACGCGGTGGTCGACCTGCGTCAATATCCGGGCCGCGAGCATCTGGTAAACGACGACGAGATCGCCGCCGCGAAAGACATCCTGTCGCGGTGCTTGGAGCGTGCCGGCTGATGGCCGGCGCGACGACCGGATTGTCTCTCCCCGACGGGTTGATGCGCTCGCGAGACGAGGCCATGCCACGATCGTCGCTCCCTCCGGTCCGCGCAAGTCGCGACATGCTGCGCTCGGTGCCCGTGTCCGAGGCGACGGATGCCGCTCTTGCCGACTCCGCGCAGGCCGGAGACCAGGCGGCGTTCGGCGAGTTGATGCGCCGGCACAAATCCTGGCTCTATCGCTTCGTGCGCCGCCACGTCCGCGACGCCGAAGACGCCCAGGACGTCCTGCAGGAAAGCTTCATCGCAGTGTGGAACGGAATTTCCGGTTACGACCGAAACCGGTCCTTCCCGATCTGGCTCAGGCGCATCGCGCTCAACAAATGCCGCGACCGCGCGCGGCGCATGATGGTGCGGCGCTTCATTCAACCGTGGAGTTCCGTTTCGCCTGAGGTTGAGCCTGCCGACCCCGTCATGTCCGCCGAGACCGGGCTTATCGAAGACGAGAACCTCAAGCGCGTCCGCAATGCCATCGATGCCCTGCCCCGCTCCTGCCGGGAGCCGCTCATTCTCGTCGCGATCGAAGGCCTTTCCCACATCGAGGCGGGAGAGGTCCTGAACATCAGCCCGAAGGCGATCGAAGGCCGGATCTACCGGGCGAAAATCCGCCTTTCGCAATTGTTGAACCTGGAAGAGAACAATTCGTCCTCCGCCAGCAAGTCGCCCCACCGGGACACTCAATTCTCCTGATATCCCGCCGAGAAGCGCTTGCTGATGAAATCCAGGAAGACTTTCATCTTTCCGGACGAGCGATGGGAGATCGGATAGACGGCGGACAACCAAAGCTGCGGCGCGACGTAGTTGTTAAGCAGCCGTACCAGCTTGCCGCTGCGCAGATCGCCGGAGATGATGGCGGTGGGCAGATAGGCGACACCAGCACCGGACAGCACGAAGTCCCGGAGCAGGTGAACGCTGTTGGTCTTCAGAATCGGCCTTAAATGCAGCTTGATGAGCGTATCGCCGCGCCGCAAGGGCCATTTGTCACCCCACGGATAATACGAATAGCGTGAAAAGCGGTGCAGGGTGAGGTCCTCCGGCGTCTCCAGAGGCGGCGCCCCATTCAGATAATCCTGCGAGGCGCAGAAGACGCCGTCATGCGCGAAGAGGCGCCGCTCGATCAAGGCGTCCGAGACCGGAGGATATATCTGGAAAACCAGGTCAAGGCCGGCATGAACCGGATCGACAAGCTGGTCACTCACCGTGATCTCGAATCTGAGGCCCGGATGCAGCCGCGCGAAATCGGCAAGCGCCCTGGAAAATCCGTTCAACGCGAAGCCCGGAAGGACCTGAATGAACAGCGTTCCGCTCAACTGTTTTTCGTCGGAGCGGGACCGCGATGTGAGTTCGTCCGTGCGGGTCAGGATTTCCTGGCATTCCACATAATATTTTCCGCCCAGTTCCGACAATTTCATCGCCCGCGACGAACGATGAAAAAGCGGCACCCCAAGGCGCCCTTCAAGCTGCTGGACGCGCGTGGTCACGACGGATTTCGCCACCCCCAAACGCCGCGCCGCGGCCGTCAGGCTGCCGGTTTCGGCGACACAACAAAAGGCTTCCAGGCTGAGGAGCAGATCCATGACGCGATCTTATGGCGCGATCCGCGGCTTTGCCAGCATCCGCGGCTCCGGCGATTTACCGTGGTGCCGGCGACGTGCTGCGTTGGAGCGTCTACAGGCCCCCGCCGCCGTCGCCGCGCGGAACTGCGCCGCAAGGTGCGCATGCGTGCCCGTCATCAATTCGTTAGAAGTGTGCTAAAGAATATACTGCAGCGATGCTTTGTTCCGATCCGGGCTGGCCATCGGGCCAACGGTCGGCATGCAAAGGTTGGTCGCGCGAATACTTGGGAGAGGCAGATGAGAACGACATTTGTGATATCCGCCGCATGCGCTTTGTTGGCCGCGCCGAGCATGGCCGCCACGCCCGTTCTCGGGCCGGTCGATTTCTCCGCCTGCATGAATACGCAGTACAGCGTCAACGGCCCCGTCGGCGTCACCGCCGGCAACGCGCAGACCAAGGATTCCCGCCTGACCTTCACGCTGCTCGACCCCGGCGCGGGGAACAATCTGTGGAACGGCGTATCCGGCCAGAAGATCGCGATCAAACTGTCCGTCGCCTCGCCGAAGGCGGTCTACATGCTGATGAACACGTTTGCGGGGCAAAGCGGCGTCGTCAACGCGACGGTCGTCTTCAAGGGCACCGGCGGCGCCCAGATGACGGCCAGGCTGCGCGGCGACCTGACCATCCGCGACTACAACAATTGGCAGTGGACGAACAACATCAACAACACCTCCACACAGGAATGGTGGACCAACAATCTCAATCCGCAGAGTCAGGACATGACGCATCGCATCGATGCGCACAAATTCAATCTTGGCAGCGCGTTCGCCGGCCAGACCCTGACAGAGATCACCGTCAAGTCTCCCGAAAACGCGGCACCCAACTTCATGTCGCCCATCCTGTTTGCGATCGGCATCGATTATCCCGGCGCCGGGGGGACCGTTCCGTCCCGCTGCACCGCACGCTGACCCGCACCGCTCCTTCAAGGGCCCGAAGCGCATCTGGCCCGGGAGCCCGCTTCTGCCAAGCCGGCGCCCGGACGGAATGCCGCCGGCAGAACGGGGCCTGTGCTTCCGAAATTTTCGCGTTAAGCTGACACCGTCCAGGTTGAGACTTCGCCCGACAGCGGCGGAGCCATGGAGGGAGGCGGGCGTGAAGGATTTCCGGGATCAGATTGCCTTTATCACAGGCGGTGCGTCGGGTGCCGGCTTCGGCCAGGCGCTGGTGTTCGGCGGTGCCGGCGCCGGGGTGGCGATCGCCGATGTGCGCGCGCAGGCGGTGGAAAAGGCGCTGGCCGATCTGAAGGCCGAGGGCATCACCGCGCACGGGATCGTGCTCGATATCACCGACCGCGAGGCCTATGCCCGCGCCGCCGACGAGGTCGAAAAGGTGTTCGGCGGACCGCCGACGCTGCTCTTCAACACCGCCGGCGTGAACAGTTTTGGCCCGGTCGAGAATTCCACCTATGACGATTTCGACTGGCTGATCGGCGTCAATCTGGGCGGCGTGATCAACGGCATGGTCACCTTCGTGCCGCGCATGATCAAGGCCGGAAAGCCGGCGCATATCGTGACGGTCTCGTCGCTGGGCGGCCTGCAGGGCAGCGCGCTGGCCGCGCCCTATTCGGCGGCCAAGGCGGCGGTGGTCAATTTGATGGAAAGCTACCGCATGTCGCTGGAGAAATACGGCATCGGCGTCTCGGTGGTGTGCCCGGCCAACATCAAGTCGAACATCGCGGAGGCCGTGCGCATCCGTCCCGCCCGATTCGGCAAATCTGGCTATGTCGAGAACGAGGCGGCGATCGCCTCGCTGCACTCGATCTACATCCACGGCATGGAGCCCGTCGAACTCGCCGGCCACATCAAACGCGGCATCGAGGCCAACCAGCTCTACATCATCCCCTATCCCGAGGCGAAGGAGGGCCTGCGCAAGCATTTCGACGAGATCGTCGACTCCGTGCTGCCGATGGAAGCCGATCCGGAAGGCGCTAAAAAGCGCGTCGAGGCGCTGCAGGCCTGGGCCGCCGACCGCGCGCGGGTCTTCAACAAGGAGCAGGGCGAGCCATGAAAGAGGTCAGCGGCAAGACCGCCTTCATCACCGGCGGCGCAAGCGGGATGGGACTCGGCATGGCGACCGTCTTCGCCGAGGCCGGCATGAAGGTGGTGATCGCCGATGTGCGCGAGAGCGCGCTGGCCGACGCGATGAAGACATTCGAGAACACCAATCTCGCCGTGCAGCCGGTCCTGCTCGACGTCACCGATCGCGCCCGCTGGGTCGAGGCGGCTGGCGAGGCCGAGCGGCATTTCGGCAATATCCATGTGCTGGTGCTCAACGCCGGCGTCGGCGTGCTGGGTCCGATGCAGGCGGCGACCTACAAGGACTGGGACTTCAATCTCTCGGTCAATCTCGGCGGCGTGGTCAACGGCCTCGTTACCATGCTGCCGCGCATGCTGGCGCATGGCGAGGACGGCCATGTCGTCACCACCTCCTCGACCGGCGGCTTCTCCGCGGTGGGCGGGGCCGGTCTCTACTGCACCGCCAAATTCGCCGTCGCCGGCATGATGGAATCGTTGGCGACCGATCTGAAGGGCACGGCCATCGGCGCCTCGGTGTTCTTCCCCGGTCCGGTGCAAACCAGCCTCGGCGCCACGACCAACGAGACACGGCCCGAGCATCTGCGCAATGAGACGGTGGCGACCAACATCCCCGGTCAGCGCGATGCGCGGCCCCAGCCGGGCTACGACACCAGCCTGTTCATGACGCCGGAGGAGGTCGGCAAGCGCGTGCTGCGCGGCATCCGGCGCGGCGATCTTTTCATCATGAGCCATCCCGAATTCCGCGGCGGCATCGTCGCCCGCAACGAGGCGCTGCTGCGCGCCATCCCGGACGAACCGATCAACCAGAAGCGCGCCGCGCTGGTAAAGCAGTTCGGCACGCTGATGCACAACCCGATCTACGACGCCCAGACCAAGGTTCCGGCCGAGGATTTCTGATCCCGCCGCGAGACATCACAGGAGACGACCCATGCTCACGCTCTACAGCTTCGGTCCCGGCGCCAACTCCCTGAAGCCCATGCTGGCGCTTTACGAGAAGGGCCTGGCGTTCACACCGCATTTCCTCAATCCGGCCGTGTTCGAACACCACGAGGGCTGGTTCAAGAAGATCAATCCGCGCGGCCAGGTTCCGGCGCTCGATCACGACGGCAAGATCATCACCGAATCGACGGTGATCTGCGAATATCTCGAAGACGTCTTTCCGGACGTGAAGCCGCTGCGCCCGAAGGATCCCTATCTCATCGCCCAGATGCGGATGTGGACCAAATGGGTCGATGAATATTTCTGCTGGTGCGTCTCGACCATCGGCTGGGAGCGGGCCATCGGCCCGATGGCGCGCGCGATCTCCGAGGAAGAATTCGAGGAGAAGATGAAGCACATCCCAATTCCCGAACAGGTCACCAAATGGCGCAACGCCCGTAACGGATTCCCCAAAGAAATTCTGGAGGAGGAGATGCGCAAGGTCCGCATCTCGATCGCGCGGCTGGAGGCGCGGCTTGCCGAAAGTCCCTGGCTCGCCGGACCCGACTATACGCTGGCCGACATCTGCAACTTCGCGATCGCCAACGGCATGGAGCGCGGCTTTTCGGACACCGTGAACGACAGGGACACGCCGCACCTGATGGACTGGATCCGCCGCATCAACGATCGTCCGGCCGCAAAGGAGATGTTCGCGAAGGCCAAGCGCGAGAACCTAGCCCCGCGCCCCGCATCGGCCACTGCCTGAGCGGTCAAAGGCACATCTATGCGGCCTCATCGGGCACGCCGTCCGCCAGCGTCGACTTCTACATCGGCGGCCAGAAGCGAAGCACTTCCTGGACCCAGGGCTCAGCGCCTGATCCGATGCTGTCTGCCGTCAGTGTCTTCGACTCGCGAACCGCTAACGTCCATGTCGAGAACACCAACGATCTGGCCTATACGCCGCTGCCGCTCCGGATCCTCGCCGGTCTCGCGCAGGCATGCCAGGATGTGAAGGCCAAACTGGCCGCGGAGATAAAGGCGCTCCAGGAGCAAACACCTGCAATCCTGTCGAAGCCCGAATGCAAGCCGCACACGCCAGTCGGCACGCTTATCGCCGGCCTGTCGGGCAAGACCAAGCCGGAATCGGTCGAGAAGCTCGCCGGCCTGACGGCGGAGGAAGAGGCCCGCCTCCAAACGCTCAACACCGACCTGGCCAGCGACCCAGCGCGCACGGTCCGCCAGCTCCAGGGCCAGGAAGCCCGCATCAAATCGGCAATCGAGCAGCTCGAGCGGCTGATAGCCGCCGCCACGGACGAAAGCTGGGCAGCGTTGCGCGATGCCCATACGCACTTGGTGACCGCGCGCTCCGCCGCTGCGGCCGCCTCCGCTAACCTGTTCGCCGACGAGCCGCTGCCTGACATCGGCTCGGACGTTTGGAAGGCCCTGTGGGAGGCGGCCCGGGATTGTCATGGGACGAAACGCTGACGGCGGCCATGCAGCAACATCAGATATGCATCGCTGAAGAAGCGTTGGCCGCTTCATTGCTGCAAGACCTCGGCAACCGATAGCATTTCTTCCCTCGGTCGCTCAGATGGCACTCAAGCTT
>JAATGL010000218.1 GCA_015654705.1 Alphaproteobacteria bacterium | reverse complement strand
TGTCGGGCGCGGCATTCAGCGCGATGACGCCGCCGGTCGGGCCTTCGGTGACCGCGATCACGGCACGCGCACCGCGGTCGATCGCGCCTTGCACAAGTTCGCCCACACCGGGCGCTTGCCAGCTGCCGCCGCTCGGATGAAAGACAAGGGACACAAGTGCGATCCTGCCGTCGACCGAGGCAGCATTCTCCGCTGCGAGGACAGCCTTGATGCCCTCTTTCGGCGTCCTTACGGGCGGCCAGGCGGGAAACAACGATATCGTCCGGTCCGCTGCCGCGACCTCGCAGACCGACGGCTCGTAAAACGGGTAAGGGAATTGCTGGTGCGTCACCGCGAGGCCGGCGCCGGCGAGCCTGCGCGAGAGCCAGACCGTCGTGGCATTATCGACGGCGGTCGAGACGCGATGCTCGCCGAGCGCATCATATTCCTCGACCTCGCGGTACATCGCCGCGCCGTCGAACGGATCGCTTGCGGATGCCCTGGCGGTCGACGGGGCGAATGCGCCGCCGGCCAGCATCAGCTTCAGCGATTGGCGGCGCGAAAATTCCGACATGCCGGCGAGCCCTTAATCCGTTTTCACCGGCGTGTACCAGATGGGCGACGTCCAGGCGCGCTCCTGAATGGTCGGCGGGATGCCTTGCGGGATCGGCAATCCGTTCCTGACCGCCAGCAGGGTGCTCCAGCGCGGAGTCGGGATCTCCAGAGTCCGCGTGTAATAGACGGCCGGTTTGGTGACATCGAATTCCGGATCGCTCCAGACCGTGGTGAATTCGGCCGCGCCGATCGTGTTGCGATAGGTGCCGTTCTTCAGGTCGACCGTGTTGCCGACGGCCGCCGCTTTGCCCGTCTTGCGGTCGATGCGGCGCTTGCCGGACAGCGCGACGTCGAAGATCTTCTCCTTGTAGGTTCCGCCATCCAGCCACAGCTTGATGATCTGTATACGGTCCAGATTGGCGCCGTCGGGATCCTTGGCCGCCTGGAGAATGAAGCGCGGCGCGTGCGCCTCGGCCGGCTTCGCGGGCAGATCGGACCCCATCGGCACGCCTTCCGCATAGGCGCGGCCGACCCAGTCGCGATCCTGTATGATTTTCGGTTCGAAGCCCCATCCGCCAAACACGCGCACGCGGATGCGCGTTCCCGAGGTCGCGAACGTCTCCTTGCGCTTGAGGGCCGCGAAAATCGCTCCGCGATCGTTTTCCTCCGCCCACAGACCCGTCAGACCCGAACCGGAATTTTCCAGCGCCGTGCCGCGCACCGGGCGATCCTTGTTCGCCGCGGGGATGACCGGCTCCGGACTGCTGGCCGCGTCGGCGTCCAGTTCGAGCGGCGGCGTGCCCAGCGTCAGGGTGTGCTTCGCGACCGCCGCACTCGGCGACATCGTCTTGGGATCGATTCCGAAGGCGCCGCCGGCGAAGGCGTTTTCGTCCGAGGCGCTGAGGCCATTGTGAAAATCGGAGGCGCCGACAACGCCGTATTTGTACGGATTGGCGCCGACTTTCGATTCGATGACGAGCCCGCGCCCGAACGCCTCGCGGATATAGCTGCCATGCGCGGCGCTGAGCTTGGTCGGCTGAGCGATCAGATGATCGTAGATCTCGAAATTCGCGAACTCGTCATTCGGCGAGAGCTCCGGCACGGTATCGGACTGCCCCTTGTTCTGCACGATCTCGGTGAGCGGTTCTTCCATCGCGCGGCGCTGGACATAGGCCTCGTCCATCGGCTTGTTGCCGCGATAGGTGTTCCAATCGTACATCGCGCCGCCCGACGCGTTTCCGTTGTGGGGGATGGCGATGGCGTCGATGCCGCGCGCCCGCACGCTGTCGAGATAATCCCACAGATCTTCCGCGATATTCGAATCAGAGGAACTGAACGGCGGCGGCGCCTTGTCGCTGCTGAAGAAGACGTTGCGATGCAGGTTGCCGCCCTGCGGCGAGGAGCCGGTCCATTCATAGGCCAGCAGCGTCGTGAATTTGCCGGGTTCGTAATTGTCCTGCGTCGCCTTCATCTGCACGTCCCAGGCGTGGCTGGCCTTGGCGGCATTGGCGAGGTCGGTCGGCGTGGGCTTGACGTGAAGCTGTGCCGCGAGCACGCGGAACGAGCGCAGGCCGCCCGCGCGAATCTGCTGTCCCGTCTCCGTCTTGGAGAATTCGCTGTCGGGGTCGTTGAGCTGCGCGATCGCGCCCATGAATTCGGAGTGATCCGTCACCGCCATGAAATCGAGCGGCCAGGCGCGCTGCGCGGTCACGCCATTGACCGTGATCGGCAATCCCTTGCCGAACTTGTAGGCCTGGTCCGGGGTCGTCCGGGTGCCGAACGTCCATGCGTCGAAGGACATCTGGGTGTGCAGATGCATTTCTCCGAAAAAGACGCGGCGCTGCGCCGGCGGGATGTCGGTGTGATAAGCCGGAATGGGGGACTGCTCAGCCGGCGCAGCGGCCGGCGACGCCGAACCCGACGGGGACTGGCCCCAGGCAAACGATGCGGCCGCGACACCGAAAAGGGCGAGCAGCGTGAAGCTTTGCATTTTCATCCGAATTCTCCCGCAAATTTCCGATCAGTGAATTACCGGCCCATACCGCACGACCCAGCCGACGAGCAACAGGCCCAGCGCGGCCAGCCAGCTTCCGCCGACGCGCGCGGCCACGATCATCCAGAGACGCTGCAATGGCAGTGTAATCGATACCGCCAGCGCGAAAAGCACAAAACCGCCGAGCGCCATCCCGGCAAGCGCAAGGCCATGCGCCGCGCTCGCCGCGATGCCCGAGAGATCGGCAAGTCCGCGAAGTGCGCCCAACAGCGCCGCGACGCCGGCGGACCAAGCCGGCGGCAGCGCCCGGTTGAGCGCCAGCAGGCCGCCGACGATCAGGAAAATCGCAGCGGTCACGATCGAAATGCTCATCGGCGCCAAGGCGACGCCGGCCATCGCGGCAACGCCGCCCGCGATCCATGACGGAACGAAAGCCAGGAGGGACCATCGCGCCTGCGCCTTGCCGCACAGGCCGGCAAAGAGACCGAACGCGATCACCGGCAGGAAATCCTCCGGACTGAGTCCGAAATGGCTGATGCCGTCATAGAGCGGCCCCATGCCGCTCACGACAAGATGCGCCTCGGCTGCCTGCGGCAGCACCAGTGCCGTGACGACAAGCGCGGTCAGCCTGCCCTTCATGTCAGCGCGCTCCACAGGAACATCAGACCGCCGGAAAGCACCACGCCGCCGGCGCCGCGCAACACGATCCGTCCCCAGGGCCAGCGATGCACGGTCCCGATCGCGATACCGGTCGCATGCAGCAACCCGGTCGCCATGACGAAGCCGAGACTGTACAGAAGCGCGTTCTGTCCCGGCGGCAATTCGCTGCCATGGGCGTAGCCGTGAAACAGGCCGAACATGCCGACCAGGGCCGCAGCCACCCAGAGCGGCGGGCGCAGTTCCAGCAGCACGGCCGCGCCCAAACACACGCCGGACAGCGCAATCGCGATCTCGCTTCCGGGCAAGGGGAACCCGACCAGGCCAAGGAAACCGCCGACCGCCATGATAAGGGGAAAGGTCACGGGCAACAGCCAGATCGCAGGCTGACCCAATTGCGCACCCCAAAGGCCCACCGCAACCATCGCGATGACATGGTCGGCGCCTGAGATCGGATGCAGGAAGCCGCTCACGAACCCGACCGCCTCGCCCTTCAAGATATGGGCTTCGGCCTGGACCGGCACCAGCGCCGCGAAGGCCGCAAGCAAGGGGGCGACAGAAGGGCTGCGGCTCAATTTCATGCGCCTATTCCAAAGGTCAGCGCGCCATACTGAAAGGTCCAGTAGGCGCCCAAGATTCCGATCACATAGACGGGCGATTGCGCAATCGGTCTCGGCCAGCGCAATTCCATCAGACGGAATGACCGCAGCAAGGCCAGCACCAGGACGATGAATGCCAACTGGCCCAATTCGACGCCGACATTGAAAAGAACCAGCGCGCCGAGCAGCGCGCTCCTTTCGAGGCCCAGCGACGCAAGGCCGCTCGCGAAGCCCATGCCGTGCAGCAGGCCGAAGGCGAAGGCCACGACCCAGGGATGCCGGATCGTGTAGCTCGTACCGCCCCGCTGGGCGCGCACAACCTCCGGAGCGAGAAACAGGATCGACAGCGCGATCGACGCGTTCAGCATCGCGGTCGGCAACTGGATCGCGCCGAAGGTCGCGGCCGCCAGCGTGATGCTGTGCGCCAGCGTGAAAGCGCTGATCGTCTTGATAAGGGACCAGCGGTCGCGCACGATCAGAAGCAGACCGAGCACGAAGAGAAGATGATCCGGCCCGGTCAGGATATGCTCGATGCCGAGCAGCAGGAATGTCGGCAGCCCCAGCGCCCTGCCATTGGCGAGGTCGATGCGAAAATAGGGCTGCTCGGGGCGTATGACCGCGTCCGTCTGCTGGCCGCGCGGGAGACGGACGCGGACGAAGACATCGGTCATCGTGTCCGCCAGGCCTTCGATTGCGACGGTCTGACCGGACAGCGATGCGGACGGCGTGGTTCTGATATCCCAGCGCCGGACGAGAAAACCCGGCGCGACGAACTGGTCGGCGGGCGGCTGCTCCAGCCAGCCGTTCGACAGATGGGGCACCAGATGGATCGCCATGTCGCCCATCGTGGGCAATTTCCAGATCACCCGGTACGTCGCCTGCCCGGTCTGATCGATCTCGAGATAGGCCGGCCGCACCTCATGCGCGCAAACCGGCGCCGCCGAAAATCCCAGCCATGCGAACAGACAGGCGGCGAGGAACGCTCTCATCGCGCCTTATCCTCGCGGATGATGGCGAATTTTTCCGCCAGATTTTCGAACGCCTTGCCGTTGGCGGTGTCCTGCGCGTCCTGAAGATAGTCGTTGCGCACGCGATCGCGGAGGGACGCCAGCGGCGGCTGGACCGGCGGCTGCCGGGCGCTGACATAGAGAAGGTGCCAGCCATAGGCGGAGCGGACCGGCCCGCTCCACCGGCCGACGGGAGCCGAGAAAACCGCCTGCGAAAATTCGGTGTGCCCGAACACGCGCGTGACCTGGTCGGGCTCGTAATCGGCAAAGTCGTAATTGTCGGTAAAAGCATCGCCCAGTTGCGGGGCGCGCGAAGCACCGCTGCCGAGATTGCCAAGAACGCTTCTCGCCCGCGCCAGGGCGGCGGACTCGCCTTGCTGCAAAGAGAAATACACATGGCTGAAGCTGGCCCGGACCGGCAGCCGGTAGCGCGCCGCATGCGCGGCATAATAGGCCTGAAGCTGGCTTTGCGTCGGCTCGGCGGGCGCCTCGAGATCCTGCAAAATGAACTGCGTCTTCTGGACGATGCGCCGCCTTACGATGTCGTCGTTCCTCTCGAGCTGCAAAGCGAGGCCCTGGCGGAACAGGATCTCGTCATGCACGTCGCGTTCGATCAGCTTTTCGAGGGTCGCCCGATCCGGCGGCGTGCCGAACTGCAAGGCATAGCCGCGCGACAGCTGCGCGACATGGGCGGGCGTTATGACGATGCGATAAAGGCTGGTCTGCGACTGATAGATCAAGCCGCCGGCGAAGAGCAGAAATCCCGCCAGCAGGAAATGCACCAGCGGCTCGGCCAATGCACGCCGTACAAGCTGCCAGATATGCCGAAGCCCTGCGCGCAGAACGGAATGCCCTCGGTCGCCATCCGTCAACTCTGCCGCAATTGCCGACACCGCGAAATACCTTGCCTGCGCTCCGTCCTTATTAGAAACGATAATTCGCCTCGACGCCAAAGGTGCGCGGCGGCGCCAGCCAGCCAGCCGACGTGGCGAGCGGATATCGCAGCAATTGTTCCGGCGTCCGCGGCGATTCCTTCACGATCGGGCGCTCCGGACGGGCGACGACCGTTTCCGCTTCCTCATAGAGCTTGATGCGTATCAGATCGCTGGTGGCTTCGTGCGGCGCGCTGAAACTGCCCGTCCCGCAGATTTCCACGACATGGCGGAGTTGCCTTAAATCCATGGACCGATGCTATCCGACGACGAAAATCCTAGTCGATAGCGGAGCGCGGAGACGAGGATGGCGGGGAATAATCAGCTTTCGCGCTTCGTTTGCGGTTTTCGCACTTTGGCGGCATCGAGACAAAAGATCCCGCGCGCGTTCTCCGTCCGGTGAATTTGCCCCTTCCTCACCATTCGCCAAAGCTTGTTTTGCAGGAATCGCCGCTTCTGGATGATGCCGAATCTGCGAAACAGGCCGATCAGCATCTGGTCCAGATCGGCGCTGCCGTTGCAGGCTTTCAGAACCGTGATGATCTGCGAATCGAGCTTGTCGCTCTGGCCGCCGCTGAGCTGTTTCAGAAGTTCCGGCGGCAGATCGGAGGTATCCAGGGCGTCGACGGCCGTCGCATCCGGGTCGAGCGGATGCTGCCTGACATATTCCTCCAGCGCCGCGGCATGCTCTCTCCATCGCACATAGCGTCCGCGCTGCTTCTCGGTGATGCCGGCGGCGCCTTCCGACGCCCGCAACTCGGCGGTCAGCTCCGAGATCACCGCCATCGTGCGTTCGCGCGCCTGTCCGCCAGCCATCTTTCCTTCCTATCTTCACCTTCAAAACGAATCGGATATCCGTCCGCGACGGTAAACTGGAACATTCGCATATCGGAACCGCCAGTTGCGTACCCCGACTTGCGACGTCCCTCCGGCATCGGTTTATTTGAATTATCCCATCTGGAAAAGACCCAAAGCGAACAGGCCCGCAATCGCTATTTCTTCTCGGACGTGTCGGCCGGCGATGGAGCGGCGGCGGACACCGTCGAATCACCGGCGGAAGTGCGCGATTCTTCCTTGTTCTTCCTTGCCTCGCGTCTTTCCCGCTTCTTTTTTCCGATTTCGTCTTCCGTTTTACCGCCGCCTTCATCGCTTTTCGCGCGGAAACGGACGACCTTCTTGCCCACCTCCCCATCGTTCCCGACAGTGGTTTTCGTCGTGAACACCCCAAATTCGGGAATGGTGACGCGTTCGCCCTTTTCGAGCGCGGCACGCATGAGGCGAAAAGTCTCCACCTGTACGGTATTCACGGCCCGAGGGTTCATGCCGCAAGCGGCGGCCACAGCCTCGGTCAATTCCTTCAATTTCATGCTTGCTTCCCCTCTATGGTCGATCTCGCCGGCACGTGTCGGTGCCTTGGTAGCCTGCTTCCGTACTCACATCAACTTTTTTTAATTTTCATAGTTTCGTTATTTTCTTCGTGATTTCGTTTCATTCATGTGCCAATTCATGCCGCCGGCGGCGCAACCGCTGCCAGCGACGGCGCCGCGGGATGGACGCGAAGCTTTTCAGGCGGAACAGGATGTCCGAAAATCTGGATGCCGAACGGCGCCCCTATGAGCTGAGCGCCCTCGAGCAGGACGGCCGGTTATGGGCCTTCTGGTTCTCCGGTCCCGATTTCGTTCGTCCGGCCAAGCTCCTGTATCCGGAGGAGGAGTGTGCGCGCCGCGCAAAGTCGCTCATCTTCGAAGCGCTGGCGGACGCGGTGGCGCCGGAGCCAGTCCCCGGCCGGCCTTCCAGACCGGCAAAGTCACGGCCGTCGCGCACGCTTTCGATACGCACGAATGCGCGACAGTGGATTCATACGTTTCTCGAGGAAGGCCAGATCGACAGCATCGCGGGTCGAATCATCGAGGGCCTCCTGATCGGACTGATCATCGCCAATGTTGCGGCCGTGGCGCTGGAAACGATTGCCTCGATCAATTCCCAGTATCGCGGGGCATTCCTCGTCTTCGAGCGGGCGTCCCTGTTGGTCTATTCGGCGGAGTATTTTCTTCGCGTCTGGTCCTGCATCGAGGACCCGCGCATCTCGGCAAAAGGACCGGTGAGGGGCCGCCTCGCTTTTGTCGTCCAGCCGCTGATGGTCGTGGATTTTCTGGCCTTCGCTCCCAGCGTGCTCGGACTTTTCTTCGGAATCGATCTTCGCGTCCTTCGCATCTTCAGACTTTTCCGTCTCCTCAAGCTGGCGCGCTATTCCCAGGCGCTGCAGGCGCTCCTGAATGTCCTGTTCGTCGAACGATCGGCGCTGCTCGCCTCCGGGATATTGCTGCTCGCATTCACCTGCCTGACCGGCGAGATGATGTATCTGGTCGAAGGCACGGCGCAGCCCAAAACCCTGGGGACGATGCCGTCGGCGATGTACTGGGCGCTGACGACGCTGACGACGGTCGGCTACGGCGACGTCACGCCGATCACTCCTCTGGGCAAGTTCATCGCCGGCCTCACCATGGTCATCGGCCTGGCGCTTTTCGCCCTGCCGATCGGCATCATCGCCAACGGATTCGTCACCGGCCTGAGCCGCAGGCGCTTCGCGATAACCTGGAGCATGCTGAGGCGGCAGCCGCTGCTGCAGGATTTCGAGATCGGCGCCATGACCGACATTCTCGAAGCGCCGACGGCGCTGGTCATCCGCGAGCACGCGCAGATCGTCGTCGAGGGCAAAGAGGCGACCGATTTCTATCTGATCGTCTCCGGCGTCGGCCATGGAGAAATCGCCGACGACGAATATGACGTCGGTCCCGGCGACGTGGTGGGCGCGGAGGCGCTTCATCACGGTGTGACCTATCGTCGAACCGTCACCGCCGAGACCGATATGCGCGCGATCGTCTTTGCGGGCGACGAGCTTCGGCGCCTGTGCAGAAAGTTCCCCGTCCTGCGGCAGCGCGTGGAGGCCGTGCTTGAGAGCGAAGGCCTTCAGGAGAGCGGCAACGGCATGTCGAGATCGGTGAAGGAACTGGAAGCCGAAAACCTTGAACTGCAAAAGGTCATCCGGGGAATGCTCATCGACAAATACGCGTGACGATGCACAGGCGAACGCGTTGACGCTCAAACGAGATATGAAGGGGGAGAGATGACGAGATTATTTTGCCTGGTTGCCGCAGTCATGGGATTTTACGGCTGCGCGGAACAGCCGCTTTATGTTACGGCGATATCCGATTCGCATTGCACAGGCGTTGCCAAACACCGGGCCATCGAAGCGAGCTATGCCGGGGAGAATCACGAAACGCAGCGCGCCGTTTACAAAAGCGTCTATGCCGAATGCACGTTCTGGCAGAACAAACTGGCATTGTGATTTTCCGCTATACGCTGCCAAGAGCCCCTTTGCGCAGCGCGTTGTGACCGGCGTATGATAGGCGGCCAGACGCCCTTGCAGCGGGCCGGATAACGCGAGATCACAAGTTTTTCGATGCGCGTTGACGTGGTCGCAACAACGCTCGAAGTCGCTCCCGCGGCACGCGGCGGCTGGTCGCAGCCGGAAGGGCGAACGGCGACCGCCGGGACCGGCCCCGACACATCTTGGACAAGACATTCCCCGCGCGCCTGCGCTAGCCTACAAGTTGCTTGCTGTTGAGGCTCATTGAAAGGCAAGCGCCTTGAGCGCGTTCATCGACGCCCGCACCGTTGCCGCGGGTTCCATCATCGAGACCGATCTGGCGATCATCGGCGGCGGCCCCGCCGGGATTTCGCTGGCTTTGGCGCTGGCCGGCTCGCCCATCAAGATGGTGCTGCTGGAAAGCGGCGCGATGAATTTCGACGGCCGGACCCAGGCGCTCTATGCCGGCGCCGAGAGCGGCTTTCCCTACCTCAAGCTCGAAGGCTCGCGGCTGCGCTATCTGGGCGGCAGCACCAACCATTGGGGCGGCTGGTGCCGGCCGCTGAACGGCATCGATTTCGAGGCCCGCGACTGGCTGCCGCATTCCGGCTGGCCGTTCGGACGCGCCGAGATCGAGCCCTATTTCAAGCGCGCCCAGTCGCTGGTCGAGGCCGGCCCCCTGGTCTATGACCGCGGCTCGGACTGGACCAAGGAGATCGGCGCGCCGCTCGATCTCGGCGACGGCGGCGTCTATACGAGCTGGTTCCAGTTCAGCAAGACCCGCACCAGTTTCCTGCCGACGCATTTCGGCCGGCGCTATGCCGACGATTTGCGGCGCATCGCGCATCTGAGCCCCTATGTCCACGCCAATGTGACGGGGCTGCGGCTGGCGCCCGACGCGACGAGCCTGGACCACCTCGACGTCGCGACGCTCACCGGCAACACCTTCACCGTGAAGCCCCGGATCACCGTGCTGGCGACCGGCGCGATGGAGAATGCGCGCCTGCTGCTGGCCTCGAACGACGTGGCGCCGCGCGGCGTCGGCAATGCCGACGACCTGGTCGGGCGCTTTTTCGCCGATCATCCGATCCCGCGCGACAGCGCCACGCTGGTCGTGTTCGACGGGCGGCTGGCATCGTTCTATCCCAACAACACCACGATCCGCGGCGCGATCCTGCGCGCCACCTTTTCGCCGAGCGAAGACTACCAGCGCCGGCACAGCGTGCTGGGCTCGCTTACCACGGTCGAGAACGAGGTGACGCTGGACGAGCTGGGCCGGGCCGCGGTCGCCACCGCCGCCGGCGCGCTGGGCGTCGACGGGAGCAGCGCCAAGGCGTTCTCGATGGGCTGCGGGATCGAACTGGCGCCCGATCCGGACCGGCGGCTGACGCTGGGCAGCGAACGCGACGCGCTGGGCATGCCGCGGCTCAGGCTCGCGATGCACGTCGCCGATTCCAATTTCGCCCATTACCGCGAGACGATGAAGGAGCTTGGCCGCCAGCTCCTGGCGGCGCGGCTGGGGATGGTCCGCCTCAACCAGAAGACCCATGCCGATTGGCTCAGCGTGATGGATTGGGGCAACCACCACATGGGCACCACGCGGATGAGCGCCGATCCGCGCAAGGGCGTGGTCGATGCCAATTCGCAGGTCCATGGCGTCGGCAACCTGTTCGTCGCGGGCAGTTCGGTGTTTCCGACCTATGGCGCATCCAACCCGACGCTCAACCTCGTGGCGCTGACGCTGCGTCTCGCTGCGCATTTGCGGAAGGTCTTCGCATGAGCCCGACGCCCAAAATATCCCGCCGCGCCGTGACGTTGGCGGGTCTCGGCGTCGCGGCGGCGGCGGCCATCGGCGGGATCGTGCTGGAAGCACCGCGCCTGCTGCGCCGCCGCGCGCGCGGCCAGTACGCCGATCTGGTGAACAGGCTCAACGATCCGGACCAGGCGGCGGTCGTCGGCCGCGCGCTCCAGTCCCATGCCGTGCCGGCAAAGGAAGACCTCGACGCGCTGCGCGCCGCCCTGGCGAAAAAGCCTTTCACCGATGTGATCGCCGCCGATGCGGCCGAGGGAAACCTGCTGGAAGCCGACGGCTGGATCCTGCCCGCGACCCTCGCCGCACTCTGCATCCTGGCGGCGCAGTCGGCTTAATACGCCTCACACGACCGCCAGAACCGCGACCGGCACAGCTTCGATCAGGCCGCGCAGGGAATTGCCGAGGAGGACCTCGCCTGTCGAAAGATCGTCCGGCGTCAGGATCGCTTCACGGCAGAGGCCCTTGTCGAGCAATTCGCGTCGCAAGCAGCCGTCCAGGATGCCGGCGGACAGCGGCGGCGTCAGCAGCACGCCGCCGCGCCGCAGGAACACCGTGCTGCGGCTCCCTTCCGCCACCTCGCCGCGTTCGTTGAGGAAGACGACCTCGTCGCAGCCGGTTTCGCGCGCCAGCCGCGCCTGTTCGCCGTCATAGAGCTCCCGCCAGTCGATCTTGTGGCGCGCCAGCAGATCGCCGCTCTGCACGCGCAGGGGCGAGACGGCATAGGTCCAGGCAGCGGGCGATTTCGCCAGCGGCGCCGCGCTGCCGTGAAATTCTCCGTCTTCGTCCAGGACCAGGCGCAGCCGCAATTCGCGCTCCGACGCCGCCGCGGCATCGCGCAGGCAGCGCTCGGCCTTTCCGCGATCGAACGCGATGCCGAGGATCTCCGCCGAGCGGGCCATGCGCGCCAGATGGCGATCGCCGCGCACCGGGCCCTGCGCCCAGCGCAGCGTTTCGATCAGGGCGATGGGTCTGCGCGCGGTCTCGTAATAGCGCGCCTTCAGCAGGCATTCGTCATATTCGGAGCCGCTCCTGGAATCCTGCACCACGCCGCCGCCGATGCCGAGTTCGCCCCGGTCGCCGCGGATCGTCAGTGTACGGATTGCGACGTTGAAGCGCGCCGAGCCGTCGGGCGCGAAATGGCCGATGGCGCCGCAATAGACGCCGCGCGGGCTCGTCTCCAGCGCGCGGATGATCTCCATGGCGCGGATCTTCGGCGCTCCCGTGATAGAGCCGCAGGGAAACAGCGCGCGCAGGATCGTCTCGACGCCGGCGCCCGGTTTCAGCCGCGCCGTGACGGTGGAGACCATCGTGTGCAGGGTCGGATAGGTCTCGATCGCAAACAGGTCGGCGACGGCGACGCTGCCCAGCTCGGCGATGCGGCCCAGATCGTTGCGCAGCAGATCGACGATCATCAGGTTTTCGGCGCGGTCCTTGGTGCTGGCCACCAGCGCCTGGCGCGCCCGCGCGTCCGAAGCCGGGTCGGCGCCGCGCGCCATCGTGCCCTTCATCGGGCGCGCGGTGATGTGGCCGTCCGGCGACAGGTCGCAGAACAGCTCCGGCGAAAGGCTCAATATCTGCCGCTCGCCGTCGTCGATGAAGGCGCCGTGCGCCGCCGCTGCGCGCGAGCGCAGCCGGGCATAGAGCGCCAGCGGATCGCCGGCAAAGGCGAAGCGTGAACGGAAGCTCAGATTGGCCTGGTAGATGTCGCCGGCGGCGATGAAGTCGCGGACCTTGACGAAGCGTTCGCCATAGGCGGCTTCGTCCCATTCGTGGCGCAGCGGCCCGGCATAGGCGCGCCCCGTCACGGCCGCCTGCAGCGAGGCCAAGACATCGCCCCCGACCTCCTCGGCCCGCTCGAACACGCCGAACCAGAGCAGCGGCCCGGTCCGGTCGCGCGGCAGCAGCGGCCGGAGCCTGGGCTCCAGCAGATAGCCGAGCTCATAGGCGAAATAGCCCGCCACGTGCCGCCCGGCGGCCCGCGCCCGCTCGATGGCGGCGAGCGAGGCCGGAATGTCCTCGGGCTGCCAGGCCGCGATCACCTCGACCGCGCCGGCAAAACGGGTCAAATGCTCGCGCCCCGGCGTCGCATCGTCGAGCAGTACGGTGGGGGCGGTGCGCTCCATCGGCATCCGGCTGGGAAAATTTTGTTTCGTCTCTATTGCTAACAATACCTTGATTGCGCTCGCCCGCACCCCACATTCTATACCGAAGCGGCGCCCGGGAGGGGCCGCCCACAGCACCGGCGGCCTTCAGGGCGCCGCAGAGCCGCTTGAGGAGGGCTTTGGACGTGACTCGCAATGTCTATTTCAACAGCCCTTTCCTTCTGGGCTTCGAACATCTGGACCGGTTGCTGGAACGCACCGCCAAGGCCGCCGGCGACGGCTATCCGCCCTACAATATCGAGCAGTCTTCCGACGACCGGCTGCGCATCACCTTGGCCGTGGCCGGCTTCGGCCGCGAGGAGTTGAACGTGACGGTCGAGGACCGCCAGCTTGTCATCAAGGGCAAGCAGTGCGACGTGCCCGACCGGACGTTCCTGCATCGCGGCATCGCCGCCCGCCAGTTCCAGCGCGCCTTCGTGCTGGCCGAGGGTATCGAGGTCACCGGGGCCGAGCTCAGTAACGGTTTGTTGACCATCGAATTGGCGCGCCCGAAAGCGGAAAGCGTCGTGCGCACCGTGGAAATCCGGACCGGTGAGGGAAATTCGGGAACGGACGCCTTGCAGCGCCGTTCCAATAAAGGAGGTCAATCATGACCGAAGACTTTGACGTCGACTTCACACCAGAAACGTTTTCGCCGGGACGCGTCGCCTATATCAGGCCGACGGGCTCCGAGGAAGCACACCGCCTGGGCATCATTCCGCCGGGCATCGAACTGCCGCCGGGCGTGAAGCTCTATGTGTTGCACGCCGATGACGGCAGGGTCCTGGGCTATACGGACGCCTATGCATCGGCCTGGGGCGCGGCGGTGCAAAACGACCTCACGCCGGTAAGCCTGCACTGAGAGCGGTCATCCCGGACAATCGCAACGCGATTTCCGGGATCGCCGGCGTCAAGCGGCCCGCGAATTGGTGCCCGCCATCGGCTCGGTGAGGATCGCGTAGAGTGCTTCCGCCTTCGTCGCGGCGCGCAGCTTCTCGCACGCCGCTTGGTTGCGTAGAAGACGCGAGACGCGGGCCAGAGCCTTTAGGTGATCGGCCCCTGCGCCCTCCGGCGCCAGCAGCATGAACACCAGATCGACCGGCTGCTTGTCCACCGCGTCATAATCGATGGCGCTTTCCAGCCGCGCGAAGACACCGACGATGGTCTTGATATCCGCAAGCCTGCCATGCGGGATCGCGATGCCTTGTCCAACGCCGGTGGAGCCCAGCCTTTCGCGCTCGTTCAGCGTCTCGAAAATCTTGCGCTCGGGAATATGGGTGATCTGCGCCGCGCGGGCCGACACTTCCTGCAGAAGCTGCTTCTTGCCCTGGACCTTGAGGCCAGCCATCACGGCATCCGGCGCGAGCAGATCGGAGATGTTCATCTATGACCTTCTGATAATGGGCCGTGACGCGCGCGGGCGCATTGGCAATGACGCCTCGCGCAAGCATGTTGCGCAAAACGTCCTAAAATTTTGAACCTGTTTTCCCGACGCTTCTACGTTCATGGCCATTGTTGCTGGGCCGGTAGCATACGCTTCCGAGACTCTGTCGATCTCTTGAAACGCACCATTTTTCGCAAGGCGGCGGACCATTAGTCCCCACCCCCGCGAATGTCAACGCTTGCAAAAATCAGCGTAAACCGGCGTCTGCCGAATCGCCATGTTTCTGGCGGCGGCGCTCCACGGAAGACGGGATGTGCATGGCCTCGCGGTATTTCGCGACCGTGCGCCGCGCGATGTTCACGCCGTCGGCGGTGAGCAGCGAGACGATGCGGTCGTCGGAAAGGATTTCGCGGCGGCCTTCGTTCTGGATCATTTCGCGGATGCGGTCGCGCACCGCTTCGGCGGAATGCGCCTCGGCGCCGTTCACCGACTGGATGGAGGCGGTGAAGAAATATTTGAGCTCGAACACGCCGCGCGGCGTGGAGACGTATTTGTTCGAGGTGACACGGCTGACCGTCGATTCATGCATCGTGATCGCGTCGGCGACGGTGCGCAGGTTCAGCGGACGCAGATGGCGCACGCCGTAGGTGAGGAAGCCGTCCTGCTGGCGCACGATCTCGCTGGCCACTTTCAGGATGGTGCGCGCCCGCTGGTCGAGGCTCTTCACCAGCCAGTTGGCGTTGTTGAGACATTCGGTCAGGTAGTTCTTCGCATCCTTGTCGCGCGCGCCGGCCGACACTTTCGCGTAGTAGCGCGAATTGACCAGCATGCGCGGCAGCGTGTCGGAATTGAGTTCGATATGCCAGTTGCCGTCCGGGCCTTCGCGCACGAAGACGTCGGGGATCACCGGCTGCACCGGCTCCGAACCGAAAGCGAGGCCGGGCTTGGGAGTCAGCGCCCGAATCTCGCCGATCATCTCGGCGATGTCCTCGGCATCGACGCCGCAGATCGCGCAGAGCGCCGGAATTTCGCGCCGCGCCACCAGATCGAGCCGTGTCAGCAGCGCCGCCATCGCGGGGTCGAGACGGTCTTTCGCCTTCAATTGCAGGCGAAGGCATTCGGCCAGATCGCGCGCCGCGACGCCGATGGGATCGAAGCCGTGCAGCACGCGAAGAACATCGTCGACACTTTCGCGCGACGTGCCGAGACGCAGGGCGATCTCGTCCGGATCGGCCCGCAGATAGCCGGCCTCGTCCACCGCATCGATCAGCGACAGGCAGATCAGCCGGCGCTCGGGCGACAGCGCCGCGATGGCGAGCTGTTCCTCCAGATGATCCTTCAGCGTGCCGCCGGCGGCGACGGAGGATTCCAGCGAATCCTCGTCGCCCTCGAAGCGCTGCTGGCCGCGCACCGTGGTCCAGTCGGTCAGCGGCCCGTTCTGCAGCGCCGCCGGCATCGCCTCGGCGCCGTCATACAGGTCTTCGCGCGAGGCATCCATGTCTTCGGCTTTTGAGAAATCCTCGCGCGCCAGCGCGGCGTCCAGCCCTTCGCTTTCGCCGGTCTCGGTTTTCGCCGCCTCGCGCTCGGCCTCGCCGGCCGGCGCGCTGTCGTCGCGTTCGAGCAGCGGATTGCGTTCCAGTTCCTGCTCGCAATAATCGTTGAGCTCGATGTTCGACAATTGCAGCAGCTTGATCGCCTGCTGCAATTGCGGGGTCATCACCAGCGCCTGCCCCTGGCGCATCTCCAGACGTTGCCCCAACGCCATGTGCTAAGCCCCGGTCACAGCGAAAATTTCTCGCCGAGATAGACGCGGCGCACGTCGCGGTCGCCGACGATCTCGGCCGGCGTGCCCTCCTTCATCACCTGGCCGTCGTGCAGGATGTAGGCGCGGTCGATGATGTCGAGCGCGTCGCGCACATTGTGATCGGTGATGAGGACGCCGATGCCGCGGTCCTTCAGGTGGACGACGAGGGCGCGGATTTCGGCGACGGCGATGGGATCGATGCCGGCCAAGGGCTCGTCGAGCAAGATGTAGGAGGGATGCGTCGCGAGGGCGCGGGCGATTTCGACCCGGCGGCGCTCGCCGCCCGAGAGCGCGATGGCCGGCGTCTGGCGGACATGGCTGATGCCGAACTCGGCCAGCAATTCCTCGACCATGGCGTTGAGGCGGTTGGGTTCCGGCTCGATCAGCTCGGCGGCGGCGCGGATGTTCTGCTCGGCGGTCAGGCCGCGGAAGATCGACGACTCCTGCGGCAGATAGCCGAGGCCTGGTCGGGCGCGCCGGTACATCGGCATGCGCATGACATCGACACAATCGACCTCGCTCGTGCCGGCAAAGGCCGCGACCCGGCCAGAGAGAAAGTAGACGCCGG
>JAATGL010000295.1 GCA_015654705.1 Alphaproteobacteria bacterium | reverse complement strand
GGCGCGAGCTTCGTCGCGCTCTCGCCCGATCATCCGCTTACGGAGGAGCTGGCGAAGACGGATGCGCGCCTGCGCGATTTCATCGTGGAATGCCGCAAGACCGGCACCGCCGAGGCCGAGATCGAGACCGCCGAAAAACTCGGCTACGACACCGGCCTGACCGCCGCGCATCCCTTCGACCCGGACTGGAAGCTGCCGGTGATGGTGGCGAATTTCGTGCTGATGGGCTACGGCACCGGCGCCATCTTTGGCTGTCCGGCGCATGACCAGCGCGACCTGGACTTCGCCCGCAAATATCATCTCGACGTGGTGCCCGTCGTGGTGCCGGAGGGTGCCGATCCGAAAACCTTCTCGGTCGGCAACGAGGCCTATGTCGGGCCGGGGCGGCTGGAGAATTCGCGCTTCCTGGACGGAATGAGCGTCGAGGATGCCAAGCGCGAGGTGGCATCGCGTCTCGAAGCGCAGGGCATAGGCCAACGCACGATCAATTATCGCCTGCGCGACTGGCTGGTATCGCGCCAACGGCCCTGGGGTTGCCCGATCCCAATGGTGCATTGCGCCGCATGCGGTGTCGTGCCGGTGCCGGAAGCGGAGCTGCCGGTCAGGCTGCCCGACACGATCAATTTCGACGTCCGCGGCAATCCGCTGGATCACGATCCGGTCTGGAAGCACACCACGTGCCCCTCCTGCGGCGCGGAGGCGCTGCGCGACACCGATACGCTCGACACCTTCGTGGACTCGTCGTGGTATTTCGCGCGCTTCTGCGACCCGCAGGCGAAGACGCCGGTCAATCGCGACGCGGCCGATTACTGGCTGCCCGTCGATCAGTATATCGGCGGCATCGAACATGCGATCCTGCATCTGCTCTATGCGCGTTTCTTCACCCGCGCGATGAAGAAGCTCGGCTATACCGATGTCGATGAGCCGTTCGCCGGCCTGTTCACCCAAGGCATGCTGTGCCACGAGACCTACAAGGACCAGGACGGGAACTGGCTGTTCCCCGAAGAGGTCGAAAAGCACGCCGACGGCACGGCGATCCGCAAGGGTACCGGCCAGGCCGTGGCCATCGGTCCTTCGATCAAGATGTCGAAGTCCAAGAAGAATGTGGTCGCGCCGGAAGTGATCGTCGATATCTACGGCGCCGACACGATCCGCTGGTTCATGCTGTCGGACACGCCGCCGGAGCGCGACGTCGAATGGACCGATGCCGGCGCCGAAGGCTGCTGGCGTTTCGTGCAGCGGATTCACCGGCTGGCGACCGAGGCCGAGGGCCTGCCGCCGCCGGGCACCGCAGTCGAAGCCGCGCCGGGGCCGGCGCGCGACCTGCGCCAGGCGACGCATCGCGCCATCGCGACGGTGACGGAAGATTTGATCGCGCTGCGCTTCAACCGCGCGGTGGCGCAGATTTACACCCTGGCCAACGCCATCGGCGCGGCGCCGGAGGTGGATGGCGCGGTGCGGCGCGAGGCGCTGGAGGCCATCGTGCTGCTGATCGGCCCGATGATGCCGCATCTGGCGGAGACCTGCTGGGAAGCGCTGGGCCACAAGACCTTGCTGGTCGATACGCCGTGGCCCACGCCGATCGCGGCGCTGACCGTGTCCGACACGATCGTCGTCGCCGTGCAGGTCAACGGCAAGCGCCGCGGCGAGATCGAGATCGCGCGCGGCACCGACGACAAGACGGTCGAGCGCGCCGCGCTGGCGCTGGACGGCGTGGTCCGCGCGCTGGACGGAAAGGCGCCGCGCCGCGTCATCGTCGTGCCGGAGCGCATCGTGAACATCGTCGCATGAGCGTCTCGCGGGCCCTGGCGCTTGCGGCCTGTGCGGTGCTGCTGGGCGGCTGCGGCTTTCATCCGCTCTACGGGGATTCCGGCGCCACGGCCGAGACCGGCGGCAAGCTGGCCGCGATCTTCGTGGAGCCGGTGCCCAACAGCCTGGGCTATGAATTGCGCAACGCGCTGATCGACCTGTTCGACGCCTCCGGCCGGGCCTCGGGCGCCGCTTACCGGCTGCACGTCACGCTGAACGAAAAGACCGAAGGCGTGGCGCTGCAGAACGACGCGGCGATCACCCGCTACAACGACACGCTGAGCGTCAATTACGAGCTGACCGACGCCAGGACCGGCGCGGTGATGACCAAGGGCCTGGAGACGGGGCTGTCGGCCTACAACGTGGTGGCCTCGCCTTACGCGACGCTGGCCGCCCAGCGCGACGCCGACAAGCGCTCCGCCGAGGACATCGCCTATCGCATCCGCACCGATCTCGCCGTCTTCTTCGAGCAGGGCGCCAAAACGCCGGCGCCGACGACGAAATGATCATCAAATCATCCGACGCCGATCGTTACGCCGCCCATCCGCCGAAGGACCTTGCGGCCGCGCTGGTCTTCGGACCCGATTCTGGGCTGGTGCGCGAGCGCGCCGAGACCCTGATGAAAACCGTCGTGGCGGACCTGAACGATGCCTTCCGCGTCACCGACCTCGACGAGGCGACGCTGGCGGGCGACCCGGCGCGGCTGTTCGACGAGGCGGCCGCACTTTCGATGCTGGGCGGACGGCGCGTCGTGCGGGTGCGCGGCGCCGGCAACAATCTCGCCAAGCTGTTCGAATCCTTTCTCGCCGAACATGCCGGCGATGCGCTGGTCGTGGTGGAGGGTGGCGACCTGGCCAAGGGCACCGGCCTGCGCCGCGTCTTCGAGGAAGATGACCGCGCCGCCGCCATCGCCTGTTATCCCGACAGCGCGCGCGACCTGTTCGATGTGGTGCGCGGCGCGCTGAAGGCGGAGGGCCTCTCCATCGCGCCGGACGCGCTGGAGGACGCCGTGGCGCGGCTGGGCTCCGACCGCGGCGTGACGCGGCGCGAACTGGAAAAGCTGGCGCTCTATGCCCATGGCAGCAAGAATATCAGCCTTGAGGATGTGCGCGCCGTGATGGGCGACGAGGCGGAAGCGCGCGCCGAGGAGGCGGTCGACGCGGCCGGCACGGGCGACCTGGTCCGTCTCGACCTGGCGCTGGAGCGGCTGTGGATCGCCGGCGTCTCGCCCATAGCGCTGCTGCGCCAGGCGATGACGCATCTGCAGCGCCTGCTGCTGGTCGGCGTCGAAAGCCGGCGCGGCGAGAGCGTCGACGGCGTGATGCGCAAGCTGCGCCCGCCGGTGCATTTCTCGCGCGCCGCGTCGTTCAAGAATCAGGCCCAGCGCTGGAGCGAGACCAGGCTCGGCGAGGCGCTCGATCTGCTGCTCGACGCCGAGGCGCTGTGCAAGACCACCGCCGTCCCAGCCGAAGCGGCGTGCGCCCGCGCCCTGTTCGGCGTGGCGGCGATAGCGAAGGCGCGCTGATGCTGAAAGTGCGCGTTATTCCCTGCCTCGACGTCAAGGACGGGCGCGTCGTCAAGGGGGTCAATTTCGTCGATCTGCGCGACGCGGGCGATCCGGTCGAGCAGGCGATGCTCTATGACCGCGAAGGTGCCGACGAACTCTGTTTCCTCGACATCACGGCCAGCCATGAGAAGCGCGGCATCCTGCTCGATGTCGTGCGCCGTACCGCCGATGTCTGCTTCATGCCTTTGACCGTGGGCGGCGGCGTGCGGACGCTGGACGACATCCGCGCCCTGCTGCTGGCCGGCGCCGACAAGGTCTCGATCATGACGGAGGCCGTCCGCAACCGCGATTTCGTGCGACAGGCGGCGGAGAAGTTCGGCAGCCAGTGCATCGTCGTCGCCATCGATGCCCGGCAGACGGCGCCGGGCCGATGGGAGGTCTTCACCCATGGCGGCCGCACGCCGACCGGGCTCGACGCGGTGCAGTATGCGCGCGAGGTGGCGGTGCTGGGCGCCGGCGAAATCCTGCTCACCTCAATGGACCGCGACGGCACCCGCAACGGCTTCGACATCGCGCTGACCCGCGCCGTCGCCGACGCCGTGCCGGTTCCGGTGATCGCCTCGGGCGGCGTGGGCACGCTCGACCATCTGGTGGAAGGCGTGCGCGACGGCCACGCCGATGCCGTGCTGGCGGCCTCGATCTTCCATTTCGGCGAAGCGACGATCGCGGACGCCAAGCGCGCGCTGGCCAGAGCTGGGCTGCCCGTCCGCACGGTTTGAGTCAGCTGGTTTGAGTCGCTGGCGGCTTTGGGTAGAATGATTCCCGCCCTTGAACCCAGAGCCTTGATGGACGACACGCGCACCGCCACGATCCGCACCACCAGAAGCCATCGGGCCCACGATCTGCACGCCCTGGCGGTCAGCGCCCGGCCGCTGCGCATCGGCAGCGGCATGAGCGTGGAGGATGCCTTCCGCGTCACGCTGCTGGAATGCCTGGCGCATGTGGCGGCCAATGTCGCGGCGGTGACGCGCTCGCGCGAGGTCGAGGGACTGCATCAATTGCGTGTCGGCCTGCGCCGGCTCTCGGTTGCATTTTCCGCCTTCGGCGAGGAATTCCGCTCACCGTCGCAGCGCGAACTGCAGGCGCGCACCAAGGCCTTCAGCGCCGCCATCGCGCCGGCGCGCGATCTGGACGTGTTCGCGGAGGAGCTGTTCACGCCACCCGCCCAGGCGATGGGCGACGACAAGGCCTTCCGCCTGCTGCGCGAGCGGCTCGAACAGGCCCGCGCCGAAGCCTGGGACCAGGCGGCGGAGCGCGTCGCCAGCATCGATTTCGCCATCTTCCTCGACGATGTGGCGGTGGCAGCGCAAAGCCGCGCCTGGATCTCGCTCACCGACACCGATTTCAAGACGCGGCTGGCGATCCGCGCGCCGGTCAAATCGGTTTCGGCGCGGCTGCTGGACGAATATCTGATGCGGGCGCGCAAGCGCGGACGCCATGTGAAGACCCTGGCGCAACGTGACTGCCACCGGCTGCGCCTCGCGCTGAAGAAGCTGCGCTATGCGGCGGAATTCTACGGCCCGCTCTACAAGAAGAAAGCGGTCAAGCGCTACATGACCCGGCTCAAGGAATTGCAGGACCTTTTGGGCGCGCTCAACGATGCGGGGCAGGTGCGCGCCACGCTGTCGCGCCTGACGGCCGACGAGAGCGTCGCGCCGCGCGTCCAGGCCGATCTCTTCTTCGCCTCCGGCCTCGTTAATGGCTGGCACAGCGCCAGCGCGGCGCGGCTGGGGAAGAACGCGCTCAAGCGCTGGGACCGTTTCAAGCGCACGGAACCGTTCTGGGCCTGATCCGCGCTAACTCCAGTTCCACACGGCGTCGCTGCCCAGTTCGCGGGCGACGAAGCCTGCGTGGATCGCGATCTCGATTTCGGTCACGCGGACCGGCAGCGGTTCAGGACGCAGGCGCGCGGCGTGATTTTCGGCCGAGGCCGCCGTCGACGCTTCATCGAGCGGGGCCAGCAGGAGGCGCTTCTGCCGGCCGCCGGCCAGTTCGAGATAGACCTGCGCCGTCAGCTCGGCATCGAGCAAGGCGCCATGCCGGCTGCGGCCGGAGAGATCGATACCGAAACGCTTGCACAGTTCGTCGAGAGAATAGCGCGCGCCGGGAATCCGGCTCTTGGCGATCTCGATCGTGTCGATGGCGCGCGCCCGGGGCAGCGGCGGCCGCGCGACGCGATGAAACTCCGCATTGAGGAATTTCAGGTCGAAGCTGGCGTTATGGATCACCAGCGGCGCGTCGCCCAGGAATTCCAGCAGCTCGTCCGCGATGTGGGCGAAGAGCGGCTTGTCGCTCAGGAATTCGCTGGTGATGCCGTGCACGCGCTGGGCCTCGACCGGCATGTCGCGTTCGGGATTGAGATAGCGCTGGAAGGTGCGTCCGGTCGGAAACTGGTCGACGAGCTCGACGCAGCCGATCTCGATCACCCGATGGCCGTCGACGGGATCGAGCCCGGTGGTTTCCGTGTCGAGCACGATTTCACGCATTCCGCTTAGCCTCCAGCGCCGCCACGACGGCCTTCACCTGTTCGAAAGCGTGGTCGAGGCCCTTGTCGGTTTCAACCACGAAATGGGCTTTTGCACGCTTTTCGGCATCCGGCATCTGCCGCGCCAGGATATGATCCAGCTTCTCCGCCGTCATGCCGGGCCGCTCCAGCACGCGGCGGCGCTGCAGCTCCGACGGCGCCGACACCACCACCACCGCGTCCATCCGGGCGTGACCGCCGGTTTCGAACAGCAGCGGGATGTCCTGCACGACCATCTCCGCGCCGTCCTTCATCGCCCGCTCCAGGAACAGGCGCTGGTCCGCGGCGACCAGTGGATGGACGATGGCTTCGAGCTTGCGGAAGGCGTCCTCGTCGCTGGCCAGGTGCCGCGACAATGCCGCGCGGTCGACGCGGCCGTCCTTCACCGATTCCGGAAAGGCTTTCGCGATCTCCGCAACGGCAGCGCCGCCGGGCTCGTAGAGACGGTGCACGGCAGCGTCGGAATCATAGACCGGGATGCCGAGGCGGGCGAACAGCTTCGCCGTCTCGGTCTTGCCCATGCCGATGGAGCCGGTCAGGCCGATCAGGAAAGGCCGCTCAGCCATGCGCCAGCGCGTCTTCGAGCACGCGACGCAATTGCGGCGTGACCTTCGGCTCGACACCGAAAAAAGCCCGAAACGCCGGAACCGCCTGATACATCAGCATGCCGAGTCCGTCGACGGTCTTGAGGCCCAGAGCACGGGCCTGTTTTAGGAGCATGGTTTCGAGCGGGTTGTAGACGATGTCGCAAACGGTAGCGGTTTTTGGGAGCGCTTCGAGAGCAAGATCGAGCGGCGCGGCGCCCTTCATCCCGGCATTCGTCGCCTGCACGATCAAGGCGGCATCGCCGGCCGCGCCGGCCCAATCCTGGAGTCCCACCGGCACCAGTCGCGCACTGACGCTTGCGGCGAGCGCCGCCGCCAAGGTTTCGGCTCGCAGGCGGTTGCGGTTGAGGATGCGGATTTCGCTGGCGCCCAGATCGTTCAGGGCCAGGATCGCGGCCCGCGCCGCGCCACCGGCGCCAAGCAGGATGGCGGGCTTTCCCGTCAGGGTCTCGGCGCCCAGCGCTTCGCGCAGGCTGGCCGCCAGCCCGCCGGCATCGGTGTTCAGTCCGGTGATGCTGCCATCGTCCTGAAAGACAAGCTGGTTGACGGCGCCGGCAGCAAGCGCCGCCGCATCGCAGCGGTCGGCCAGCGCGAAGGCGGCTTCCTTGTGCGGCACGGTCACGCTGACACCGCGAAATCCGCCGAGCCGCAGGCCGCGCAGCACAGTCGAGAAATCCTCCGGCCGTGTCGGCAGCGCCACGAAGGCGCCTTCGATCCCGTATTCGGCCAGCCAGTGGCCATACAGGCGCGGCGACAGGCTCTGTCGCACCGGCCACCCGATGACGCCTGCCACTTTCGCCGGTCCGCCTGCGCTCATGCAGCAATAACACCCTGGCCGCGCAACGCCGTCAAAAGCGGCAGCAGCGGCAGGCCCAGAATGGAAAAATAGTCGCCTTCGATGCGCGCGAAAAGCTGGGCGCCCCGGCCCTCCAGATGGTAACAGCCGACGCTTCCGAGAACCTCTTCGCCTACGGTTTCCAGATAATTCTCCAGGAAGCCGTCGCTAAAATCGCGCATCCACAACCTGGCGCCATCGACATGGCGCCAGATCGCCACACCATCCCGCGCCAGGACCGCAGCAGTGATGAGTTCGTGGCGTTCACCACGCAACTCGCGCAAAAGAGCGGCGGCGGCGGCAATGTTCTCGACCTTGCTCACCAGACGGCCCTGAAACATCAGGACCTGATCCGCGCCGAGGACCAGGGCATCCGGCTGAGACGCGGAAACGCGCATCGCCTTCAATCCCGCAAGCGCGTCGGCAATCGCCCGCCCGTCCCCGCCTGCCGCCAGCATGGAGCTCTTGACCGAGTCCTCGTCCACATGGGCAGGATGGACCGCGAACGGCACACCGGCATTCTCCAGCAGTCGCGCGCGGCTTACGCTGGCCGATGCCAGGACCAGGCGGGTCATGCGCGCGCCACCATGCGCTCGCTGAGCAGGTTTATGATGGCGGCCGCGGTCTCCTCGATCGAGCGGCGCGAGACGTCGATCGACGGCCAGTCCTGCTGCTCGAATATCTTGCGCGTCGCGTTGATTTCCGCACGCACGCTTTCCACTTCCACATAATCGGTGTCGCGCGATTCGCCCATGGTGGACAGGCGGTTGCGCCGCACCTGGATCAGCCGCTCCGGCGATGCCCAGAGGCCGACGATCAGGGGTTTGGCGACACGTAGGAGAGAAGGCGGCAAAGCAATCCCCGGCACCAGGGGAACATTCGCGCAGCGCAGGCCGCGAATTGCCAGGTAAACGCAGGTCGGCGTCTTCGATGTGCGGCTGGCACCAACCAGGATGATCTCGGCTTCGTCCAGACTGTCCAGCGATTGCCCGTCATCATGCTGGATCGTGAAATTGAGGGCCTCGATGCGCAAAAGATAGCGCTGGTCCATCTCATGCTGGCCGCCGGGGCGATGGGTTTCGGCAGCTCCCAGGAATTGGCGCAGCATCGAAATCGGCGCGTCAAGAATGTCCAGGCAGGGGATCGACAACCGCGCACTTTGCGCCAGCAACTCGTTGCGCAGTTCCGGATTGACCAGGGTGAAAAACACCAGCCCCGGTTCCGCGCGGATATGATCCATGGCCCGTTCCAGCTGGCGCCGGCTGCGCACCAGCGTATAGGCGTGCTCCTCGACCTCGACGCCTTCGAATTGCGCCAGCGCGGCTTTGGCGATGGCGTTCAGCGTCTCGCCGGTCGCATCCGACACGAGATGGATATGAAACGCCTTACCCACAGAACCATTCCCTTTCGATGCACCATGGCGGCGCCGCGCCCATGATACCCAAACCGTCAAGGCCTGCGCAGATGCCGCACAACTCTATCCCCAATATCGGGACCGTCTCCGCGCTTCGCCGGCCGCGCCGTTCTCCCGGCAATCCTTGTCTCTCCTGATCGAGCGGCCTAGAGAACAGAACCACCCTCAGACTCTTCCACAGATCACAGCCCCTACATCTTCTTCAACAACCTTTAGGAGTCTTGTTTTGAAGGAAGTAGAGAAAATCGGCTGTGAACCGAAAGTCCGGATCGTACGAGGTATTGGATGAAAATCGCCATTGTCCTGTTCAATCTGGGTGGACCGGACTCGCTGGAGGCAGTCGAGCCTTTTCTGCGCAACCTTTTTTCCGATCCCGCGATCATTACGTTGCCCGGCATCCTGCGCAAACCGCTGGCTCGTCTGATCGCGGCACGGCGGGCACCGGTGGCGCGCGAAATCTATGCGAAGATCGGCGGGCGTTCGCCGATCGTGGAGGAGACCGAGGCCCAGGCGCGGGCTTTAGAGAAGGCGCTCGCAGCGCGTAAGCAGGAGGCGCGGGCTTTTGTGGCGATGCGCTGCTGGCGTCCTTTCAGCGACGAGGCTGCGCAGGCGGTGAAGGCCTGGGCGCCGGACAGGGTTGTGCTGCTGCCGCTCTATCCGCAATTCTCGACGACCACGACGGCCTCGTCGCTGGGCGACTGGAGGCGTGCCGCGGCCAAGGCCGGGCTGGACGTGCCGTATGCGCGCGTCTGCTGCTATCCGTCGAGCGCGGGGTTCATCGCGGCGCTGGTGGCTTCGATCCGGGAAACCTGGACGAAAGCCACGCCGGGTCTGCGCTATCGCCTGCTGCTTTCGGCACATGGATTGCCCGAGCGCATTATCGCGGCCGGCGATCCCTATCGCTGGCAGGTCGAGCGGACGGCCCAGATGCTTGTGGAACGATTGGGGATGGACGATCTGGATTGGACCGTCTGCTATCAGAGCCGGGTCGGGCCGCTGCGCTGGATCGCGCCGGCGACGGACAACGAAATTCGCCGTGCCGGCGCCGATGGCATGGGCGTGATCGTGGTGCCGATCGCCTTCGTCTCGGAACATTCCGAAACGCTGGTGGAACTCGATATCGACTATGCGGCGCTGGCGCGGGAGGCGGGTGTGCCGCACTATCTGCGGGCGCCGACGGTCGGTACGCGCGTCGACTTCGTCCAGGGGCTGGCCGATCTGGTGCTGCGCGCCGCGGGGAGTGATATCGCCGTCAACAGCGGCGCTGGCCGGCTTTGTCCGTCCGCTTTTGGACGCTGTGGCTTTGCGGAGGCTGTGTGATGATCATGTTTCTGTCCAACCACATCGACTGGATCAAGGCGTTCCATGTGATCGCGGTGATCGCCTGGATGAGCGCGATGCTCTACCTGCCGCGGCTTTTCGTCTATCACACGCAGACGGTCCCGGGTTCGTCCGAGTCCGAGCGTTTCAAGACGATGGAGCGCCGCCTGCTGCGCGCCATCGCCAACCCGGCGATGATCGTGGTGTGGGTGCTGGGCCTGACGCTGGCGTTCCTGACCGGCGCCTACCAGGACCTCTGGCTGCAGGTGAAATTCGTGCTGGTGCTGGCGCTGTCCGGGCTGCACGGCTATTTCGCGGTCTGCGTCAAGACATTCGCCCAGGACCGCAATATTCGTTCGGGGCGCTTCTACCGGATTCTCAACGAGATTCCCGCGCTCTTGATGGTTTTTATTGTGATCCTGGTCATCGTCCAGCCGTTTTAGTTCACCCGGCTATTTGCATCGCGCGAAAACCGCGCTATATAGGAGGGGTTCCCCAACGCATCGCAGGCGGCAGGCGCAAAGAGGCCTACGCCAGACCCGGGCGAAAACCGGCGCGGTGCCCGATCCATCTTCCGATGATGATTTCGCGGGCGGCGCCCAGGCGTTACCTGCCAGCCAACCGGACCAACTCCCCCAGTACCAGGTGTAACCTCCCATGACTCTCCAGACCGGCCTGCAGGCGATGAAGCTGCAGGATCTGAAATCCAAATCCCCCACCGACCTGCTCGCCTTCGCCGAAGACCTCGAGATCGAGAACGCGTCCTCCATGCGCAAGCAGGACATGCTGTTCGCGATTCTGAAGGAGCTGGCGGAGCGCAATGTCGAGATTACCGGCACCGGCGTCGTCGAGACGCTGCAGGACGGCTTCGGCTTCCTGCGCTCTCCGGAATCGAATTACCTGGCCGGGCCCGACGACATCTACGTTTCGCCCTCGCAGATCCGCCGCTTCGGGCTGCGCACCGGCGACACGGTGGAAGGCCCGATCCGCTCGCCCAAGGACGGCGAGCGCTATTTCGCGCTGCTGAAGGTCACCACGATCAATTTCGAGGATCCCGAGAACATCAAGCACAAGGTGGCGTTCGACAATCTGACACCGCTCTATCCCAACCGCCGCTTCACCATGGAGCTGCCCGATCCGACGGTGAAGGACCGCACCGGGCGGGTGATCGACATCGTGGCGCCGCTCGGCATGGGCCAGCGCTGCCTGATCGTGGCGCCGCCGCGCGTCGGCAAGACCATCATGATGCAGAACATCGCCAAGGCGATCGCGGCCAACCATCCAGACGTTTACCTGATCGTACTGCTGATCGACGAGCGGCCGGAAGAAGTCACCGACATG
>JAATGL010000154.1 GCA_015654705.1 Alphaproteobacteria bacterium | reverse complement strand
GTTCCAGAAGCCGACGCCGTTCCCGATGACGATCTACGAAAACATCGCCTTCGGCATCAGGCTTTATGAGCGGCTGCCGAAATCGGAGCTGGACGGCCGCGTGCAGCATGCGTTGCAGCGCGCCGCGCTCTGGGACGAGGTCAAGGACAAGCTGAACGCCAACGGCCAGTCGCTCTCCGGCGGCCAGCAGCAGCGCCTGTGCATCGCGCGCACCGTCGCGGTGCGCCCCGAGGTCATCCTGTTCGACGAGCCGTGCTCGGCGCTCGATCCGATCTCGACCGCCAAGATCGAGGAGTTGATCGACGAGTTGAAGGACGACTACACCATCGCCATCGTCACCCATAACATGCAGCAGGCCGCCCGCGTTTCCGACTTCACCGCCTTCATGTATCTCGGCGAGCTGATCGAATACGGCGAAACGTCGCGCATGTTCACCACCCCTAACGATCGCCGCACGCAGGATTATATAACCGGTCGCTTCGGCTAGGCTTACGATGCCGGGTAAGAAGCAAGGAATAGAACAATGAACGATCAGCACACTGCCAAGGCCTTCGACGGCGACTTGCAGGATCTTGCCCGCATGGTCGCCGAAATGGGCGGGCTTGCCGAAAAGCAGGTCGCCGATTCCGTCGATGCGCTGGCCAAGCGCGACAGCGCGCTGGCGACCCGCGTCACCATAGCCGACGCCAATATCGACGCGCTGCAGCGCGAGATCGAGGAGAAGTCGGTCCTCACGATTGCGCGCCGCCAGCCGATGGCGGTCGATCTGCGCGACATCGTCGGCGCGCTGCGGCTCGCCAACGACCTGGAGCGCATCGGCGATCTCGCCAAGAACATCGCCAAGCGCGTGATCGCGCTCAACGGCGAATTTCCGCCCGCCAAGCTGATCCGCGGCGTGGAGCACATGACCGATCTGGTGCTCGAGCAGTTGAAGCTGGTGCTCGACGCCTATGCCCGCCGCGACATCAGCAAGGCGATGGCGGTCTGGCGCGGCGACGAGGAAATCGACGCGGTCTGCACCTCGGTGTTCCGCGAGCTGCTCACGTATATGATGGAAGACCCGCGCAACATCACCTTCTGCATCCATCTGATGTTCTGCGCCAAGAACATCGAGCGCATGGGCGATCACGCCACCAACATCGCCGAAACCGTGCACTACGTCATCGAAGGCCGCCCGATCGCCGACCAGCGGCCGAAGGGCGACACCACGACCATCGCGGCCCTGGTCGCGGGCGACAGGTAACAGACTTGGACGAAAGAGCGAGATTCGCCATGAGCGCGCGCATCCTGATCGTCGAAGACGAAGAACCGCTCACCACGCTGCTGCGCTATAATCTCGAGAAGGAAGGCTACGAGGTCGATTCCGCGGCGCGCGGCGACGACGCCGACACCAAGCTGAAGGAGTCGACGCCCGATCTCGTCGTGCTCGACTGGATGCTGCCCGGCCTGTCCGGCATCGAGCTGTGCCGCCGCCTGCGGGCGCGGCCGGAAACCCAGCAGTTGCCCATCATCATGCTCACCGCCCGCGGCGAGGAGAGCGAGAAGGTACGCGGCCTCGCCACCGGCGCCGACGACTACATGGTCAAGCCGTTCTCGGTGCCGGAATTGCTGGCGCGCGTGCGCGCGCTTTTGCGCCGCGCCAACCCGGACCGCGTCGCCACCGTGCTCGCGATCGGCGACATCGAACTCGATCGCGAAAAGAAGCGTGTGTCGCGCCAGGGCCGCGCCGTCGATCTGGGGCCGACCGAATACCGGCTGCTGGAATTTTTGATGGAGCGCCCGGGCCGGGTGTTTTCGCGCGAGCAGTTGCTCGACGGCGTCTGGGGCTCCGACATCTATATCGACGAACGCACAGTGGACGTCCATGTCGGCCGCCTGCGCAAGGCGATCAACCGCGGCCAGATGGCCGACCCGATCCGCACCGTGCGCGGCGCGGGCTACGCGCTCGACGACCGCTTCGGCCGCGCGGCGGAGTAGCCCTCTTTTTGGCCTCATGGTGAGGAGCGCCGCGGTTAGCGGCGCGTCTCGAACCATGGGGCCGCCCCCATCCTTCGAGACGCCCTCGCCACGCTCGGGCTCCTCAGGATGAGGGCGGAGCAACAATGACCGCCCGCCTCAACATTCCCGACCTCGCGTTCGCGGTCTTCCTGGTCGCGCTCGGGGCGTTTTTCTTTGCGCTGGCGAGCGAATTGTCCCTGGG
>JAATGL010000263.1 GCA_015654705.1 Alphaproteobacteria bacterium | reverse complement strand
GTGGTGGCGTCGTGGGTTTTTGCGCGCAGGCGGCGAGCGGCGACGCCTCGGCGAGCGCGGTCCATGTGACTTTGCGGATCATTTCGATCTCCTTCGACAGGGTTGATCGAGTTGCGGGGGCGCGTCCTACGGCGACGCGCCGTCTTCCCCCCATATCGAGATACTGTTGGTCATTTGTGCTTACGACCGTCGGCCGACGACCGGCGGCTCGGGTTCACCCTCGAGCATTCCTCGGTAGACGAACCCGGCAAGCGCCGCACCTACCAGCGGAGCGAGCCAGAAAAGCCAGAGTTGCTGGACATATTGCATTCCGGCGAAGAGCGCCGGGGCGGTGCTGCGGGCGGGATTGACCGAAGTGTTGGTGACCGGAATGCTGATGAGGTGAATGAGCGTCAACGCGAGGCCGATCGCGATGCCGGCGAATCCCACAGGCGCGCGATGATGCGTGGCGCCCAGGATCACGATCAGGAACATGAACGTCATCACCAGTTCGCAGACCGCGCCGGCGCCCAGCGAATAGCCCTGCGGCGAATGCTCGCCGAAGCCGTTGGAGGCGAAGCCGGCCGAGGCGTCGAAGCCGGAGGCGCCGCTGGCGATATAGAACAGCACCGCGCCGGCCGCGATGCCGCCCAGCACCTGCACCACGATATACGGGATCACGTCCTTCGCCGGAAAGCGTCCGGCGGTGAACAACCCGACCGTGACGGCCGGATTGAAATGCGCGCCCGAGATGTGGCCCAGCGCATAGGCGCCGGTCAGCACCGTCAGGCCGAACGCCAGCGCCACGCCGGCGTAGCCGATGCCGACATCGGGCACGCCGGCCGCCAGCACCGCGCTGCCGCAGCCGCCCAGCACCAGCCAGAACGTGCCGATGAATTCGGCGGCGAGCTTCCTCGAATTGTCCATCGTCATTCCCCCTGTCTCCCGCGCCTTGTCAAATCGGGCGCCATGCTCCAACCTTCGCCCCGGCCGCCTCGCACAGGAGCGGACGGGCCGGGGGATAGAATGGCACGAATCACGGGCATTGGCGGAATTTTCTTCAAGAGCGCCGATCCCAAAGCGCTCCGCGCGTGGTATCGCGACGTGCTCGGGCTCGACATCGAGGAATGGGGCGGCGCGCTTCTGTCCAACGATGCGCCGGGCCATCCGCCGCAAACGGTGTGGAATCCGTTCGCAGCCGATACGGAATATTTCGCGCCGTCGTCGCAGGGGTTCATGATCAATTTCGCGGTCGACGACCTGGAGGCGCTGTTGGCGCAGGTCGAGGCCAAGGGCGTCACGGTGCTGGGCCGCCAGGACGATACGTTCGGCCATTTCGCCTGGATCCTCGATCCCGACGGCACCAAGATCGAACTTTGGCAGACCGCGACGGCGGCCTGACGCGCCCCTCTATTTCAGCGGCGGGATCTTGCCGCAATCGGCCTTGACCCAGACCGCGGTGTATCTGTCGTTCATGTGGAACGGCATCACCATCATGGTATGGCCGTCGAAGACATAGGTGCCGGAATAGTGGATGTCGTCCGGAAATGTCTGGCTGAACCTGCCCTTGCCCTTCACCGGGCCGCCGCACACCGTTTCGCCGGTGACCGTGTTGCCTTTCCACACCACGTTCGTCTGCATGCAGTCGCGGCCGACGACCTGCGGCGCATCATGCGCGGCCTCGGCCGGCGTGCGGCAATATTCGCCGCTATAGACCGTCGGCTTGCCGTTGGTGTCGCCAGCCGGCGTCAGGTCCGTGGTGGTGGTCTTCCACAGGCCGGCACGGGCATGCGCCGCCAGGACGGGCGCGGACCATGCGAGCCCGGCAAGCGCCACGGCAGCCGCCGCGGCGACGATGGATAGTTTCATGAAATGCCTCCCCTGTTGGCCCGCAAACTCGCACGCCGGAGCGGAAACAGGAAGCGGCGTTCGTCTCACCACGTTTCCGACAGCAGGGTGTGGTCCGGTTCGCGGGCCACCCGCGCCAGCCAGGCCGTGACGGCGGGATAGCGCGCCAGGTCGAAGCCGCCCTCCGCCGCGCAATGGGTGTAGCCGTAGAGCGCGATGTCGGCGATGGAATAGCGCCCGCCCGCAAACCAGTCGTGCTTTTCCAGATGGCTTTCCATCACGCCGAGCGCCGCATGGCCCTTGGCATGCCATTCGCCGACCAGAGGGCGCTTCTTCTCGAATTCTTCCTTCGGCGCATAGGCGAGCCAGAAGCGCGCCACCGCGATATAGGGCTCATGGCTGTACTGCTCGAAGAACATCCACTGCAGGGCTTCGGCCCGGCCCCACGAATCTTGCGGCTGCAGCCTGGTGCCGTCGCTCAGATACCAGAGGATCGCGCCCGATTCCGGAAGAAATCGCCCGTCGTCCAGTTCCAGCAGCGGCACGCGCCCATTCGGATTCCTGGCCAGGAATTCCGCCGTGCGCGTCGCGCCGTCATGCAGCCCATAATCCTTGACCGCGAGCGGAATGCCGAGCTGCCGCGCCGCCAGCCGCACCTTGTAGCAATTGCCGGACATCTGCATCTGGTGAAGCACGGGCATGGGCGACTCCTTATGGAGGCCACCATGCCCGATTCACGCATGCTTGCGGCGCGACCCAGCCCTGCGCGAGCCCGGACCCTGGGTGCGCACGATGACGCCGCAGGCGATGCGGTCGCCGGAATTCCCCGCCGGCTGGCTCATGTAATCGTCGGCCCTGGCGTGCAGGATGATCGCGGCGCCGTCGCGGTCGAAGATCGATTTCTTGCCGTTGCCGAGCGAGAACATGTTGCTGATCGTGGAGGCGCGCAGCGTCCCGTCGCCCGCCGCCACCTGGTTGGGCAGGTCGCCGGGATGCGGGCCGCCCTTGGACATGTAGCCATGGATCTTGGGCTCGGGCGAGAAATGCGGCCCGGCGCTGGTGAATTTGGTCTTGGTGTCGCAATTGCCGGAGGTGTGGATGTGGATCGCATGCGTGCCGGGCGGCAATCCGTGCAGGTCGAACTGGATCAGCACGCCGTGGCTGGTCTGGGCGAAATCCACCGTGCCCACGGCCTGGCCGTCGAGACCGATCGTCCTGGCCACGGCATGCGCCTTGGACGCCGCCGCTAAAGCTGGCGTAGACGAGGCCAGCACCAATCCCGCCAGATAAAGAACCGTTTTCCGCATCGCTTCCGCCACCTCAACCACAGCGGGAGTATGGCGCAAAGGCCGGAACAGCGGAACGATTTCCGCGTTATGTTTCTGCGGCAAAACTTCGCCATATGCGCGATTCTGGCTGCCCGCATTTTTCGAAAGGATGATTCCCCATGAAATTCGTGCCTTTGACGATCGGCTGCGCCTTGGCCGGGCTCCTGATAGGGGGCGCCGGCGCAGACCCGCTGCCGATGGATTCGCCGATCACGATGGGCGGCGTCGAGACGGTGTGTACCGGGGTCGGCTCCGGCAAGGACGATCCGCGCTGGGCGGCCTATCCGGTGAAGGTCGAGTTCTCCAATGGCGCCGCGCAGTTTCTCTCCGGCGCCCATGTGAAGCTGGCCGATGCGGCGGGCAAGACGCTGGCGGAGTTCGACTGTTCCGGCCCTTGGGTGCTGCTGCGCGTGCCGCGCGGCCGCTACACCGTGTTCGCGACGATCGACGGCGCCGGCACGCGCAACGCCGGCTTCGAGCCGCCGGAGCATGGGCAGAAGCGCGTCGAGCTGCAATTCAGCAGCGTGCCAGCAAACCAATAGGTCTTTCAAAGCGAAAAAGGCGGCCGGGGTTTCCCCCGACCGCCCAATTCGCGAAAGTCTTCGAGCCTTAGACGGCTTTCAGGTTCGCCGCCTTGGCGCCGCGCGCGTCGGGAACGACGTCGAACGACACTTTCTGGCCTTCCTGCAGGCTGCGGAGCCCCGCCGCTTCGACGGCCGTGGCATGGACGAACACGTCCTTGCCGCCGCCTTCCGGCAAGATGAAACCGAAACCCTTGGAGGTGTTGAAGAACTTTACGGTTCCGATGGTCATTGAGGTTTTCCTAAGTCGTGACTCGTCCGGGCGATATGCACGGACGATGCGGTGGCGAACGATCATCGGAAGTTTGGCTGTCTCGTCCAGGCGCGCACGAAAGGCGAGTCGGATTTCAAAAACAGGTGCGCTTCAACTGACGTGACACCACCACGTTGCTTATATTTAAGCCATTTATCGATGTCTTACAAGGATCGGGGAAAAAAGCTGCGATCGCGGCACGCCGCATCGCATGTTGCGGCGCACGCAGAGCGCCCTGCGATCGCCGGCGGGCGCAGGCGCGCCGCGCCGATCCGCCCTTGTCGCGCCGCAAAACAAACGGGCGGCGGAGTTTCCTCCGCCGCCCGAATGGCACAACGTCAACGGTGGATCAAAGCGCCTTGAGATTGGCCGCCTTGGAGCCCCGCGCGTCGGGCTGGATGTCGAACGACACCTTCTGCCCTTCGTTCAGCGAGCGCAGGCCTGCCGCTTCCACCGCCGTGGCGTGGACGAACACGTCCTTGCCGCCGTCTTCCGGGGAGATGAAGCCGAAGCCTTTTGTACCATTGAAGAATTTCACTGTTCCGATGGTCATTTGCGTTTTCTTTACTTGCTTGGTTCCGCGCACGCGATTGTCGCGCGAACGGACGTGGAAAACGGGAGCATCAGAGGAAAGAAGTTTTCCGTCTTGTCCGGCGCGCTCGTAAGCGAGTCAGTATCAACAGGGAGCGCTTCGTCTGACGAGACGTAAGAACCACGTGAGCGGCCTATAGGCCTTTGTCGCGCCAATAGCAATGCGCGCGCGAAAAGCCCGACCTGCCGCGGTTTCCTTCTCCGCCGCGGCGGCGCCGCTTGTGGGTTGTAAAACGAGTCCTCCGTCACTACATGAACGTACCCGGCGCGCGATGCCGAGATTCTCGAACAGAAAGATCGCAATGACGGACAACGACGCATTCCGGCTCAGCCGTATCGAGGCGCAGGGCTGGAACGCGGCGCGGCGCATCATGGTGGGCGAGACCCGCGAGCCCGACGACGCCCGGATCGCCAAGCTCAATCCGCATCCTGCCGATCCGGAACGCGCGCGCTGGCATGCCGGCTTCAAGAATGCGGTCGGCGCAATGGAGACCAAATGAGTTCACACGACACGTTCGACGAGCCGGTGCGCCGCGCCGAGCGCACGCCGACGCGCATCCGCACCGACCGCACCATGCTGCTCGACCTCCTCGCCGTACTGGAGGCCAATCCCGCCGGCCTGCGGCGCTGGTCGGTGATGCGCGCGATGCGCACGCGCCGCGCCAAATCCGGCCACGAGATCTCGCCAAAGTTCGAGGACGAGGTGGAGCGCGTGTTCCGCGACCATTGCGCCGCCGAACCGCCGCGCGAGGGCGATGTCCGCCCGTTCTACCGGCCGAAGGAGAAGGCCGGCGAAGTCTGGGCCGTCCATGTCGACCGCGCCCGCGCCTGGCTCAGCGGCGAGCACGCGGCGGCGTAACGTCTCACAACTGCACCCGCAGATTGGAGATGATGATGCGTTTCTCCAGTTCGATCTGATTGATCGTCGACCACGATACCTGCGGCAGCACGACGCTCAGGTCGTATTCCGACTTGGTCAGGAAATCGATGGCGCCGAAGACGCGGTCGACCTTGATGCCGTCCTCCGACATCGGCAATGCCAGATGCTCGATGTTGAGGTCCATGCCGGATTCGGTCCTGATCGTCGCCTCGTCGACCACCGCCATCTTCATCTTGACGGCGGTGAGCAGGTTCCTGCGCCACTCCTCCTCCCAGCCGCCGATCTGCAAATCGAGCAGGATGCGCTCTGAGCCCTCCAGCCGGAAGTTCTGCACCAGCGTCGTTCCCATCAGGCGAAACTTGAACCACACACCGTCGTCGTCCGGCATCACCTGGGCGATATAGACATAGGGCAGCTCCGCCTTGATCGCATTGGGATCGATGCTCTGCCGCGTCGGCAGGTCGCGGTCGCCGCGCGCGTGGATCCAATGGGCGAAAACGGCAGCATTGCGTCTGCTCGCGAGCACCAAGTGCATCACGCGCCTACCTTTCCAGTCACCAATCGACAGATGCTATGACGGGCGCCGGACGTCGCTCCGGCGGCAGGCGCGTCAGCGACTGGCGCGACTCTACCCGATTCGAATGGCGCAGTCTGCTCCCGCCTTATGCATATCGCGTCAAGGTTAATCCATTGCCGCATAAGCGCCCGGATGCAGCCGGCGGTAGGCCTCGCCGATATGCGTCTCCGCCAGGAGGCGCAACACGTCGTCGGCCTGACGCTGCTTGTCGTTGGTGTCCGGCGCAAAGACGGCGCCGGGGGCGCGGGCATCGCTTTGCGCCAGGCGTGCCATGACAGCGCGCACGGAATCGTCCGCGGTCACGCCGAAATGCGGCAATATCCGCGTCCAGACCGCGCTGGGCAGATCACGATAGTCGATCACCAGATCGCCGGCGCGCAGATGCATCGCAGCGCTTTCGCAGATGCGGCCCAGCGCGCGGGCCGCGAGTTCGTCCTCGTCCGCGGCGCCGTCGATGCGCCAGATCTGCGGCATCGTACCGGCCAGCAGATCGGTGCCGCCGAAACGGCGATGCGACACCAGCACCTCGACCGGATCGCGCGTCAGGAACACCAGCGGCGTCTGCGGAAAGGCGCGGCGCAGCAACGGCAGCGCCAGCGTGTGCCAGGCCTCGAAGCGGACGAAACAAAGGCGCCGGCCGCCGCGGCCATAGGCGGCGAGGATCGCGCGCACCAGTGCCACACGCTGCTCCGGCGTGAGATCCGGCGCTGCATGCGCCAGCAGGACCGCATCGTTGATCGTCGGAAGTTCGGAGAGCGTCACGCCGCCGGGCAGCGCGCCCAGCATCCGCGCCGCCAGCGTCGAGCCGCAGCGCGACATGTGAAAGATGAATCCCGCAGGCGCCGGCGCGCTTTCTGCGCCCGCCACAAAATCGTCCAGCGTCATGCGCGGCCGCAGCAGGCGGTTGAGCGGGCGCTCCGCGATCGCGCGCAGCGCCGGCTGGTCCAGCGCCGCGGCGAACGGCGCCGTGCCGCCATGCGCCCAATCGACCAT
>JAATGL010000019.1 GCA_015654705.1 Alphaproteobacteria bacterium | reverse complement strand
GCGACCTGCCGCGACAGATCGCGATGCTCTATGCCGGCGAAAGCATGCGCGTCACCACACGGCTGATGCAGGCGCCGAGCTGGCTGCTGGTGCAGCGCGCCGTGCATGACGGCGACATGGACGCGGCGGACGCGGCGGGCGAACGCTACCGCCTCGGCTCGAAGGAGATCTGCCTGGGCGGCGGCAGCGACGGCGTCGATCAATTGCCCGCGATGCTGCAGGACCTGCTCGGCCGCAGCGACAATCTCTATCGCCGCATCGCGCGGCTGGACGACGTGCTGTTCGGCGGCGTCCGTGCGGCGCCCGGCGTGCAGGCGCATCTCGACCGGCTGGAGCGCGCCTTCGGCGGCTAGCGCGAAGCCCTATTTCACGAAATCGGCGAACTTCTTGTTGAAGCGGGTGAGACGGCCGCCGCGGTCGAGCAATTGCTGCTGGCCGCCGGTCCACGCCGGATGGGTGGTCGGGTCGATGTCCAGCGTCAGCTTCTGCCCGGCCTCGCCCCAGGTCGTGCGCGTCTTGTAGGAGGTGCCGTCGTTCAGATGGACGTCGACGAAGTGGTAGTCGGGATGGATACCCTTTTTCATGACAAACGGCCTTCTGACGCGGTTTTTTGAAGCCGCGCCTTATAGGGCAAGGTCCGGCGGCGCACAAGTGGGCGCTCGCTCGGGGCAATCCCGGACAATCGGCCCCTTCGCGCCGCGGCCGCGCCTCCTATATAGGTCTTGGGCAAAAGGGCTTTGGACATGGCGCAGTCGGGCGAGGAATACGCGAACGAGGTGGCACGGGTGGCGGCCGGGCGGGCCAAGGCCCGCACGCTCAGGCCGCTGCGGGAGATCCTGCCCTTCCTGCGGCCGTTCCGCGGCCGGATCGCGATCGCCGGCGTGGCCCTCATCATCTCCTCCGCCGCCACCCTGGTGCTGCCCGCCGCCGGCCGCGGGCTGATCGATCACGGCTTCGACGCCAGGGCCGCGGCGCTGATCGGGCGCTACTTCCTGGCCTTCATCGCGGTCGCCGCGGTGATGGGCATGTCGGGCGCCACGCGCTTCTATTTCGTCACCTGGATCGGCGAGCGCGTCGTGGCCGATATCCGCAAGGCCGTGTTCGCCAATGTGCTGGGGCTGACGCCGGAATTCTTCGAGGTCACGCGCACCGGCGAGGTGCTGTCGCGCCTCACCGCCGACACCACGCTGATCCAGACGGTGGTGGGATCGACGGTGTCGGTCGCGCTGCGCAACCTGGTGACGCTGACCGGCGCCTTCGTGCTGATGTTCGTGACCAGTCCCAAGCTGGCGGCGCTGGTGGTGGCGGCGGTGTTCGTCGTGCTGATCCCGCTGATCGTCTTCGGGCGCTGGGTGCGCACGCTGAGCCGCAAGAGCCAGGACCGCATCGCCGACACCAGCGCGCGCGCCAGCGAGACGCTGAACGCGGTGCAGACGGTGCAGGCCTTCACCCATGAGGACGCCGAGCGCCGCGAATTCGCGCGCGTCGTCGAAGGCTCGTTCGATGTCGCCGTCCTGCGCACCCGCGCCCGCGCGGTGATGGCGGGCGTGGTGATCTTCGCGGCGTTCTCCAGCGTCGCCTGCGTCGGCTGGGTCGGCGCGCAGGACATCATCTCCGGCCGGATGACCGGCGGCCAGCTCCTGCAATTCGTCTTCTACGCGCTCCTGGCCGGCGGCGGCGTCGGCGCGCTCAGCGAAGTGTGGGGCGAGTTGCAGCGTGCCGCCGGCGCTTCCGAGCGGCTGATGGAATTGCTGAAGACCGAGCCCGCGATCGCCGCGCCGCCGAGCCCCAAGGCGCTGCCCGAGCCGGCGCGCGGCGCGGTCACCTTTCAGGACGTGACCTTCCACTATCCGTCGCGGCCGGACTATGCGGCGCTGGACGGCTTCTCGCTCGATGTGCGGCCGGGGGAGGCGGTGGCGCTGGTCGGCCCGTCCGGCGCCGGCAAGTCGACCACGTTCCAGTTGCTGCTGCGCTTCTTCGCGCCGCAGCGCGGTACGATCCGCTTCGACGGCATCGACGTCGCCGATCTGGATCCGCGGGAACTGCGCCGCCACATCGCGCTGGTGGCGCAGGACCCGGTGATCTTCTCCGGCAGCATCGCCGACAACATCCGCTACGGCCGGCCCGAGGCGAGCGACGACGAGGTGCGCCGCGCCGCCGACGCGGCCGCGGCCTCCGAATTCGTAGAACGCCTGCCGCAGGGCTTCAGGACGCTGGTCGGCGAGCGCGGCGT